>DATDIE010000197.1:0-9397 GCA_036521235.1 Acidimicrobiales bacterium | reverse complement strand
GTCCGCTTCGTCTGGCTCCGCATCGACGAGGCCGACGTGCGCGCCCGCCTAGAAAGACGGCAGCACCACTTCGCCGGTCCCGAGCTCGCGTCGAGCCAGCTGGCGGCGTTCGAGCTGCCGGACGCCGACGAGGGCGACGTGCTGACCTTCGACGCCACGATCCCACGGAAGGAACTGCTCTCGGAAGTGCTGAGCGCCCTGGCGGAACCCGCGCGGCGGATCGAACCGTTGGCAACCTGGGGCGGCCTCGACGTCGCGCTCGGGGACGACGATCTCGACGCCATCGCCGAGGCAATCGAAGAGTCGGTGATCACCGATCGTCTGCGCCGGGTGCTGCTCGTGCCGCCGGATCAGACCCGCGCGCCCTCGCGTGCGGGAGACCTCACGTGGCGGCTGCGGGACCGCATCGAGAAGCGCGGCTGCGAGGTGGGGGTGCTGCCCGCCGTCGGCACCCATCGCGCCATGCAGGAGCGCGACGCCCAACTCCTGTTCGGCGGCCACTTGGAGGCCGACCAGCTGCTCGTCCACGACTGGCGGCACGGCGTCACCGAGCTCGGGCGGCTGCCGCCGGACGAGGTGGCGGCGCTGAGCGACGACCTGCTCCACGACGAGGTCGTCGTCGAGGTGGCGTCGACCCTCCTCGAGGGCTGGGACCTCGTCGTCTCGTTGGGCCAGGTACTGCCGCACGAGGTGATCGGGATGAGCGGCTACACGAAGAACCTCGTCGTGGGCCTCGGAGGCCAATCCTTCATCGGCGCCAGCCACCTGCTGGGGGCGCTCGTGGGCATCGAGACGATCATCGGGGAAACCGGTACCGCCGTCCGCGACCTCGTCGACTCGGCCTTCGACCGCATGCTGTCTCCCCGGGTCGATGTCCTCTTCGTCCTGACCGTGGTCGAGGCCACCGACCAGGGCGACACGCTGCGCGCTGTCCTGACGGGGCGTGGCGGCACGGGCCGCAGCGGCGCGGCCGCCTTCGCTGACGCGGTGGCGCTGGCGCGCCGCTGCAACGTCACCACGGTCGACGAAGCGTGGGTCCGCGCTTCGGCGTGGCTCGACGCCGGCGAGTTCCGCTCCACCTGGCTGGGCAACAAGGCGATCTACCGCACCCGGCGCGCGCTGGCGACCGGCGCCGAGCTGGTCGTCCTCGCCCCCGGCGTCGAGCGGTTCGGGGAGGACCCGGCGATCGACAAACTGATCCGCCGCCACGGCTACCGGGGCACCGAGGCCGCCCTCGCCGCCGCCCAGGAAGATCCCGAGCTCCGGGCCTCGCCGGCGACGCTGGCGCACCTCATCCACGGCAGCAGCGAGGGCCGGTTCACCGTCACGTACTGCACCGACCCCGAGGCCGGCGGCCTCACGCCGGAAGAGCTCGAGGCCGTGGGGTACGGCTGGCGGCCGTTGGCCGAAGAGATGGCGCACCTCGGCGTCGACGGCATGACGCCGACCGGCCCGGCGGTCGACCGGGACGGCGCCCCCTTCACCCACGTGGCGCAGCCCGCACTCGGGCTGTGGCTCGCGCGACAGCCGCGGTAGGCACTGTTCCATGCTCGTGGAGCTGCGCGCCGGTCGACTTCTCTTGCAGCTCGACGACCGCGGACTGCTCAGCGTGGCCGACGACGAACGTGGGGTGCTGCTCGGCCCCCTCGACGACACGCCGGCGGCCAAGCTCGGCGGCGTCGGTGTGCAGCGCATCGGCGACGTGAGCCCGCGGCGCTCCCGGAGCGGGCCGGTTCTCGGCCCCGGCGGGCCCGACGACGAGCTGGCGCCACCGATCGGGACCTGGGACGCGGTCGAGCGGGCAACGGAGACAGCGACCACCACACACTCCTTCACCGCGACGCTCGTGACCTCGGCGGGATCGACCGTCACGGTGAGCGCCCACGCCGTCCGCGACGACGTCGTGGACCTCACCCTCTCGTCCGACCACCCTGAGACGGTCGAGGCCCTCGGCGTGGCGTGGGCCTGCACCGCGGACGAGCGCTGGCTCGGCTTCGGCGAGCGCTCCGATGCGTTCCAGCGCACCCAGGGTGACGTCGAGTGCTACGTCGGCGAAGGGCCGTATCAGTCTTACGAGTACCCGTTCCTGGAGGGCATCGTCCCGCCGTGGGGCATGCGCCAGCGCCTCGACGCCACGTACTTCCCGCTCCCGTGGCTCTTGTCCACCAACGGCTGGGGCCTAGCGCTCCACAACGACGACCTGAGCTACTTCCGCCTCCGCCCGGACGGGCTCGACCAACTCGCCGTCGAGATCGAAGCCGCCACGCTCTCGCTGCGGATCTACGGCGGCCCCACCCCGCTCGATGCGCTCCGCCACTACACCGACGACGTCGGCCGCCAACCCGAGCCGCCGGCCCGCTGGGCGTTCGGCCCCTGGTACCAGACGGGCCACGCCAACCACGTCCCGCTCGAGGAGGAGCGCCGCCAGGCCGAGATGCTGCGGGCCGCCGGCGTACCCGTCTCGGCCGCCGAGACGCACTGCCGCCACCTCCCGCTCGGCGAGCACCGCGGCCACGAGGCTTCCGAACGTGCCCGCACCGAGCTGCTCCACGGCTTCGGGCTCGCCGTGCTGTCGTACCTCAACCCCCTCCTCGGCATCGACTACGCCGACGTCTTCGCCCGCGCCGAGGCCGACGACGCGCTTCTGCGCCACGCGGACGGCTCGACCTACGTGTTCGAGGCCTACGTCGGTGGTCGCGAGCCCCCACACACCCAGGAGACCCAGTTCGACTTCTTCGTGCCCGCGGCGACCGATCGCTTCGCCGACGTCGCCGCCGAGCTCGTCGCCTCGGGCTACGACGGCTGGATGGAGGACTTCGGCGAGGACACGCCGCTCGATGCCTGCGATCGCGACGGCGCCCCGCTCGGCACGGCCGGCCACAACGCCTACGCCACCGCCTTCCACCAAGCTGCCGCCGATGCGGCCGGTCGACTCGAAGCGCAGAGCGGCCGGCCACTCGTCCGCTTCGTGCGCTCGGGCTTCACCGGGACCGCGCCCCACGTCCCACTTGTCTGGGGCGGCGACCCGACGACCGGCTGGGGCTTCGACGGGCTCGCCTCCTCCCTCGTCGAAGGGCTCTCGATGGGGGCCAGCGGGATCGCCCTGTGGGGCTCGGACATCGGCGGCTTCCTCTCCTCGGAGCAACACCTGACCCCCGAACTGCTCATCCGCTGGATCCAGTTCGGCGCCCTCAGTCCCCTGATGCGCACGAAGTCATCGGGGATCGAGCTGCCGCCCTACCGCCGTCCCCAGGTCTGGGACGACGACGTGCTCCCGCACTTCCAACACTGGTGCGCCTGGCACACACAGCTCAACGACTACCTCCTCGCCGCCCACGAGGACTACCGCACCAACGGGCGTCCGATCATGTGCGCCATGGCCCTCGATGACCCCGACGGGCCGGCGGCCGACGCGCTCGACCAGTTCTGGCTCGGCCGCGATCTGCTGTGCGCGCCGGTGCTCGAGGACGGCGCCCGAGACCGCACCCTCACGGTGCCCCACGACGGCATGATCGAACTCTGGCGCGCCGTCGGCTACGACCCCGTGAGGCGCGCCCACGCCCTCACCGGGGCCGGGACCTCCGCCAGGCACGACCGCGGCATCGCCACGCTGGCGGCGCCACTGGACGAAGTTCCGATCCTCGTGCGCCCCGGCACCCTGCTGAGTCTCCTGCCGCCTGAGGTCGACACGCTGGCGCCGTACGGGGAGACGGTCCGACGCGTCGACGACGTCACGGACCGTGTCGTGCTCGCCTTCCCGTCGGCCTCGTGGTCCGGGCGGCTCGGTCCTGGACTTATGGCCACGAGCGTCGTCACCGACGGCAAGTGGCTCCTCGACCTTTCCGCCGAGGGCGGCCGGCGCATGCGCGTCGAAGCCGACCTGGGCGTGCTCCCCGGCGGCGCGCCCGACGACGTCGATGTCCGCGGCGCCGCCGCGCAGCAGTACGACCCGACGACCGGGATCTTCCACGCCGAAGTCGGGACCGGCCGGCTCGAGGTCAGCCCAGCCGGGACAACACGTTCCGCGTGATCTGCTCGATCTGGGGGTCCCGGCCCGCCAGGCCGTGGGCCCAGTCCGTCGATCCCGACGTCACCACGGTCGCCCCGGCATCGTTCGTATACGCGCCGAGCACGGCGTGGCCGTGACGGATCCGTTCCATCGCCTCGGGCTCACGCGTCCCGAACACCCGCGCCGCGATGTACTCCAGCTCGCTCGGCTCGTCGGGCTTGGGCGGTCGGGGCGCCGTCTCCCGCGTGAAGTGCTGGGTCGGGCACGTGCCGAGGATCTCGAAGGTGGACGGCGTGCCGTCCTCGCCCGTCGGGTACGGCAGCCCGTCTCGAGAGGTGAAGACACACCCGTCGCACTCGTAGCCCACCACCGTCGAGCCGACGCCGAGGACGTCGCCGTAGCCGAGGCCGGTCCCGTCGAACAGCCAATGACCGGGCCGGTGCACCGTGTAGCCGCCCAGGCCGGACGTCACGTTGCGCCCGATGCGGTGGTACCCGCCCCGCGTGAACGAGACGCCGGTCATGTGGTTCTCGGGGCGGGCGACGACCACGTCGGACCAGAACGTCGTGACCTCCACCTCCCGGTCCGACCCGAACAACGGGTCGTCCTTGAAGAACCCCTTGTACCCGACCATCACGTCGTGGTCTTCTCCCTCGAGGCGCACCTGCCACAACGACGTGTTGCCCGAGAAGAAGGCGGCGTTCCCGCCCCGCGCGATGAACGCCTCGACGGTGTCGCGCATCCCCTTCGACCAGTACTCGTCGTGGCCGACTGAGAGATACAGGTTCGCGTCGTCCAGCAGCTCCGGGTACAGCTCGAGATCGGCGTTCGTGCACACGCCGATCTCGAAGCCCTCGCGCTCGGCCCACTGCAGGAACGGCAGCTCCCAGTCGGGCCACCCAGCGGACCCGGCCCAGCCCGAGAGGTGGTTGATCTGGATGTAGCCGACGTGGGCGGCGTTCTGCGGATCGGGCTCGCCCGTGCCGGTGACACGACGCCCCTTGCCCGGCGGCTTGAAGAGGTAACCAGCCGTCATCGGCCGCTGCAGTGCGACCTGCGTGCCCCCGTTGTACAGGTTCTTCCCGCCGAAGTCGTTATAGGCGTGCCACGTATTGGTCGCCAGGGCGAGCACGATCCGCGCCCCTCGAGCCGGAAGCACGACGAAGAAGGCGTAGTCGCGCCGTACCTTCTCGCCGACGTCGATCTCCATGACGACTTCGTAATAGCCGGACGTCCACGTCGGCTCGACGTCCCAAGTGAGCGAGACGGGCCAAGCGCACCCCACCGACGAGGCGTCCTTGGGCGTCTCATGCTCATCGACCGCGACGGCGTCCACGAGCAACACCACCTGGCGCTCCCCGCCGACCCGGGCCACCTCCACGCGCACCGGTCGCCCGCCCGACGACGACATGTGCAGTCCGACCTGGTCCCCAGGCTTCGCCGATTGCGGCCAGCAGTACCCCGTCACGACCTCGCGCGGCATCCCCGGACCATAACGGGGTGCTGACCAGCCTTGCTGACCGGCTACGTCTGCGGACCGGCCAACGTCGACGTATCGTCGTTTCGTGACTGCGATCCCCGACATGGACCTCGAACGGATCAAGCGATTCTGCGCAGAACAGTCGCCCGCCAAGGTGGCCGACCAGGTGCGGGTGGTCTACAAGGTACGCGGCAAGTCGGTGACAATCTCCGAGAGCCGCGCCCCCTGGGACGGCCGCGGGACGGAATGGACCGATCAACCCTTGGCCCAGCTCCGCTACTCCGCCGAGTCGACCAAGTGGTCGCTCCACTGGGCTGACCGAAATAGCAGATGGCACCCCTACGACTTCATCGAGCCCGGCTCCGTCGTCTCGCTGCTCGCCGAAATCAAACGAGATCCCACCAGCATCTTCTGGGGTTGACTGAACGCATCGCTGCCTCCGGAGTCGCCGCGTTTATCAACCCACCAAAATCCCACCAGGGCTACCGTCTCGATATGGCAACTCACGAAGTCACCGTCGATATTCCGACCCGCATGGTCCTCCACTCAGATGTGACATTCGTCGTGTGGAGCGATGACGCGAAGCTCGGCGAGCTCCAGATAAGCAAGGGGTCCATCGACTGGCTCCCCGGCAATGGTCGCACCCGCTATCGCATGCGGTGGGAGAAGTTCGACGAGGTCATGGTCGGTGATGGCAGGAAACGGCCGCGCTGAGACGCCGAACGTCGCAATGACCTAAAGAAACTCCGCCTCCGGATTCGCGAACGACCGCGGTGCCCCGCCCCGGAGCTGGTGGGCCGTCTCCTCCCGCAACCACCGCCGCAGCAGCACCACCCCGCCCGGCGGGGGGGGCGGCGCGATGGCGAGGAACGCGCTCGGGTCCTCGAGCATCCGCGAGAGCTCTCCGAGGTCGCGCATGGCCTCGCCGGTGGTCACCACCTCAAGATCGAAACTCGCCCGCTCCTCGGCCGACGCCCACAACGCGGCGTGCCGGCCGGCCAGGCGGTCCGCCGCCGTCGCCAACAGCAGCTCGTACAGGCGTCCGACCACGCCGCCCTCGGGCGGCACCGGGCCGTGCTCGAGCTGGATAGCCCGCACGACGTCCTCCACCTGCACCCCGCTCTCGACGGCGACCATCGTCGGGAGATCGACAAATCGCAACGTCACCCCGCCCCGCACCATGAGCTCATACTCGAGCTGGAGCAGCGGCTCGGTGGGCCCGGCCTGACCTCTGACCAACTCGGCCCACACCGTCTTCGTCCCATGGGTGGTGTCCACGCCCCAGCGGGCGGCGAGCTCACTGACCACCCGGAGCCCGCGGCCGCTCTCCCCGAGGGACAGTGCCACCGACGCGCCGCCCCGGTCGGGCGCCATGTGCGGGAGCACCGCGGGGCATTGGTCCGTCACCTCGATGCGGACACCCTTTTCGATCGGCCGCAGCGCCAGCACCACATCGCGCTGGGCGTGGAGGACCGCGTTCGTCACGAGCTCCGTCGTCACCAGGGCGGCGTCGTAGTCCAGCGGCCCGAGATCCCACCGCTCGACGAGCGGCCCGAGGAAGGCCCGGCTCAATGCGCTGGCCTGCTGGGTCGGACGCAGTCGCAGGACCCTCCGGACCTCGGACGTCGGCGACTCGGCGGTGGCGGGCGGCGGCGTCACCGGTACATCGCCTGCGGGCAGTCCCAGCTACCGCTTCGTGTCATCGGTGCCTTCCCGCCCGCTCGATCCAACAGATGCATGATGCCCAACTCCTCTCGCATCAAACGCATCCCGCCAGCTCAGAGGCCATGGAGCGCCGCCCCCGGCCCGCCTGAACCGGCACGGCGGGCCCCGAACCTCCAGCGCAGCGTCCCGGGTTGGTCCGCGCGGCTCAGGCTCGACCACAATCCCAACCTGACACGGCCGTCGGAGGAGGTGACATGGCGCAGGCGCAGAACGCGGCAGAAGGCGGGTCAGAGACCGACGCGTTCCGCGCCGAGCTCCGAGCCTGGCTGGCCGGGCACCTCACCCCCGACGTCGCCGAAGCGGGCGAGCGCAACATGGAGGGCGACGCCCTCGAGCTCCTGCGGGCCTGGAACCGGACGCTGGCCGACGGCGGGTGGGCCGCGCCGGCGTGGCCGGCCGAGTTCGGCGGGCGCGGCGCCGGCGTCGCCGAGCAACTCGCCTACCTCGAGGAGATGAGCCGCGCCCGGGCGCCGGGACCGGTGAACGTGATCGGCGTCTCCAACATCGCCCCCGCCATCATGCAGTTCGGCACGCCCGAGCAGACGGCGCGCTTCCTCACCCCCATGCTGCGGGGCGACGAGATCTGGTCCCAGGGCATGTCCGAGCCCGACGCCGGCTCCGACCTGGCCTCGCTGCGCACCGCCGCCGTCGAGGACGGCGACGACTTCGTCCTCAACGGGCAGAAGACGTGGAACTCGCTCGGGCATCACGCCGACTGGTGCCAGCTGTATGTGCGCACGGACCCCACGGTGAAGAAGCACGCCGGCATCACGTGCTTCCTCGTCGATATGCGCACGCAAGGGATCGAGGCGCGCCCGCTCACCACCATGACGGGCGGGCACTCCTTCGCCGAGCTCTTCTTCACCGACGCCCGCATCCCGCGCTCGGCCATGCTCGGGCCGCTGCACGGCGGCTGGACCGTGGCCATGACGACCCTCGGCTTCGAGCGCGCCGGCGTGGCGCGGCTCCACCTCTCCTTGGCCCGCCGGCTCGACGACCTGCTCGCCGACCCGCGATCCGCCGCGGGCCGCAAGGACCCGGTACTACGGGAGCGTCTGGCCCGGGTCTATTCGTCGATCCGCGCCATGCGCCACCTCACCGAGCGCTCGCTGGCCGACTCCTCGGCCGCCGCGGGCGCCCTCGGCAGCCTGGCCAAATTGTCGTGGGCCTCCTGCGACCAGGAGCTCGGGAATCTCGCCGTCGACCTCATCGGGCCCGAGGCGCTCGGCGCCGATGACGACTGGGCCGAGAACTTCCTCGCCGTGCGCCAGGCGTCCATCGCCGGCGGCACGACCGAGATCAACAAGAACATCGTCGGCGAGCACGTGCTGGGGCTGCCGCGCTGAAAGGACGAACGAGGAACGGGGCTGCTGCGCCTACGCCTTGAGCCAGCGCCGGTCCTTCTTCTTGGCGAGCGCGCGCCACCGTCCCCGCCACGCCCGGCGCAGGTCGGCCTGTCGTCGGCGCTGCGCCTCGATGAGCCGCCCCGCCTCGAGGACTCCTGGCTGCGGGAGCCCCGTCGACTCGCGGCGCAGCCAGGCCTCCGCCAACACGGCGTCGTGGTGGTCGCCGAGCACCGTCTGCAGCGCTTCGGCCCGCCGCGCCGTCCGTCGTGCCCGTCTCCCCACCACCGGGCTCGCCAGCTCCGACGCGTACCGCAGCTGTTTGGCGCCGATCCGGATCCGGTGGAGCTGTGCGTCGCTCGGTGTCTTCCCGGCCTTGCGCACCCGCTTGCGGAGCGAACGCCACGGGACGGCGACGACGCTCGGAAGGGCCTTTTGGGCCCTGTGACCGGGTCGCACGGCACGCCCATGCCGTGGCGCGTTGACGAACAGGGGCGGCGACACCGCGGCGGCGTCGAGGCGGTCGAGCAGGCGGAGATAGCGCTGGCTCTCGAGCGCCTCTCGCAACGCAACCACACCGCTCCGACGTTGCGCCGACAAGATGGCATCGAGTTGACGCAGCCCGTCCCCGACGTCGTCGGCGTCCCCCGACGAACCGAACTCTTGGCGCAGCACGTCGATGTCGCGCACCTCGCCGAGCAGGTTCCCGAGCCAGCGCAGGTCCCCGCGCATGTGGTCGTTCCACACCGGGTCGAGCACGGCCCGCAACGTCTTGAGGTCGGAGCGCAGACGGCGGCTCGCCACGCGGGCCTGATGCACGTCCTCCACTCCCGGATCGGA
>DATDIE010000196.1:0-3287 GCA_036521235.1 Acidimicrobiales bacterium | reverse complement strand
CGAGCTCGCCCGCGACCAAGACGATGCGCCCCGCCTGGGCGTCGAGAGCCCGGGCCGTCTCGGCGGCCTCGTCCATCAAGGCGGACGTGGACAGCTTGGCGATCGAGGCGGTGGAGATGCTCGGGGGGCTCGTCGTGGTCGGCGCCATCGAGCGGAGAATGGTCGGGGCGCAACGGCGCTGTACATTCGGATCACGGTGACCACGACGGAGGCGCCAGAGGTCGGTAAGGGGATCGTCGGCGCCGTCACGTCGGTCGTCGGGCGGATCGGCGGGCGCAACGTCGTGATCTGCCGGGCGCTGGGCTCGATGCGGCGGGGGGCGATCACGCACGCCGACGGCGTGCGGCTGGCGGAGGCGGCGGACCAGGCGGTCGAGCTCGGGATCCCGTTCGTGTTCTTCGTCGTATCGAGCGGGGCGGACGTGCACGACGGCGTCGCCGCCCTGCACGGGTGGGGGCTGGCGGCGGCGGCGGTCTCGAGGGCCAGCGGCCAGGTCCCGGTGATCGCCGCGGCGACGGGGCCGGTCGTCTCGGGGCCGGCCTTGTTATTGGGGCTGTCGGACATGGTGGTCATGAGCTCGGAGGCCGTCGCCTACGTGTCGGGGCCGCAGATGGTGCGGGAGTTCACGGGGATCGACGTCGGGCTCTCCAAGCTGGGCGGCACGCAGATGCACGCGACGTCGAGCGGGTTGTGCACCGTCGAGTCCGACGACGTCGACGGGGCGGTGGCCGAGTTGTTGGAGTACCTGCCGTCGAACACCGACGACCTGGCGCCGCTGGCGCCGGTGGGCGACTCGGTGCTGCGCTCGACGCCGGAGTTGCGGACGGTGATCCCCGAGCGGAAGGCGGCGACGTACGACGTGCGCGACGTGGTGCGGTCGTTGTGCGACGACGGGGAGTTCCGGGACCTGTGGCCCCGGTGGGCCGGGCAGATCGTGACGGCGTTCGGGCGCATGGGAGGGATGCCCGTGGGGTTCGTGGCGAACCAGCCCCGGATCTTGGCGGGGACGCTCGACATCCTGGCGTCGCAGAAGGCGGCGCGTTTCGTGCGGCTGTGCGACGCGTTCAACCTGCCGATCGTCAGCCTCGTCGACACGCCGGGATTCCTGCCGGGCAAGGACCTGGAGTGGCGCGGGATGATCCGCCACGGCGCCGAGCTGGCGTTTGCGTACGCCCAGGCCTCGGTGCCCCGCCTGTGCCTCATCATGCGCAAGGCGTTCGGGGGCGCCTACATCGTCATGGACTCGCGGGGGATGGGCAACGACATCTGCGTGGCGTGGCCGGGGGCCGAGGTGGCGGTGATGGGTGCGTCGGGGGCGGTCCAGATCTTGTACCGGGGGCTCGAGCCGGGGGCCCGGGGGGACCGGGAACGGGCGTACGAAGAGGCCTATCTGAACCCCTGGCCTGCATCGGAACGGGGGTTGGTCGATGAGGTCATCGACCCGGCGGACAGCCGGATCGTGCTGTGCTCGATCCTCCGGCAGCTGGCGACCAAACGGGAGTTCGTCGTGGGGCGCAAACATGACACGGGGCCGCAATAGGCCTACACCCTGGGGAGACGCGAATTGTCATCAATTCGTAACGATCCTGAGGTGCATTCGACGCCGAAGTCGGTAAGTAGATCGTGCATGATCACCGATGTGGTCCCCCCCACAGACGACCCGCTTTTCGTGCTCGAGTCGTGCCACAGCACCTGGATTTTCGACACGGACCGCATGCGGTTCCGGCGCGTGCTGAAGGGCCTTGCCCTCGACGCGCCGTCGGCCACGACGGCGTGGCGGGCGTACTACGGGCTGGAGATCGACCCGATCTCGGAGTCGTTCGTGGTGATGTTGAACGCCGAAGGGACGCGGCTGCTTCGCTCGTGGCGCCACGTCGAGCACTGCCCGCAGTGCGGTGGGAACCAGACCGCAGAGCTGTCGCTGGACGACCTGCGGAGCGCGTCGCTGGCCTGAGGCTCATCCGACGAGTCCGTTCCGGACGTCGTCGTCGGTTCCGGTGGTCTCCGATCCTGAACCCGCTGCGGTCGCTCGCGCCCGGCGTTCAGAACCGTATGACGTGAACGGCGGACAGCAGCAACAACGTGACGGCCGCGCTGAACGCGACCACGATCGCGACCATCAGGAGTCGTGAGACGGCCGGACGCGGCCACCGCGTGCGGAGTCCGTGGACCCCCGCTCGTCCCCGGATCGATTCCTCGGTGGCTTCCGCATCGTCGGTCGTGAGGACGAAACGGTGGCGCCGCCGACCTTCGCGTTCGATCACCACGATGACGACGCCCTCCTTGCCGTCGGGGAGGACCGACCGTTCGACCGGTGCCATCTCCACGAGGTCGGCCCAGTCGCAGTCCCAGACGGACTCGCCGTCCGCCTTGTCGAGCTCCAGTCCACCCTCGCGGAACGTGAGCGTGAGATGGGGCACGGCGACGGGGCCCTGCGCCCCCTCGGTCAAGAGGTAGACGTCCGGCACGGTCCACGTCGCCTCTTCCATATGACCAGCAGACGCTACTGCCACTGGCGCCGTACGAAGGTTGCATACGCGCCCGCCATGCGGGGCGGGAGGATCGGTGGTGCTCGACGCGTGACACGAAGCATGGCGGCGTCGACCGACGGCACGGGACGAAAGGCGGTCGCCGGGATGCGCCGTCCAACCTCGAAGCACCACCAGGGCGCCCAGCCGGCCGACAGGAGGGTCGACGGCGGCATGGTGGCGCGTTTGCGGGCCACCTCCCACTGGACGATGAGGTCGGCACGGAGCAGCGGCGAGGCAGGATCGTCCAACAGGTGACGCAAGATCGCCGTCGTCGTCCCGAACGGCAGCGCCCCGATCACGCGGAACGGCCGGCGCGGGACGCGGAACTCGAGGACGTCGCAGCAGAGGACCCGGACGTCGTGCCGGCCTCGTCGGGCGAGGTCGCGACGCAACGACGCGGCCCAGTGCGGGTCCTTCTCCAGTGCGACGACATCGACGTCGTATCCGGCCAGGGCGTGCGTCAGCGCGCCGCGACCGGCGCCGATTTCGACGACGTGGTCGCCGGGGGCGAAGGCCGCGTCCGCGACCAGCTGGTCGGCGAGGTCAGGCCGTAGGAAGTTCTGTCCGAGACTGCGTCGCCGCTCGTCTCGCCGCGTCCGCCTGTCCACGGACACGGACCATCACCGCGTTACCCATAGGCCCCATTGTGCCTCGAGACGTCACGGCCCGCCATCAGGGTTGGTCCTGCGGTGGCGGCAGGAGGTCACGCCAGCCGTGGCGTCGTTCACGCCGGTCCGCCCGTTCGATCTCGCGCTC
>DATDIE010000195.1:0-3766 GCA_036521235.1 Acidimicrobiales bacterium | reverse complement strand
ATTCCCGTCGGGGCGCGGCGCTGCGCCTTCTGCACGTCAGAGGTTGCCAGCGCCGCCTAACTGCGCCCGCGCTGGCGCGCCACCTCGAAGCAGGCGACAGCACCGGCCACGCCGACGTTGAGCGAAGGCAGCGTGCCGTGCTGGGGAATGGCCGCCACCGCATCGCAGCGGCGGCGCACCAGCGGTGCCAGCCCCTTCTCCTCGCTGCCCACGACGAGCGCGACGGCGCCGTCGCCGAGCGGCAGGTCGTAGAGCGACTGGTCCGCCTCCCCCGCGAGGCCGATCGACCAGACCCCGAGCTCACGCATCTCGTTGAGCGCCGTCGGCACACCGCCCACCACGGCGAAGGACAGGTGCTCGATCGCCCCGGCCGCCGTCTTGGTCACCGTCGCCGAGAGCCGCGCCGAGCGGTGGCGCGGCAGGACCACGCCCCCGACGCCGGCACACTCGGCACTGCGCAACAGCGCGCCCAGGTTGCGCGGGTCGGTGATGCCCGCCGCGACGAGCAGGAAGGGAGGCTCGCCCCCGCTGCCGTTCCGGCACAGCTCTTCGAGGGACACCGGCTCGAGCGGCCGGGCCAGGGCGACCACGCCCTGGGGGGCGTCCGTACGGGCCTGCGCGTCGAGGCGGGCCCGGGGCACCGTCTCGATCGGGATCCGCCGTCGGGAGGCCAGCTCCTCGATCTGGTCCAGCTGCGGCGACGGATCCTGGTCCTCGGCCAGGAGGACGCGGCGGATGTGGCGGCCCCCCACGGCCAGCAACTCGAGGACGGCGCGCCGGCCCTCGACCTGGTCGCCTCCGAGCTCGCCGAGCGGCGGTCCCGATGCGGCGCGGCGCGTGCCCGCGCCCTGCCCGCGGCCACCCCCGGTCGTCGGGCGAGGCGGGCGCCCACGGGACGCCCCCTTGGGCGGGCGGCTCACGGACGCTCCATCAGCACGACGGCCGTGCACGCGATGCCCTCGGCACGGCCGAGCGCCCCGAGGCCTTCGGCGCGGGTGGCCTTCACCGACACCGGCGCGCCGACGATCCGTCCGAGATGCTCGCCCATGGCGTGGGTGTGCGGAGCGAGCCGAGGGGTGTCCGCCACGATCGTGCAGTCCGCGTTGACGCAGGCGAAGCCCTCCGCGGCGGCGAGGCGGACGACCTCGGCCAAGAGCGCCAGGCTGTCGGCGCCCTGCCACTTCGGGTCCGTGTCGGGAAAGTGACGGCCGAGATCGCCGAGCCCGACCGCGCCGAGGACGGCGTCGGCGAGCGCGTGGGACACCGCATCGGCGTCGCTGTGGCCGGCGAGCCCGCGGGCACCCTCGATGACGACACCGCCGAGCACGAGGGGTCGGTGCGGGTCGTCCGAGAAGCGGTGGACGTCGATGCCCTGGCCCACGCGCACGCTCATGGTCGGCGCTCCTCCCGCGCCGCCAGCAGGCGCTCCGCGGTGGCCAGGTCGTCGGGGGTCGTGATCTTGAGGTTGGCGGCGTGGCCCGGCACGACCCGCACGCGCCCGCCCCACGTCTCGACGAGCATGGCGTCGTCGGTGGCGGCCGGCCCGGTCCCCGCGACCGCCTGCGCATGGGCGGCGCGCAACGCGCCGGCCCGGAAGGCCTGGGGTGTCTGCACCGCGACGAGCGCGGCGCGGTCGAGCGTGGCCGTCACGTGCATGGACTCGTCCACCACCTTGATCGTGTCACTGGGCGCCAGCCCCGGCACTGCACCGTCGACGCCGTAGGTGTCCAGGGCCTCGAGGACCGAGTCGAAGAGCTCGGCCGGGGCGAGCGGCCGGGCCGCGTCGTGGACCACGACGATCTCGGCCTCGGGGGGCACGGCGGCGAGGCCGCAGCGGACCGAGTCCGCTCGCGTCGTCCCACCCCCGACGACCGCGTCGACGTCCGGGGTCGTATCGAGCTGCGCGTCCTCCGGCAGGACCAGGACGACGCCGTCGGAGACGCGACGGCAGGCGTCGACGGCCCACGACACAACGGTGCGCCCACCGAGCGGCGCGAACTGCTTCGCCTCGCCGAAACGCCGGCCGGTCCCGCCCGCCACGACGATCGACCACACCTTCGCCACGGTGCGACCGGGTCGGGCGATCAGGTCAGCGCGTCGTTGAGACGCTCTTCGGCCGTCTCCTCGTCCACGTTGAGCGCGAAGGTCAGCTCGGAGACGAGGATCTGACGGGCCCGCTGCAGCATCCGCTTCTCGCCGGCCGACAGTCCCTTGTCCTTGTCGCGGATGGAGAGGTTCCGGACCACCTCGGCCACCTGGTAGATGTCGCCGGAACGCAGCTTCTCGGAGTGGTTCTTGTACCGACGCGACCAGTTCGTCGGCATGCGCGCTTCCTTCTTGCGCAGGACGGCGAAGACCTCTTCGACTTCCTCGTCGTTGATGACCTCGCGGAGCCCGACCCCCTCGGTGTTGTCCGCCGGGACGTTGAGGATCAGATCCCCGTACGCCAGGCGGAGGACCAGGTACTCGCGCTTCTCGCCGAAGGCCACCTTGGTCTCGCGCTTCTCGATGACGGCGGCACCGTGGTGGGGGTAGACGACTTTGTCTCCGACCTTGAAGGACACAGGTTCAGGACTCCTTAGGTGGATCGGGCACACCCGCACGGGCGCATGGCTGTGGAGGTGTGGTGGAAAAGAGGCTGTCGGGCGGGCTCGGGCCCTCCGACGGCGGTCATCCATTTTACCAGACGGTGGGGCTATTCGTAGCGCTCGAAGATGCTGGCCTCGACCAGGCGGGCCAGGCCGTCCCGGACGTGGCGGGCCGTGGCGGCGCCGATGCCGTCGACCGACTCGAGCTCGGCGGCGGAGGCCGAGAGGATCTCGGGCAGCGAGCCGAACCGCTGGACCAGGCGCGTGATCAGCGTCTCGGACAGCTGCTGGGGGAGGCGGTGCAACAGCCGGTACCCGTGCGGTGCGAGCGTCGCATGCAGTTCGTCGCGCGAGGAGGGCAGGTCCAGCGCCGCCACGACGCTCGGCAGGTCCATGAGGTCGTCGGCCTCGAGCGAGCGCAGGCGGGCGATCCCCTTCTCGTCGGTGTAGTCGAGGAGGACCAGGGTGAGGCTCTCCTCGACGCCGGCGCTCAGCTCTTCGGTCTGGAGGTGGATGAGCCGTCCGTCGGAGCCCAGCTCCACCAGGTGGCCCTCGATCTCCTCGGCGATACGGCGGACCATCTCGCCCGGCTGCAGCACCGCCAGGACGTCGCGCACGGACACCGAGTCCTCCATCTCGAGGCGGGTCAGGGTGGAGAGGGCGTCGTCGTAGCGCGAGCGGAACCGTTGCAACGTCGACAGCGCCTGGCTCGAGCGGTCGATCAGCCAGCCCGCCGTCTGGGTGACGTGCTTGCGGTCGTTGCGGTAGACGGCGATCGTCGCCATCGCCTCGGACACGGCGATCACGGGGACGTCGATGGAGCGGGCGACCCGCTCGGCGGTGCGGTGGCGTGTGCCGGTCTCCGACGTGGGAATGCTCGCCTTGGGGACCAGATGCACGTTGGCCCGTGCGATACGCGACGCGTCGGAGGCCAGGATGATGGCGCCGTCCATCTTGGCCAGCTCGGATAGCCGTTGGGGGCTGAACTCGGCGTCGAGGAGGAACCCGCCGGTGCAGACCGAGAGCACGGCCGGATCGTCGCCGACGACGACGAGGGCGCCGTGCTTGGCCTGGAGGATCCGGTCGAGGCCTTCTCGCAGTGCCGTGCCCGGCGCGATCAGGGCGAGCGTGTCGTTCAGCGGCTGGTTGCCGCCGGGACCGTCGACCACTCGGGCATC
>DATDIE010000194.1:0-2420 GCA_036521235.1 Acidimicrobiales bacterium | reverse complement strand
GGCCTGTCCGTAGGTGTGTCTCGATCAAGAAGCGGCCCATGTCCATTGGAGACCCTCCCGACTCGGCGGTCTCCTATGTCTTGCCACATCACTCAGGCCGGCGGTCTCTTATCTCCCGAACTCAGACACTGCCGGGGGCGCCTCGGGGGCCACGACAACAGGTACGTTGGCCGCACATGGGCAGCCCTCACCAAGACGCTCGCGGCGAAGGCTGGCGCCGCACGGCGAAGGACACGCTCAAGCCCTGGCGAGACCGCGTCGTGCACCGCCTCGGCGGCACGATGCCGCAGCGCGGGCTGACCTACGGCCAACTGGTGGACCTGCTGTACCCCCACCTGCCCGACGACCTGCGCGCCGAGGTGGACGCGGCCGGATCCGGGGACCTGGCCCAGGTCTCGACGATCCGCCGCATGCTCGGCTCGATCGAGCACCAGGTCGCGCCGACGGCGTTCACGGTGCAGCTGGGCGGCGAGGACGCCGTTTCGTGCCGCGTCGGTGAGGTGGAGCTGCTGTGTGACGCGGCCGACGCCGCCGTGACCCCCGGGCTCCGCTCGGGCGCGTACGAGCCGCACATGACCGCGGTCTTCGAGCGGCACTGCCGCCCTGGCATGACCGTCGTCGACGTCGGCGCCAACCTCGGCTACTTCTCGTTGCTGGCCGCTCGCCTCGTCGGTCCGGGCGGCCGGGTCGTGGCGCTGGAGCCGAATTCGGAGAACTGCCGGCTCCTGTTGTCGTCGGTGCGGCGCAGCGGCGTCGCCAACGTGGAGTTGCTGCCGGTGGCGGCCGACCACGCGCCGGGCTGGGCCTACTACTCCACCCACGTGGGCTCGAACGGCGGGCTGATCGACGACGCGGACCTGCTGGCGCATTTCGGCGTCGTGGTCCCGACGTTCCGCCTCGACGACCTCGTCGAGGGACCGGTCGGGCTGTTGAAGATGGACGTCGAGGGCGCCGAGGGCCGCGTGGTGGCGGGGGCCACGCGCATCATCGAAGAGGACCGCCCGATCATCACGACCGAGCTGAAGGAAGAGATGCTCCAACGGGTGTCGAACCGTTCGGTGGCGGACTATCTCGGCTATTTCGGGGACCTCGGGTACCAGCCCTCGTTGGTGGACACGCGGACAGGCACCGAGAAGCCGTACGCCTCGGTGGCCGAGCTGCTGGACGACTGGGGCGACACCGACGAGTTGCGCGACGTGCTGTTGCTCCCAACGACGTCTGCCTGAGGCGCAGACTGGCGACGTGCAGATCCGCATCGAGGGGCGAGACCTGCCCGGCGCCTCGTGCGGTCCGGGCCCCGACTACCCGGGGGGGCATCCGAACATCCACGTCGCCGTGCAGCGGCGCGCCAAGCCGGCCGAGCTCTTCGGGCTCGTCCGGGGGGACGCGGCCGAGGCGGTCTGGACGCTCGAGTGTGAGGACGTCGACCGGGACGGCGCCGTCGACCTCAAGGGGCCGTACATCCAGGGGCCGCCCGGCGGCCGCTTCGTCTACCTCAATTGGGGGGTCGTCGACGACGACGGCGGCTTTCGCATGTTCCGCCGGGCCAAGGTCCTGCTCGAAACCGTCCCGGTGGACGTGCTGGCGCGGGCGCGCCGCAGCGGGACACTGGTCGCGACGGTCGGGCTGACGGACGAGAAGGGCAACCCCACGTGTGCGGCGTTTCGCCCGCCGTTGATCGAGTGGGCCGCCGACGCGTGACCCGACTGGCCCGGTGGACCGGGTGCGTCGCGGCAGCTTTGCTCGCGGCCGCGGGCACGGCCGTCGCACCGGCGGACGCGCAGGTTCCGCGTCCGGCCAACGTGACACTCCGCACCCTGCACTTTCCCGACTCGTTCAGGCCCCAGCAGGTCGCGGCGGCCGGGGGCCGGCTCTGGGTGCTCGGCGCCGGATCGACCTCGGCGTCGAAGGCGTGCGCCCTGTGGGAGGTCACCCCGTCGACGTTGGCCACCCGGGCCTTTGCGCTCCCGGATTGTCCCACCGACGTGGCCGCTGGGAACGGGGAGGTCTACCTGCTGGTGAACGCCGTCGAGGGGGAGACGAACACCCGTGCCTATCACGTCGAGGTCTTCGATCCCTCGACCGGCCTGGCGCAGGTGCTCGCTCCGGTGGTGCTCCAGAACGTCGGGAGCGCCGTGGCGCACACCGACCTGACGTTCGGTGACGGCTCACTCTGGCTCTACGGCTATGCGACGGGCACGCCGGAGGTCGTCCGCATCGCACCGGGATCCGGCACGGTCGAGAGCACGATCGTCAACGCCCCTCCGATCGGCGGCCTCTATCCGGCCGTCGCCGCCGACGCCGTCGGGGCGTGGCTCGGTGGTGGGCCGGGCGGCTCGGCGCAGCTCGACTGGGTGCCGGCCGGTGCCACCACGGCGCGGGCCACGTCGTACGTCGCCCCGACGGCGAACAGTGCGATC
>DATDIE010000193.1:0-4595 GCA_036521235.1 Acidimicrobiales bacterium | reverse complement strand
CTGACGGCGTCATGGTCGAGTACGTCGAAAGGTCGATCGAACCATGAAGAGCCTGCGCGAGGAGTGGCGCCGGTGATCACTCGCATCGGCACGTATCGGCCCATCTGGTCGTTCGCCAGGACGGGCAGCGACAGCACAAAGCGCGCCCCGCCGTCGGGCGAGGACTCGACGCGCACGGCGCCGTGCATCACGGCCATGTGCTCGGCCACCAACGCGAGTCCGAGCCCGGTCCCCGTGCCCGTGCCCCGCCGTCCCGAGGCCGAGCCGCGGTAGAAGCGCTCGAACACCTTCGTCCGCTCGGCCGGGTCGATGCCCGGCCCGGCGTCGTCGACACGCACCTCCACGAGCCGCCCCGCCGCACGAGGCCCGTTGGTCGTGCCCGAGCCCGAGCCCCCACCCGGGCCCGAGCCGCCGCCCGTCTCCGGTCCCGGCCCCACCGCGATCGTCGTCACGCCGCCGCCGTAGTGGTCCGCGTTCTCCATCAGGTTCACCAGGACGCGCTCGAAGCGCCGCTTGTCGACGCCGACGCGCCACGCCTCCACCTCGGGGTCCACGTCGACCTCGGGGGTGCCGTGGCGGCGGCCGTCCATGTGCCCGACGCCGGCCTCCACCGAGCGCCGGACCAGCTCGGAGACGTTGACCTCCTCCAAGAAGACGTCGGTCGAGCCGGCGTCCGCCCGGGAGATCTCGAGGAGGTCGCTCACCATGCGCTGGAAGCGCCGCAGGTCGTCGCTCAGGAGCTGCAGGGCGCGCTGTGAGCGGGCCGGCAGCTGCTCGCGGTCGGTCTCGAGGACGCTGACGGCCGCCGACAACGTCGTTAACGGGGAGCGCAGCTCGTGGCTCACGTCCGAGTTGAACCGCGCCTCGCGCTCGATGCGCTCCTGGAGCTGGTCGACCATGGCGTTGAACGAGGTGGTCAGGCCCACGAGGTCGGGGTCGGCGGCCTCGATGTCGAGGCGCGTGTCGAGCTCGCCGCCGGCGATGGCGCCCGCCGCCTCGGAGACGTCGGAGAGCGGCCGCAGCAATCGCTGGCTGGCGAAGCGCCCCAGCGCGACCCCCAAGAGGGTGGTCACCGCGCCGGCGACGAAGAGCGTGACGCCGAGGACGTTGAGCGTGTGGTCGAGGTCCGAGAGGTCGAACACCTCGAAGTAGGCGGCGTGCACGGCGGGGATCGGCAGGCCGACGGCGATCTCGGCCGTGCCGGCGGTGGTGCGGTACGTCTGGGTGGCCGCCGACCCGTCCAGGACCTCGTGGCGCAGCGACAGCGGGATGGAGGACGCGTTGACCGACAGCGACGACACGTACGCCTTGGAGCGGTGGTAGAGCACGGAGTGGGCGCCGGTCCCCGCGTCGATCTGCGCCAACAGCGACACGTACTGCGTGTCCCCCGACTCGAGCGAGCTGCGCACGAGCGACGCGTTGGAGAACGCCGTCTGCTGGGCCGCCGTCTCGCGGCCCTCCAGCAGGAAGTGGCGCACCGTGAAGTACGAGATCCCGCCGAGGAGGACCGACAGCAACAGCGCCCCGAGGCCGAAGACGGCCGTGATGCGGGCGCCGATGCCCAGCTTCACGTCAGGGGACCAGCTTGTAGCCCATGCCCCTCACGGTGAGGATGTGCTGGGGCACCGCCGGGTCGGCCTCGACCTTGGTGCGCAAGCGCCGGATGTGGACGTCGACCAGGCGCCCGTCACCGAAGTAGTCGTAGCCCCAGACACGGTCGAGGAGCTGCTCGCGGCTGAGCACCTTGTTGGGCGACGCCGCCAGTTCGCACAGCAGCCGGAACTCCGTGCGCGTGCAGTGCACCTCGTCGCCGTTCAGCCGGCGCAGCACCCCCTGCTCGGGCAGCAGCTGCAGGTCCCCGAACGTGAGCGCGCCCGGCTCCTCTTCGGCCGGGCGGGCCCGGCGCAGCAAGGCGCGGATGCGCGCCGCCAGCTCCTTGGCCACGAAGGGCTTCGTGACGTAGTCGTCCGCCCCGGCCTCGAGCCCGGCCACGACGTCGTGGGTGTCGGAGCGGGCGGTCACGATGATGATCGGCACGGCGCTGCTGCGGCGCAGGGCCCGGCAGCACTCGAAGCCGTCCATGCCGGGCAGCATGAGGTCGATCAGCGCAACGTCGGTTGGCGCCTCGGCGAACAGGTCCAGGCCCTCCTCGCCGCTGGCGGCGTCCTTTACCTCGTAGCCCTCGCCCTCCAGGGCCAGGCGCATGGAGGACCTGATGCGCTCGTCATCCTCGACAACCAGTATGCGTCCGCTCACAAACCTTCACTCGACACGACGTGACTCTCAGCTGATCCAAATCTGGGTCGGCCAGATGGACCCACCGATCATGCCAAAGGCGGACTGTCCCTGCGGCGTGGTGGGGTTGTTGAAGTTCTGCACGGTGGGCTTCCCCACGACGGCCCAGACCGCCCGGTCCGTCCACAGGTACGGCAGGTCGACGGCGAGGCGCTTGTTCACCGTCTTGTAGGCCGTCTCGCGGACGCTCTTGTCGCTGTTGGCGCGACCGGCCAGGAGGGCGGTCTCGACCGCCGGGTCCGAGTTGCGGGCCATGTTGATGGAGAGCGCCCCCGAGCTCACCGTCGTCGTGCTCCAGAAGATGTAGTTCAGGTCGGGGTCGACCGCGCCGAACTGGCGCCAGCCCAGGGCCTGGTACTTGCCGGCCAGTGCGTTGTTGATCGTGTCGTTCTGCTGGACGATGTTCGTGCTGACCTGGAACCCGACGGCCTTCCAGGCCTGCTCCAGATACTGCGCCGCCCGCAAGGCCGCGGGGGAGTTCGTCGAGCCGTAGCTGAAGCTGATCGGCCCGCCGTTGGTCTTGGCGGCGGCCGAGACGAGCTTCTTCGCGTTCGACGGGTTGTACTTGGGGTACGACGTCGTGGAGAAGTACGGCGACCCCGGCACGAACAGGCCGTTGCTCACCGGCAGCACGCCCTCGTCGATCACGTGCGCGTACTGCGCTCGGTTGATCGCCTGGGCGGCGGCCAGCCGGACGTTGGGGTTGTTGAACGGCTTGGCCAGGCAGTTGAGCTGGACGCAGTTCATGTCCGGCTCGCCGGCCACGTGCGTGCTGTCGTCGATGTACGAGTAGCTCTTGTTACCGCGGAACTGCGTGATGATCTGCGGCGTGTCCGTGATCATCAGGTCGATCGTGCCCGACTTGAGCGCCTCGGCCCGGGCCTCCTCGTCGGGGATCGGCTTGTACGTGATCTGCGACAGGTACGGCATGCCCTTGCGCCAGTAGTTCGGGTTGGCCGTGGCGGTGAAGTGGTCGTTCGGGACCCACTCCTTGAACACGAACGGCCCCGTGCCGACCGGGTGCGTCGTACCGTTGGGGTTCGACAGCATCGACGGCGCCGCGAGGTACGCGATCTGGCCGCCGATCCCGCCGGCCAAGTAGTAGGGGAACGGGATCCAGGGGGCCTTGAACGAGATCGTGGCCGCCAGCGGCCCCGTCTGCGTGATCGAGATGAGCGTCGGGCTGAGCACGATGCCGGTGAGCAGTGACTTGGACTGCGCCACGAGGTTGGTCACGAGCGCGGCGCCGTTGGCGGGGGTGCCGTCGTGGAAGACGAGGTTCGGGCGCAGCGTGACCGTCCACGAGGTGTACGAGGCGTTGGGGACGACCGACTGCGCCAGGTACGGCGCCCAGTCGCCGTTGGCGAGGATGATCGTGAGGGGGTCGAACACGGTGCGGGCGTACATGACGCCGACCTCGTCGAAGCGGGCCTGGGTCGGATCGAAACCCGACTCCTCGGCGTCGACGCCGAAGACGAGCGAGCCGCCGCGCTTGGGCGTCTTGGTGCTGACTCCGTTGCGGCCGGGGCCGTTGGTGACCGCCCCCGCCAGGTCGTCCCATCCCATGCCCAGGGCTGACGCCCCCGCAAACCCTGCCGCCGCGGCCGCGCCGCCGGCCAGCAGCGTGCGGCGATCGAACTTCGAGGCCATCGTCCCTCCGTTTCCCATGAACCCAGCGGACCCCCCGAAGGTTCGCGGCTGACGTTAGTTCCCGGGATTGCACGAATGCGGGCACTACCGTGGGGCCCGTGTCGGATTCTGTGCCTGACGCCTGGGATCTCGGCGGCTTCGATGCCTGGCTGAGCGGTCGCGCGCCGGCAACCCGCAAGGCGTACACGAGCGACCTGACCGCGTTCGCCGAGTGGATGGGCCGCCTCGGCGTCGACGGCCCGGCCGAGGTCGAGCGCCTGCACCTGCGCCGCTACCTCGCCTCGCTCGGCACCCGGAAGCTGGCCCGGGCCACGGTCGCCCGCAAGGCGGCGGCACTGCGCGGCTACTTCTCCTGGCTCTCCCGGCAGGGTCGCATCGGCGCCGACCCGGCGCGCTCGTTGCGTGCCCCGACGGGCGGCGGGCGGCTGCCCCGCGTGCTGTCCCAGGGCGAGGTGGGCACGCTGCTCGACGCGCCCGCCGCGTCGCCGCTCGAGCGGCGCGACCACGCCGTGCTCGAGCTGCTCTACGCCGCGGGGCTGCGCGTCTCGGAGCTCTGCGGCCTCGACCGCGGCGACGTCGACCTGCGCGCCCGCACGGTCACCGTGCTCGGGAAGGGCTCCAAGCAACGCCGCCTCCCGATCCACGAGGAG
>DATDIE010000192.1:0-4010 GCA_036521235.1 Acidimicrobiales bacterium | reverse complement strand
ATCCGGCACCTCGAAAAGGGCCGGATCGTGATCTTCGCCGCCGGCATGGGCAACCCGTTCTTCACCACCGACACCCCGGCCGCGCTCCGGGCCGCCGAGATCGGCGCCGAGTTGCTTTGCAAGGGCACGCACTCGGGCGTGGACGGCGTCTACAGCGCCGACCCCAAGCTCGATCCCAACGCCACCCGCTACGACGAGATCTCCTTCATGGAGGTGATCAACCGTGACCTGCGGGTCATGGACCTCACTGCCATCACCTTCTGCAAGGACAACAATCTGCCGATCCGGGTCTTCGACCTCATGATCCCCGGCAACATCGGCCGTGCGCTCAGCGGTGAGCAGATCGGTACGCTGGTCCGCTGATGGACGAGGACCTCGCCGCCCTGGTCACGGACGACACCAAGGAGAAGATGGGCAAGGCCATCGATCACGTCCGCCACGAGATGGGCAACGTCCGCACCGGGCGGGCCTCTTCGGCGCTCGTCGAGCCGCTCCTGATCGACTACTACGGGACCCCGACGCCGCTGCGCCAGCTCGCCGGCTTCAGCGTGCCCGATGCGATGCTCCTCGTGATCTCGCCCTACGACAAGGGCTCCCTCTCGGCGATCGAGAAGGCCATCCAGTCCTCGGACCTGGGCATCAACCCCACGAACGACGGCACCGTGATCCGCCTGGCCTTCCCGCCGTTAACAGAAGAGCGCCGCAAGGAGATGGTGAAGGTCGTGCGGCACAAGGCAGAGGAGGGGCGCGTGGCAATTCGCAACCTGCGCCGCGCGGGACGACATGACCTGGAGGCACTCCAGAAGGACGGTGAGCTGTCCACCGACGAGCTCGAGCGCGTCGAGAAGGACCTCGAGAAGCTCACGCACGAGCAGGTCGCGTTGATCGACCAGCTGCTGGCCCACAAAGAGCAAGAGCTCTTGCAGGTCTGAGAGCGACGAGCGACATGGCCGACGGCACAGACGACCACGACGAATTCGAATTCGACCTCACCGTCGAGGGCTTCTCCAGCTCGGCCTCCGATTCCGAGAACGCCGATCCCGCAGACGCCGAGGCCGACGCCGAGCCGCCGACGAGCTACCACTCCGGGCGCGTGCGCATCATCGGCGCCGAGCCGGCGGGGGACGCCGTGCGCGAGGTGACCGGGCCCGTCGAAGAGGGCCACCCGGAGCTGCCGCACTGGAACGACGCGCCGACCGGGCAGGTCCCCGCCATCCTCGACCGCAGCAATGGTGAGGAGCAGCGCCTCGCCCCGCCCACGTGGCGCGAGGAGGACAACGACTGGGAGGCGCAGGAAGACGTCTTCGAGCCGTCCATGCTCTCCGAGGACCTCCCGGCCGTCGGCGCCCTGCTCGGCGAGCGGCCGAGCCGGGAGGACGACGTGCGCCAGCCGTGGCACTTCGAGTCGGACGACACGCTCGTCATCCCGCCCGAGCCGGAACTCGGGCCCGAGGTCACGGAGGCGCCGCCCGCGCTCGTCGACGAAGAGCCGATCGACACCGGGCCACGCCGGCGGGTGTCGTCCCCGCGCCGAGCCCGCCGCCACGAACCGGAGCACGCCCGTGAGCCCGAGCCGGCCGCCTGGCCGGAGGAGGCACCGGTCGAGGAGCCTCCCTCCGAGCGCGAAGAGGAATTCGAGCCCTCCGCGGTCGCGCCGCAGGTGCCGTCGAACGTCTCGCCCGCCGCGTCGGCCGCCGCCGCCTCACGCCTGAGCCCGCCGCAGCCTCCCGAGCCCAAGGTCCGCACCGCGCGCACGTCGCGCTCGACCGCGCCGCGCACGGGGAACGTCGACTCCGCCGGCACGTCGGGGCGCGACATGCGCACCGCCATCGCCGTCGGCGTCGTGTTCGGCGCCGTCGCCCTCGGCTGCTTCGCCGCCGGCACGGTGGCCACGCTGGTCCTCGTCACCGCCGTGACCCTCTTGGCCACGGCCGAGGGCTACGCCGCCTTCCGGCGCGCGCAGTACCACCCCGCCACGCTGCTCGGCCTCGTCGCCGTGCTCTCGCTGATGATCGAGACGTACAACAAGGGCGTCGCCGCGCTCCCGCTCGTCCTCGTGCTCCTCGTGGCCGGCTCGTTCATCTGGTACCTGGCCCGCGTCGAGCCGGCCGCCGACCCGGTCTCGGGGATGCTGTCGACCGTCTTCATCTTCGTGTGGATCGGCGCCTTCGGCTCGTTCGCCGCGCTGCTGCTGAACCCGACGCTGTTCCCCGATCGCCACGGCATCGCCTTCCTCCTCGCGGCCGTGATCGTCACCGTGACCGACGACGTGGCCTCGCTGCTCGTGGGATCGGCCATGGGTCGCCACCAACTGGCACCGTCCATCAGCCCGAACAAGACGTGGGAAGGCGTCATCGGCGGCGGCCTGGCCGCCATCTTGGTAGCGGTGGTCGTGGTCCACTTCATCCACCCGTGGACCGTCAGCAAGGCCCTGTTGTTCGGGATCGTCGTCGCCATCGTCGCCCCGCTCGGCGACCTCAGCCAGTCGATGGTCAAGCGGCACCTCGGGCTCAAGGACATGGGCCGGCTGCTGCCGGGTCACGGCGGCGTCCTCGACCGCTTCGACGGCCTCCTCTTCGTGCTTCCCGCCACGTACTTCGTGGTCAAGGCGCTTCACCTCGGCTGAGCCGATGCGCTCCGTCAGCCTGATGGGCTCCTCGGGCTCTGTCGGCACGCAGGCGCTCGACGTCATCCGCGCGGAGCCGCAGCGCTTCCGGATCCACGCGCTGGCCGCGCACCGTTCCGCCGATGCGCTCGTGGCGCAGGCGCACGAGTTCCTCCCGGCCGTCGTCGTCATCGGCGATCCCGCCCACTACGCGACGGTGCGCCAGGGCGTCCCGGTCGGCACCGAGGTGCTCGCCGGCGAGGAGGGCCTGGCCGAGGCGGCCCGCGGCGCCGACGTCGTCCTCAACGCCGTCGTCGGCTTCGCCGGCCTGCCCGTCACCATGGCGGCGCTCGAGGCGGGCCGCCGCCTGGCCCTGGCCAACAAGGAGTCGCTCATCGCGGGTGCGCCCATCGTGCAGAAGGCGCGCAGCACGCCCGGCGCCGAGATCGTGCCGGTGGACTCCGAGCACTGCGCGGTGCACCAGTGCCTGGCGTCGGTGCAGCACACGACCGATGTGGCCCGGCTGCTCCTCACGGCGTCGGGCGGACCTTTCCGCGACTGGCCACCCGAGCGACTGAGCACGGTGACGGTCGAGGACGCGCTGGCGCATCCGACGTGGTCGATGGGCCCCAAGATCACGATCGACAGCTCGACGCTCATGAACAAGGGCCTCGAGGTGATCGAGGCGCACGAGCTCTTCGGCATCGACTACGACCGCATCGACATCGTCGTGCACCCGCAGTCGATCGTGCATTCCATGGTCGAGCTGCGCGACGGCTCGACTTTGGCGCAACTGGCGACCACCGACATGCGGTTGCCCATCGGATACGCGTTGGGGTGGCCGGACCGTGCCGCGTCCGCCTTCGGCACGCTGGACTGGTCCGAGCCGCGCACGCTGACCTTCGAGGCACCCGACCGCGCCGCCTTCCGCTGCATCGACCTGGCCTACGCCGCCGGCCGTCACGGCGGCTCGGCGCCGGCGTGGCTCAGCGCGGCGAACGAGATCGCCGTCGAGTCGTTCCTCGCGGGCGCGCTGCCGTGGGCGTCCATCGCCGACGTCGTCGCCGAGACGCTCGATGCCTGGGAGGACGATCACGTCGACCAGGTCGAAGGGGTATTGGCGGCGGATACCGAGGCGCGCCGGCGGGCTCGCGAGATCCTGACCCGCCGACTCGGCGTCTGAGGCGGGCGGTAGCGTTGGGGGCACCGATGGCCCTCACCGTGCAGGACGCGCCTGCCTCTCCGCCGCCGCAGGACACCCTGCCCTCGGACACCCCGCCCCCGTCCCAGGGCAACGCGGCCCGCCTCCTCCAGCTCCTGGTCGTCCTCGCCCTCGTCACCGGCCTGTTCATCCTGCTGGGTTGGGGCGATCTCCTCCTCTTCATCGCCATCCTGGTGGTGATCG
>DATDIE010000191.1:0-5329 GCA_036521235.1 Acidimicrobiales bacterium | reverse complement strand
GTCGGGCACGGGCCCTCGCTGCGGGTCGAGTGCCGGGTGCCCGGCGGTGACGTCAACCCGTACCTGGCGGTCTCGGGCCTGGTGGCGGCGGCGCTCAACGGGGTCGAGCACGCGCTGCCGCTGCCGCCACCGGTCGACGGCAACGCGTACGCCACCGACGGGCCCCGCGTGCCGGCCACGCTGGACGAGGCGGCCGGGCTGTGGTCGGACTCCACGCTGGCCGCGGGCGCGTTCGGCCAGGAGGTCATGGCCCACTACGCGAACATGGCCCGGGTCGAGCTGGACTCCTACCACGCGGCCGTGACCGACTGGGAACTCCGCCGCTGCTTCGAGCGGCTGTGAGGCCGGTGCCCCTGTCTGAGGAGCGCATGGTTCAGGAGCCCGTGTCGCACGAGGTGGTGAACCCGGCCACCGAGGAGGTCGTCCAGGTCGTCCCGGAGACCTCCGCCGAGCAGGCCGCCGCCGCGGTCCGGCGGGCCAGCCTCGCGGCCGCCGAGTGGGCCCGGCTGGCCCCCGGCGACCGGGCCCGGCTGCTGCGCGCGTTCGCCGGGCTGGTCGACCGGGACCAGGAGAAACTCGCCCGCCTGGAGGTGGCCGAGGCCGGGCACCCGATCGCCAGCGCGCGGGGCGAGGCGGCCGGCGCCCGGGACGTGATCGCCTACTACGCCGGGGCGCCCGAGCGGCTGAACGGACAGCAGATCCCGGTGGCCGGCGGGCTCGACGTCACCTTCCACGAGCCGATCGGCGTGGTCGGCGTGATCGTGCCGTGGAACTTCCCCATGGCGATCGCCGGCTGGGGCCTGGCCCCGGCGCTGGCGGCGGGCAACACCGTCGTCGTCAAGCCGGCGGAGCTGACCCCGCTCAGCGCGCTGCGCATCGGCGAGCTTGCGCGCGAGGCCGGGCTGCCGCCCGACGTCCTGCAGATCCTGCCGGGGAAGGGGAGCGTGGTGGGGGAGCGCTTCGTGGCGCACCCCGCCGTGCGCAAGGTGTGCTTCACCGGGTCCACCGAGGTGGGCCGCGCCGTCATGGCGGGGTGTGCGGACCAGATCAAGCGCGTGACACTCGAGCTCGGCGGCAAGTCGGCCAACATCGTCTTCGCCGACGCGGACCTCGAGTCGGCGGCGGCCCGGGCCCCCTACGGCGTGTTCGACAACGCGGGGCAGGACTGCTGCGCCCGCTCGCGCATCCTCGTCCAACGCACCGCCTACGACCGCTTCATGGAGCTGCTGGAGCCCGCCGTCCAAGGCGTGACCGTCGGTGACCCGTCCGACCCGGCGAGCGAGATGGGCCCGCTCATCTCACCCGAGCATCTGGCCAAGGTGGCCTCGTACGTCCCCGACGACGCGCCGGTCGCGGCGCGCGGGTCGTGCCCCGACGGCGCCGGCAACTGGTTCGCGCCGACGGTGCTCGCCCCGGTGGCGCCCGACGCGCCCGCCGCGGTGGAGGAGATCTTCGGGCCGGTCGTGGTGGTGATCCCCTTCGACGACGAGGCCCATGCGGTGCGCCTCGCCAATGACACGCCCTACGGGCTCTCCGGCTCGCTCTGGACCCGCGACATCGGCCGCGCCTTGCGGGTGGCCCGGGCCGTCGAGACGGGGACGCTCTCGGTGAACTCGCACTCGTCGGTGCGGTACTGGACGCCGTTCGGCGGCATGAAGCAGTCGGGCATCGGGCGCGAGCTCGGCCCCGACGCGCTCGACGCGTTCAGCGACGTGAAGAACGTCTTCATCAGCTCGGAGTAAGCGTCCGGAGGAGTGACATGACAGCCGATCCCATTCCCTACGCGTACCGCCTGGCCGGCAAGGTCGCGGTCGTGACGGGTGGCGCCAGCGGCATCGGGCGCGCCATGTGCGAGCGCTTCGCCGCCGAGGGCGCGACGGTCGCCGTGGTCGACCTCGACGAGGAGGCGGGGGGTGCGGTCGCTGCGGCGGTCGGCGGCGTGTTCGTGCAGGCCGACGTGACGTCCTCGGACGAGGTCGAGGCGTTGTACGGCGAGGTGGCCGCCCGCCAGGGCGGCATCGACATCTGCTGTAACAACGCCGGCATCAGCCCGCCGGACGACGATTCCATCCTCGAGACCGGGCTCGAGGCGTGGGACCGGGTGCAGCGGGTGAACCTGACTTCCGTGTACCTCTGCTGCAAGCACGCGCTGCCGCACCTGCTGGCGCGGGAGAAGGGCTCGATCATCAACACGGCGTCGTTCGTCGCGGTGATGGGTGCGGCCACGAGCCAGATCAGCTACACCGCCAGCAAGGGCGGGGTGCTGGCCCTGTCGCGCGAACTCGGCGTGCAGTTCGCGCGTCAGGGGGTGCGGGTCAACGCCCTGTGCCCCGGCCCGGTCAACACGCCGCTGCTGCAGGAGCTCTTCGCCAAGGACCCCGAGCGCGCGGCGCGGCGCCTGGTGCACATCCCGATGGGGCGCTTCGGCGAGGCGACGGAGATCGCCGCGGCGGCGGCGTTCCTGGCGAGTGACGACTCGTCGTTCATCACCGCGTCGACGTTCCTCGTGGACGGCGGGATCTCGGGCGCGTACGTCACCCCACTCTGAGCGAGCAGAGCGGCGGCCTCGACGTGAAGAGGTCGCAGCACGCGGCCCACCCGGGCCTCACGGTCTGCTCTCGCCCCGGCGCTCGGCGCGCCGACGGCCAACAGGGCGGGCCACCCCCAGTGCCAGCACCGTGCCGCCGGCAATTCCGGTAGCGATCACCCCTCCGGCGGGCCCTCGAGGCGGTCGTGTTCGGGCTCAGCATGGGGAAGAGTTGGGGACGGCGGCGGGGACACTTGGGGATGAACGGAAGAAACATGGGGAGAACATCTGGATTTCGCGAATGGGCATTGACCTCGCGTGACGGGAGGCGCAATCTGTCTCCAGTTCGGAGACGAGAGCCCGCCGAACCTCAAGCGACAACCGCAAGGTGGAAGCGAGGGAAGCCCAAAGGGAAGCCGCAAGGTGGAACGGCGGGAAGCCGAGAGAACGCTGCAAGGCGAGATCGAGGGATGGGAGCGAACCCCGCAAGGGGAGCGTGACCGGAGTGGGCAGGAAGATCCGTTCTGAGATGGTCCGTGGTGCGTCACGGTGACTTCCCTGGAGTCGCCGGGTCCGGCACGGGCGGGGGTTGTCCGACACGACCACCGCCTGCTGCCAGCGGGTCATCGTGGACGCTGCCCCGAGGAGCACGGGAGGCTTCGGCCGAACGGTTACTCGGGGTTGCGTCGCGTTCGGGCCCCGATCCCTCTCTCCATTCCCCGTATGGGGGTAATGCCCGTGGCGGACGTCCCGTGCGCCCCAAGGCTGTGGAAAGCGACGGGCCCCGCGTTGGCGGCCTGTTGCGTCAGCGCAGCGAGGTCCAGAGACCGGCCGGCCGTTCTCCGGCTGCGACCTGGCGGTTCATCTCGTCTTGGACGAGGCCCAGGTCGCCGGGGTGCGTGACCCCGACGCAGCGGCCGGTGGCGGCCAGGACGTCGAACGTGGAGGTCCCGAGCGACTGCGCCACCACCTCGGGTAACAGGACCTCCTTCTCCTCGGAGGCGTCGACCGCCGCCTCCATGGCGCCGAGGAGGACCTTGTGGAACTCGGGCGTGAAGCCCCAGAGGTTCATGGAGACCCGCGCGTCGGCCGACAGCTCGGCCGGTTCGGGCCCGTCGTCGGCGGCGAAGCCGCCCTCGGGCCGCGCTGCGACCTGGCGCCGCTCGTCCACTCCGAGAAGGTGGCCCTCCGCGTCCACGCGGCAGATGCCGCGTGTCACGGGGGAGAAGCCGATGATGGCGTCGGCAAGGCGGTAGCCCACCAACGCGTTCGCCCCACTGTCCCGGTGCAGATGCTCGGCCAGCATCGTGCAGCCGGCGATCCCGTAGACGTCGTCGGCGTTGCAGACGCCGTAGGTGGTGTCGCCCACGAACTCGGACGCGCTCAGGACAGCGTCGACGGTGCCGCGCGGGTCGGGCTGCAGCGCGAACCGGACGTCGACGGCGGCCGGCCACGTGCGCTCGACGTGATAGCGGATGGAGGGCGCGGTGCTCGGCGCGAGGACCAGCACGATGGTGGAGAACCCGCCGGCCAGCGCGTCGGACGCCACCAGGTCGATGACCGCCTCGCCGCGTGGTCCGATCGGCGCCAGCGGCTTGAGGCCCCCGTAGCGCTTGGCGCGTCCGGCCGCCAGGACGACGAGGCTCAGATGTCCGTCCGACGCTTCGCTCATGTGGTCCAGCGCAGGATCGCGCTGGCCCATGTCATTCCTCCGCCGAACCCGGTCAGCAGGAGGTTGTCGCCCTCGCTCACGCGGCCGTTCTCGAATGCGTCATTGAAGGCGAGGGGAATAGAGGCCGAGGACGTGTTGCCGTATTTGTGGATCACGACGGCCGTGCGGTCTTCGGGGATGCCCAGTCTCTGGCAGGCGGCCTGGATGATGCGTCCGTTGGCCTGGTGCGGCACCAACAAAGAGATGTCCTGCGGACCGAGCCCGGCGTCGGCCATGGCCTGCTCGGCCGATTCGACCACGACCCGGACGGCGCGGCGGAAGACTTCCTTGCCGTCCATGTAGAGCGTCGCACCGTGTTCGCACTTGAGCAGGTGCCGCAACGAGCCGTCCGAGTTCAGGTTCCAGCTGAGCAACGCGCCCGGCCCCTCCGTCGGCTCGACCACCCAGGCGCCGGCCCCGTCGCCGACGAGGATGGCGATCTTGCGGTCGTCCATGTCGGTGATGCGCGACAGCGTCTCGGAACCGATGAGGAGCACCGGGCCAGACCCGACGGCGATGAGCCCGGCCGCGGTCACGAGCCCGTAAACGAAGCCCGAGCAGGCGGCGTTGAGGTCGACGGCGCCGCCACGCATCCCGATGCCGTGTTGCACCGTGGGACCCGTACCGGGGACCAGGCCGTCGGGCGTCGTCGTGGCGAGCAGCAGGTTGTCGATGTCCTCAGCCTTGCGTCCGGCGGAGGCGAGCGCGGCCTGCGCCGCCTCGATGGCCAGTCCGCTCGTCGTGCCGCCGATGCGGCGCTCGCGGATCCCGGTGCGCTCGACGATCCACTCGTCGCTGGTGTCGAGCCGCACGGCCAGGTCGTCGTTGGTGACGACCTTGTCAGGTACCGCGATGCCCCAACCGGTGACCCGGATCCCTCTCACGCCCCAGTCCCGGCGCGGAGACCGTGGATGCAGACGATCCCCGCATCCCCGTAGATGATCCCGCCGGTATTGATGGCGACGCCCAGTCGCGGTGCGAGGACCTGTCGGTCCCCGGCCAGGCCCCGGAACTGCGTCGCGAGCTCGACGACCTGGGACAACCCGGTGGCACCCAGTGGGTGCCCGCGGCCGACCAGCCCGCCGCTCGAG
>DATDIE010000190.1:0-3014 GCA_036521235.1 Acidimicrobiales bacterium | reverse complement strand
CGTGACCGAGTCGCGCCCGAGCAGCTCAATCTGCCCGTCCGCCCGGTGCCGGGCCCGGTCCCCGGGGATGGAGTAGCGGACCCCGTCGATGACGGGGAAGGTACGCGCCGTCTTCTCCGGGTCACCGAGATACCCCAAGGGCACGTTCCCCGTCTGCGCCAGCCAGCCGTTGCCCTCGTGCCCCGGCTCGAGCACGTACGACAACGTCTCGTCGACGACCAATGTCCCCGGGCCGGGCAGGAACGAACCCACCGCCACGTCGTCCATGGACGTGACGTGCATCTGGGCGCCGGTCTCCGACGAACCGGCCGAGTCGGAGATCACGAGATTGGGGATGCGCTCGACGGCCATCGCACGCACCGCCGGCGTCAGTGGAGCGCCACCGTTCCCGACGGCGAAGAACGACGAGAGGTCATATGACTTCTTGTCGAGTTGCACGAGCAGCGGCCGCAGCACGGCATCGCCCACGATCGTCATGGAGTTGGCCTTCTCGCGCTCGACGACGCTCCAGACGTCGTCGGGATCCACCCGCCGCGTCTCGTCCGGGAAGATGAGGGTGGCGCCCTGGGCCATCAACATGAAGCAGGCCCACTGCGCGGCGCCGTGCATCAGCGGCGGCAGGATCATCAAGCGCACCGGGTAGCACGAGGCCAACCGTTCGGTCAGGCCCTCATAGCTCGTGACGATGTTCCACGTGCCCACCTGCCGGCCGCCCATGGCCGCCATGAAGATGTCGTGCTGGCGCCACAACACCCCCTTGGGCATGCCCGTCGTGCCGCCCGTGTAGAGCACGTAGAGGTCGTCGGGGGAGGGCTCCACCGGTGCTCCCTCGGGCGAGGATGCGGCCAGCGCCTCCTCGTACCACTCCGCTCCGGGGAGGCGGGGGTTGCCCGATGCATCCTCGACCTGGAGCAGCACCTCGGGGGGCGAATCCAAGGTGGGCAGCACCTCGGCCAGTGTCGGGGCGAGCGAGGAGTGCAGGATCATGGCCCTGGGCTTGGCGTCGTTGAGGAGGTAGCGCAGCTCCTCGCCCACGTAGCGGTAGTTGCCGTTGAACGGGGCGACGCGGGCCCGGTACGAGCCGAGCATGCCTTCGAGATACTCGTTGCCGTTGTACAACGCGAGGGCCACATGGTCCTGGCCGGACTCCCAGCCCTGCAGGTCGGCGCGCTCGCGGTGGATGCCGAGGCCGCGGCCGTGCAGGTACGCGGCCAGGCGGCGGGAGCGCTCGGACATGTCGCCGTAGGACAGGCGGCGATCGCGCCACACAATGCATTCCCGGTCGGCCAGGGACTCGACGAGCACGTCGAAGGCCTTGGCCAGGTTGAACTGGACTGTCTGGGGCTGGGGCACGGTCCCGCACTGTAGGACCCGTTGCGATTTATCGGCAAAGATCACCGGGTGGACGTCCGCAACCCAGCCACCGGCGAGGTCATCACGACGATCGAGGGGCTCACCGGCGCCGAGACCGACGCCGCCATTGCGCGTGCCGCCGCTGCCTTCGAGCCCTGGCGGGCCGTCGCGCCAAGCGACCGGGCCCGGCTGCTCCGGCGCTTCGCCGCCCTGGTCGACGCGCACAACGAGGAGCTGGCGGGGCTCGAGGTGGCCAATGCCGGCCATGTGATCGGGAACGCTCGCTGGGAAGCGGGCAACGTCCGCGATGTCCTCGACTTCTATGCCGGCGCGCCCGAGCGCCACAGCGGCAAGCAGATCCCCGTGCCCGGCGGCCTCGACGTCACCTTCTACGAGCCGCTCGGCGTCGTGGGCATCATCGTGCCCTGGAACTTCCCCATGGCCATCGCCGGTTGGGGGCTCGCCCCCGCGTTGGCCGCCGGCAACACCGTCGTGCTCAAGCCGGCCGAACTGACCCCGCTCAGCGCGCTGCGCATCGGCGAGCTGGCGCTCCAGGCGGGATTGCCCGAGGGCGTGCTCCAGATCCTCACCGGCAAGGGCAGCGTGGTGGGGGAGCGCTTCGTGGCCCATCACGCCGTCCGCAAGATCTGCTTTACCGGCTCGACCGAAGTGGGGCGCAGCGTCATGGCCGGGTGCGCCGAGCAGATCAAGCGCGTCACGCTCGAGCTCGGCGGCAAGAGCGCCAACATCGTCTTCGCCGACGCCGCTCTCGAGCTGGCGGCGGCCCGGGCGCCGTACGGCGTGTTCGACAACGCGGGGCAGGACTGCTGCGCCCGCTCGCGGATTCTGGTCGAGCGCAGCGCGTACGAGCGGTTCATGGAGCACCTGGAGCCCGCGGTGGCCGGCGTCAAGGTGGGGGACCCGACCCTCGAGGAGACGGAGATGGGGCCGCTGATCTCGGAGGCACATCTCGCCACCGTGGCGTCGTTCGTGCCCGAGGACGCGCCGGTGGCGCTGCGCGGCAGCTGCCCCGACGGCCCGGGCAACTGGTTCGCCCCGACCGTGCTGGCGCCCGTCGAACCCGGCGCGCGCGCCGCCACCGAGGAGATCTTCGGGCCCGTCGTCGTGGTCATCCCGTTCGAGGACGAGGCGGACGCCGTGCGGCTGGCCAACGACACGCCGTACGGGCTGTCGGGATCGCTCTGGACGCGCGACGTCGGCCGCGCCCTGCGCGTGGCGCGCGCCGTCGACACCGGGACGCTCTCGGTGAACTCCCACTCGTCGGTGCGCTACTGGACGCCGTTCGGCGGTGCCAAGCAGTCGGGCATCGGGCGAGAGCTCGGCCCCGACGCGCTCGAGGCGTTCAGCGACGTGAAGAACGTCTTCATCAGCTCGGAGTAGGACAGAGGAGAGACGCAGAGATGACCGACACAACTCCGTATGCCAGCCGCCTCGTCGGGAGGGTGGCGGTGGTCACCGGCGGTGCCAGCGGCATCGGCCGGGCGATGTGCGAGCGCTTCGCCAGCGAAGGTGCGTCGGTCGCCGTCGTCGACCTCGACGAGGAGGCTGGCGGCGCGGTGGCGGCTTCGGTGGGCGGTGTGTTCGTCAAGGCCGACGTGACGTCCTCCGACGAGGTGGAAGCCCTCTACGCCGAGGTGGCC
>DATDIE010000189.1:0-2039 GCA_036521235.1 Acidimicrobiales bacterium | reverse complement strand
CGCGATGCGCATGCCCAGTGCGAGCAGCATCGGGGGCGCGAAGCCCGTCATCGACGTCAGCGCCTCGCCGGCCAGGGCCTGCTTCGACTCCTTCAGGTCCTTCATCTGGTCGGTGATGGCGGCCAGGCGCAACATCGGGTCCTCGATCTCGACCGGCAGCTCGGCGAACATCGCTGACACCTTGTTCTCGTACGTGCCGTCGCCGACAGCTCGGCCCGACTCGTCACGGGCCCGGACCGAAACCGGCACCAGCGTGCGGACCACCCGCTCGACGTCTTCGTCCCGTGCCAACAGCAGTTCCCGGAAACCGTTCGTGATACAGGCCAGGACCACGTCGTTGAAGGTGCCGCCGTGCTCCTTGCGCACGTTGCGGATGTCCGAGACCGTCGTCGTCGCCCAGGCGTAGCGGCGGTGCGGGCCCAGCGGGCCGTTCAGGCTCGACAACGGCGTCGGCCGTACGAGGCCGCTCAAAGCGAACACGCCGCTGGCCACCTCACCGAAGTAGGCGGCCGCATGCCGGAGCCAGCGGGTCTGCGCCCGGGCGGCCCGGAGCTGCTCGTAGGGCGAGCGCACCATGTTCTCGAGCGCCTCGACGACGAGCTCGGTGCCCGACGGCTCGGCGTGCGGCGTCCACTCCGACGGGTGCTCGGGCCGTGCTGTGTCGGGCGAGAGGTCCATGATCACCGCGAGCAGGTCGGTCCCCGAGACGCCGTCGACGAGGGCGTGGTGCGTCTTGGCCAACACGGCCCAGCGCCGGTCCTCCAGGCCCTCGACGACCCAGATCTCCCAGAGCGGCTTGGAGCGGTCGAGCGGTTGCGCCATGACGCGTCCGACGAGCTTGCGCAGCTCGCTCTCGCCACCGGGCGACGGCAACGCCGTGTGCCGCAGGTGGTACTCGATGTTGAAGTGCACGTCGTCCACCCACACCGGCCGCCCGAGCTCGAAGGGGACGAAACGCACCTTCTGGCGATACCGCGGCACCAGATCGAGCTTGGCGTCGACCATCGAGACGACGTCGGCGAACGGCGGCGGGGGGCCCTCGAAGATCGCGACGGACGCGATGTGCATGTGCGACACGCCGTCCTCGATGTGCAGGAACGAAGCGTCCAACGGGCTCAGGCGGTCAGGACCCATGCGAGGCCCTCCATTCCAGTTCGAGGTTGTCTCGGAACCTACTACCGGCCAGGCACGCCGGCGGGGGGAAATTTCGGACCGCGGCCGGCCGGGTCGTCAGCCCGCAGCCGGGGTCGCAGTGACCCCCGGCTCGCCCAACGTCGCGAGGAAGGGCGACGACTGCACCCGCCGGCGGGTCTCCTCGTAGGCCGCCTCGATGACCCGGGGCGAGCGGTCCTCGGCCATCGCCCGCAATCCCATGACCCGTCGGGCGTCGGCGTCGGGCTCGAGGGTGATGACGGGGGTACCGGCCATCTGGAGGCGGGCCACCTCCCGTTCCATGCGGCGGTGGACGGCGCGGCGCAGCCAGCCGTCGGCGCCGTTGGCGCTGCCGTGCGCCGCCGACATCGACGAGATGATCACGACCAGGTCGAGGCCCTCGGACCGCAGGACGTCGGCGTTGGTCACCGAGTGGATGCCGCCGTCGACGTAGTCGGTGCCGCCGATGGAGACGGGCCGGAAGTAGCCGGGGATGGCGCACGAGGCGAGGACGGCGGAGGCCAGGCGGGCGGGCGGGGCGCCGGGGCGGCCGAAGACGACGCGGCCGCCGTCGGAGCGACGTACGGCGCAGATGCGCAGACCCTCGGGCCAGCGGTCGCCGGTGAGGTCGTCGAGGCCCTGCGCGCGCTCGGTGATGTCGAGTCGCCCCGGGGGGATGAGCGTGGAGAAGGCGACGTCGGCGCGGAAGGCGAGGGGGCGGCGGAGGGTGCGGGCGAGGAGTGCGGGTGAGGGCAGGCTCCAGGGGCGCAGCATGGAGAGGACGGTCGGCGTGGGGAGGGGGGTGTCGTCGGGGAGGATCCGGCGGAGGATGGCGCCACCCCTCCGGGAAGTAGGGACGCCGTAGAGCGAGGCGGCCAGATCCGTGG
>DATDIE010000188.1:0-3823 GCA_036521235.1 Acidimicrobiales bacterium | reverse complement strand
GTCGAGACGGCCGACGCGTCGCGGGCGGCGACGGTGCGCGGCGCCGAGGACGAGCAGTTCCGTTATCTGCTGATGCCGGTGCGGGTGTCCTGAGGGAACGCCCCGCGCCGTGAGCCTCCGGCACGTCGAGTTGAGGGACTTCCGCGCCTTCCACGGCGCAGCGCTCTCGCCCGAGCCCGAGGGGACCACGGTCATCACCGGCGCCAACGGCACCGGCAAGACGAGCGTGCTCGAGGCGCTGGCGTACCTGGGCACGCGGCGGTCGTTCCGCGGCGCGCCGCCCGAGGCGATGGTCCGGACCGGGGCGGAGAGCGCCATCGTGCGCGCGCAGTTCGACACGCCCGAGACGTCCGTGCTCGTGGAGGCGGAGATCAAGCCGGCCGGGCGCAGCCGCACGCGGGTCAACCGCAAGGACGCCACCGGCCGCAAGGTGCTGGCGGCCGCCGCGCCGTGCACGATCTTCTCGCCCGACGACCTGGCGTTGATCAGCGGGGCGCCGGCGGGCCGGCGCGACCTCCTCGACGACACGCTGGCCTTGCTGGACTCCGAGGGCGCGCGCGCGGCGGACGAGACGGACCGGGTGCTGCGCCAGCGCGCCGCGTTGCTCCGAGCGGCCGGCGGCCGGCTGGCGGCGGACGCCGTCACGACGCTCGAGGTGTGGGACCAGCGCCTGGCCGACGCCGGCAAGGTGCTCGTCGCGGCGCGCGAGCGCCTGATCGCCGAGCTCGAGCCGCTCGTCGCCGGCGCCTACGGGCGGCTCGCCGGCGCGGACGAGACGTCCGGCGACGCGGCCGTGACGCTGCGCTACCAGCGCAGCTGGGACGGCGACCTGGCCGACGCCCTCACCGCCGCGCGGACGGACGACCTGCGGCGCGGCCTCAACACCGTGGGCCCGCACCGTGACGACCTGGTGATCGTGCTCGACGGGCGCACGGCGCGCACCCACGCGTCGCAGGGCGAGCAGCGCTGCCTCGCCCTGGCTCTGCGCCTCGGGATCCACGAGCTGGTGCGGGTGCGGACGCCGGTGCCGCCGACCCTCCTCCTCGACGACGTGTTCTCCGAGCTCGACCCGGTCCGCAGCCGGGCCCTCGTGGCGGAATTGCCGGCCGGCCAGTCGATCCTGACCACGGCGTCGCCGCTGCCCGAGGGGATCGCGGTGGCGCGCGTCGTCCCCGTCGAGACGCTGCGGGGCGGGTGAGCCGCCCGTGAGGGAGCGGCGCGGGGAGGGCCCGCGACGGGTCGGGGACGCCATGCCCCGGTTGCTCCGGCGCCTCGGCGTGGCCGCCTCGCCGACGACGATCGAGGCGGTCTTCGCCCGCTGGGACGAGGTCGTCGAGGGCGACCTGGGCGACCACGCCCGGCCGCTGCGCATCGACGGGCGCACCCTCGTGGTGGCGGTCGACCACCCGGCGTGGGCGACGCGGGCACGGATGCAGTCGGCGCACATCCTGGCGCGCGTCCGGGCCCTCGGCGACACCCCGATCGAACGTCTGGAGGTCCTGGTCGAGCGGCCGTGAGCGGCCGTTCTTGACTGCCGAATTGTCGCCCCCATCGGGTAGAATGGTTTGTCCGCATCGAAAGGCCGGAGATGCTCCGTTCGGGGATTCGATACGCACCGACAAGACCGTTGTTCTGAAAGGGCGCGCCTGTGGCAGTAAAGGTCGACGACACGCTGAATGGGGCGAGTTCCTCGTACGGCGAGGCCGACATCACGATTCTCGAAGGGCTGGAGGCGGTCCGGAAACGCCCCGGCATGTACATCGGCTCGACCGGCCCGACCGGCCTGCACCACCTGGTGTGGGAGGTCGTGGACAACTCCGTCGACGAGGCGATGGCGGGGCGGGCCACCCGGATCGACGTCACGATCCTGGCCGACGGCGGGGTCCGGGTCGTCGACGACGGGGCCGGGATCCCCGTCGGGCCGCACCCCAAGTACCCCAAGCAGTCGACCGCCGAGATCGTCCTGACCACGCTGCACGCCGGCGGCAAATTCGGCGGCAAGGGCTACCAGGTCTCCGGCGGTCTGCACGGCGTGGGCGTGTCGGTGGTCAACGCGCTCTCGTCCCGCCTGATCCTCGAGGTCGACCGCGAGGGCCAGCACTGGGAGGCGGAGTTCGAGAAGGGCGGCCGCCTCAAGCGCAAGGTCACCGCGACCGGGCCGGCGCCCAAGGACCGCAGCACCGGCCAGCCGCGCACCGGCACGACCGTCACGTTCTGGCCCGATGCCGGCGTCTTCGACGAGACCGAGTTCCGGGCCCAGACGGTCATCGAGCGCCTCCAGATCATGGCCTTCTTGAACAAGGGCCTCGAGATCCGGTTCACCGACGAGCGGACCGACCCCGAGACGAAGGTCACGTTCAAGTACAACGGCGGCATCGTCGACTTCGTCAAGCACCTCAACGCGTCGAAGGAGTCGCTCTTCCGCAAGGTGGCGTCCTTCGAGGGCGCCGAGGAGAGCCAGGAGGTCGAGATCGCGCTGCAGTGGAACACGGGCTACCACGAGTCGATCCACTCGTTCGCCAACGGGATCTCCACGATCGAGGGCGGGATGCACGTCGAGGGCTTCTCGAAGTCGCTCACCAACGTCGTGAACCGCTACGCCCGGGCGCGCAACCTCTTGAAGGAGAAGGAGGAGAACCTCAAGGGCGAGGACATCCGCGAGGGCCTGACCGCGATCATCTCGGTACGCCTGCGCGACCCGCAGTTCGAGGGGCAGACCAAGGCCAAGCTCGGCAACGTCAGCATCCGCTCGCTGACCGAGCGCACGACGAACGAGAAGCTGCGCGAGTGGTTGGAGGAGAACCCCCGCGAGGCGAGCCAGATCGTGCAGAAGTCGACGCAGGCGGCCCGGGCGCGGATGGCGGCGCAGGGGGCGCGCGACCTGACGCGGCGCAAGTCGGCGCTCGACGGCGCCGGGCTCCCGGGCAAGCTGGCCGACTGCTCGTCGCGCGACCCGCGCGAGTCCGAGCTCTTCATCGTCGAGGGCAACTCGGCCGGGGGCTCGGCCAAGGACGCGCGCAACCCGGTGACCCAGGCCATCCTCCCCATCCGGGGCAAGATCCTCAACGTCGAGCGGGCGCGCATCGACAAGATGCTCAAGAACACGGAGATCCAGGCGCTCATCTCGGCCATCGGCGCCGGGCTGGCCGAGGAGTTCGACGTCGACAAGATCCGCTACCACAAGGTGATCCTGCTGGCCGACGCTGACGTCGACGGCAGCCACATCCGCACGCTGCTGCTGACGTTCTTCTTCCGCCAGATGAAGCCACTCGTCGAAGGCGGCTTCGTCTACGTGGCGCAGCCGCCGCTGTACTCGACGCTGGTGGGCAAGGAGAAGATCTACCTCAAGGACGACGCGGCCAAGGCGGCGTTCCTGGCCGAGCACCCCGACCACAAGCACGACTTCAACCGGCTGAAGGGCCTCGGCGAGATGGACTTCGCCGAGCTGCGCGACACGACCATGGACCCGGGCAAGCGCTCGCTGCTCCAGGTCAACGTGGAGCAGGCCGCGCTGGCGGACGAGGTGTGCTCCATCCTGATGGGTGACGACGTCGAACTGCGGCGCCACTTCATTCAGACGAACGCCAAGGACGTGCGGTTCCTCGACATCTGAGGGACCGGACGGGAAGTAGGAAGTAGGAAGAGATGCCACGTCAGTCGACACGCGGCGCGGGCCGCGGCAGCGCCGGAGCGGGTGGGGGGAACGCCGCGCCACCGGCACCGCCCGGGGGTGACGAGCCGCCCGCGGGTGGTTCGATAGAGCCGATTGAGATCCAGGAGGAGATGGAGCGCTCTTTCCTCGAGTACTCCATGTCGGTCATCG
>DATDIE010000187.1:0-3524 GCA_036521235.1 Acidimicrobiales bacterium | reverse complement strand
ACATCGAAGGCGTCGCCGACCTGCTCGCGCAGCTCGACTTCTTCGGCGGCCGCACGCGCACCGAGCTCGTCGGCCTGGCCGCCACGTCGTATCCGCTGGCCTTCGAGCCGGGTGAGACGCTCTACCACCAGGGTGAGGGGGCGGTGGAGTGCTACCTCGTGGTCGAGGGCGAGGCCGAGATCACGATCGACGGCCGGGTGGTGGCGACAGCCGGGCCCGACAACCTGATCGGTGAGCGCGGCCTGATGGTGGACGGCAAGCGGGCGGCCATCGTCCATGCGATCACCCCGCTCATCACGTGGGCCATCTCGAAGGGGCGTCTGCAACGCCTGACGAGAGACAACCCCGCCGCGCTGGAGGTCATGCGTCAGGTGGTGGCGGCCCGTTACCCCGAGGCCACGCCCGGCATGATGGCACCATGATCTTCGGCGCCCACCTCGTGGTCTTCAGCACGGATGCCGAGGCCGATCGCGCGTTCCTCGCGGGCGTGCTCGGCTTCGCGTCGGTCGACGCCGGGGCCGGGTGGCTGATCTTCGCGCTGCCGCCGGCGGAGGCCGCGCTGCACCCGGCGGAGGCGCCGGCGGCGGAGCTGTACCTGATGTGCGACGACCTCGCGGCGGAGATGCGGGCGCTGGCCGAGCGCGGCGTCGAGCTCTCCGACGTCGAAGAGGCGCGCTGGGGCACGATCACGAAGATCCGGCTTCCGAGCGGCGGCGAGATCGGCCTGTATCAGCCGAAGCACCCGACGGCGATCGAACGGGCGGGCTGAGGCCGCACCCTCCGGCACGGGGCGCCGACTCCGCTAGGTGCCTTCACCCCTCGTCGCCGCGAGCGCCGCGCGCGCATCCTGCAGGGACGCAAACGTGGCGGGAGTCGGGCCGCGGATCTCGTCCTTCGCCGCCCTGACCAGTGCGACCTGTGCCTTCAATTCGTCGGAGGGAACCTGGTCGACCACGGGATCGAGGCTCGTCTCCCCGAGGACCTCGCCCTTGGCGGCGAACCCGATCGCCGCGGAGCCGATGACCGAGTTCTGGTACCGATCACTTTGATCCGTCCGGTCATCGAGACGCTCCAGGGCCGCCAACAACGCGGCGCGGGAGGCGTCGGTCGCGTCCCCGAGGTAGCCGGCCACGGCCTGTTCCACGTCGTCGATGTCGCCTTCGAGCGTGGCGTCGACCGGAATGTCTTCTTCCCTGTCCATGGCTGCGTCCTCGCGATCTCGATGGGCCCTGCGCCGCGGGCACCGGCCGTCTGAGCCCGGGCTCGGATGGTACCCACGGTGACCGTGCGGCGCGTGGGAGAAGAGCTACTGCTCCATTTCGACGCGGTTCCGGCCGAGCGCCTTGGCGCGGTACAGCGCCACGTCGGCCCGCTTCACCATGGCGTCGACGTCGTCGCCGGGCCTCGACAGCGTGCAGCCGATGCTGCAGGTGACGGGGATCGAGCGTTCCTCGTAGGCGATCGGCGACTGGGCGATGACGCCGCGGATGCGCTCGGCCGACACGACCACGTCGTGGTAGGTGAGCCCGGTGAGCACGGCCAAGAGCTCCTCGCCGCCGAACCGTCCGACCGCGTCCATGGGCCGGACGCCGGCCCGCAGGCGTTCGGAGACCACGCGCAACACCTGATCGCCCGCCAGGTGCCCGTGGGTGTCGTTGATGAGCTTGAAGTGATCGAGGTCGATCATGAGGATTCCCAGGGCGACGTTGCCACCGTCCTGCCGGTGTTCCATTGCCGCCAGCTCCATGATGGCCTGGCGATTCCAGAGGCGGGTCAGCACGTCGACGCGGGTCTTCATCTCGAGCTCTTCGTTCGTCGCCGCCAGCGTCATCTGCGCTTCCGACAGCACCGCCACCTGAATCTCGTGCTCGGCGAGCGCGGCGAGATCACGCAGCGCATCGAGGTGTTCGTCGTCGAAGTGCCGCGGCGTGGTGTCGCCGATGCAGAGCACCCCGATTCGCTGTCCCTCGAAGTGTAGGGGCACGCCGGCGTAGAAGACCCAGGTTTCCGCGAACGCGCTGTCAGATACCCGGGGGTCGTGGCGAGCGTCGTTGACGAGGCAGATCTCGTTGTCCAAGACGGTGTAGTGGCAATAGCTGTCCTTGCGAAGGCCCTCGACGGCGTCGAACCCTTGCACGCTCTTCAACCACGCCAGGCTCTCACCCACAATGTCCAGCGCCGCCAATGGGACGTCGAAGAGCCGCTTGGCGAGCCGGGTGATCCGATCGAAGCGCTCTTCGGCGGGTGTGCCGAGAAGACGAGTCCTCTGGACGGCGGCGAGCCGCTTGATTTCTGTTGCTGCACGGGGTGCTTCTGGCATGTCTTGGCACAATCATTGCACCCGTGCCGAAAAGGCGACACCGCGCCCGTCGCCGCCCGAAACGATCGAATGCCGAAACAAGGCGGTCCGTATCTTCGTTCCCCGGTTACAGGTGAGTCAGCTGAGCGCGCCACCACCCACTGCGTCTTCGGCGCGGCGTGCGCCGCGAGCCCGGGATCACGCCTTCTCGGTCGCGACGTAGAGCGACGTGAACATTTCAGTCATTTCAGGAACTTGATACCGAGCCTGAAGGCCGCTCGGGTTGGGCAGGAGCCAGAGAAGGCTTCCGCCGACTTGTTCGGGCTGGGGCCCGATGGTTGCGCCGGGCCTGCGAAACGCCGTCCGGTACGCCTGCAGTCCCAACACCGCCACACAGCGAGGACGCAGCGTCTCCGCCTTGGTCTCGAGAAGCGTTGCGCCCTGGCGCAGCTCCAAGGGGCTGAGCTCGCTGGCGGCGGCGGTCACCCGTGCCACGAGGTTCGTGATGCCAACGCCGAGCGCCGGCAATACGTGCTGCTCCTGGGGCGAGAGCACGGATTCGGTAAACCCGCCCGCGCAGAGCAACCTCCAGAACCGATTGCCCGCCCGCGCGAAGTGCAGACCGAGCTCACCCGACAGCTTCCCGGGATTGATCCCGCAGAAGAGCACGCGTAGGTCGGGACCGACCAGATCGGCGAGCGGCTGCTCCACGGGCGAGAACGTAACCGGCGGAGTCCCAGGCGACCCAGCGCCCGCCCACGGGACGCGAGCGGCGAAATTGTCCGCGAGCCCGATGCCACGCTGCGCCAACGTCGTAGGGTGCCGGCTATGAGACTGCCCTGGGACGCGGAACTCGCCGGCCGGCTCGAGCGGCACACGATGCATTCGGTCGCCCTCGAGGGAAACCCTCTCGGGGATCCGGCCGACCGCCCGGTATGGGTCTACGTCCCGCCGGGCTACGACGAGGATCCCGAGAAGCGGTACCCGGCGGTCTACGAGATCCAGGGTTTCACGGGATCCGTCACCATGTGGGACAACCGCTCGGCGTTCCGTTCGACGTTCCCCGAACTGGCCGACGACCTGTTCGCCAGCCGGCAGGCTCCGCCGTGCATCGTGGTGTACGTCGACGCGTGGACGACGTACGGAGGTTCGCAATTCGTGGACTCGCCCGGAACGGGTCGGTATCACACGTACCTGTGCGACGACGTGGTGCGTTGGGTGGACT
>DATDIE010000186.1:0-3419 GCA_036521235.1 Acidimicrobiales bacterium | reverse complement strand
TCCATCGCCCGTACCCGCCGAGGCGTGAAGCCCTCGGAGACGAGCCGGCGGCGTCGCACGTGCTCGGGGGCGTCGAAGTCGATCATCATCGGCAGGGGCGGGTATTTGGGCCGGATGCCGCCGGCGTTGGAGAAGGAGTCGGTGTCGACGGACGCCTGCTTGACGGCGGCGTAGCTGGCGGCGGCCCACAGGTCGTTGGCCTCGTCGTAGTAGACGGGGGCGTTCGCCCGCATCCAGGCGTAGGCGTCATGCGGCTCCCGGCCGTAGAACTCGCCGCTCAGCAGGTCGATGCCGAGATTCGCAGGGGCGGTGGTCACGGCGGAAGACCCTATCCCCGCTGTATAGGGTGGACCCATGGCTGATCAGGCGACCTTCACCGATGTCGCCATGGAATTCATGCCGAGTCTCTACTCGGCGGCGCTCCGCATGACGCGCAACCCGGCGGACGCCGAGGACCTCGTCCAGGAGACGTACCTGAAGGCGTACCGGTCGTTCGGTTCCTTCGAAGAGGGGACGAACCTGCGGGCGTGGCTCTACCGGATCCTGACGAACACGTACATCAACTCGTACCGGGCCGCGCAGCGCCGGCCCGAGTTGTCCGACGTGGAGGACGTCGAGGACCTGTACCTGTACAAGCGGTTGGCCGGGTCGGGCGGGAGCGATCCGGGCCGCTCGGCCGAGGACGAGGCGCTCGAGCGCTTCACCGACGACGACGTCAAGGCAGCTCTGGAGGCGTTGCCGGAGAATTTCCGGATGGCGGTCATGCTCGCCGACGTCGAGGGTTTCTCCTACAAGGAGATCTCGGAAATCACCGACGTGCCGATCGGCACGGTGATGAGCCGGATCCATCGGGGAAGAAGGGCGCTTCAGAAGGCGTTGCACGATGTGGCGGAAGCACGGGGCCTCGTCGGCAGCGTGCCCGGGGGGTGATGGGATGAGCGATGGTGTGCGACATAAGCACGAAGATGAACAGGGCGACGGACAGATGAGCGATCGCGGTGACGACCACAGTCACGACCATGGGGCGATGGGTTCGACGGGCGCGTCGGGTTCGGGGTCAGAGTCGGGTCCCGGCGTCGATACGGCCGCCCTCTTCGGCCCCACCGTGGACTGCGTCGAGGCCGTGCACGAGCTCTACTCGTATCTCGACGGGGAGCTGACCGAGGTCCGGCGCCAGGAGATCAGCGTCCATCTCGACTGGTGCGGCCCCTGCGGCGGTGCCGCGCAGTTCGAGGAGGACCTGCGCCGGGTGATCGCGAACCGGTGCAAGGACCGCGTGCCCCAGAGTTTGATCGAGCGGGTCGCCGCGGCGATCGACGAAGAAAGCAAGCAGGACAACGCCCGGAGCTGATCTCACCCCGACCGACTCGTCCTCGTCCTCGACATCGACGTCGTCGTCGTCGGCGCCGTCCGGTCCCGCCAGGGTCGACTGGGCCCTGGCCGAGCGTGTCGCGGCGGGCGCGCTCATTCTGAAGCCGGCACCCGCCTCGTACCGTTCCGCCGCCCTCCAGTCACAGTTCGACGAGCTGACCGCGCGCGCCGAGCATCTCGTCACCGAGTCGACCGGCCTGCGCAGCGCACACGGCGAGGCCCGCGCGAGAGTCACGGACCGGCCCGGTTGGGCCGCGCAGAACGTCCGGTCCATGGAACGGTTGGTCGGTCCGGCACTGGCCCAGCTCCAGGAGAAGCGCGGTGCGAAGCTCGGCGGGCCGTCGTTGATGATCGGCCGGAGCATCGCCGGCATGCAGCTCGGCTTGATGCTCGCCTACATGGCGACACGTGTGCTCGGTCAGTACGACCTGCTGATCGACGACCACGTCAACGTCAACGTCGAGGTCGGGGGGCCCGACGAGCAGGATCTCGTCTCCTACGTCGGCCCGAACATCGTCGCCGTCGAGACGCAGTACGGCTTCGCACCCAGCCAGTTCCGGCTCTGGTTGGCACTGCACGAGGTGACGCACCGCCTGCAGTTCACGGCCGTGCCCTGGCTGCGGGGCCACTTCGTCGGCCTGGTGTCCGAACTGCTCGGGCCGTTGTCGGGCGACCCGGCCGGATTCGCCGAGGTCGTCAAGCGCGTTGCCACGGAGGTCCGTTCCGGGCGCAACCCGGCGCGCGATGCCGGCGTCGTCGGGATGCTCGCCACACCCGAACAGAAGGTCGCGCTCTCCAAGATCAGCGGGATGATGAGCCTGCTCGAGGGCCATGGCGACGTGACGATGAACCGCGCCGGCGCCTCCGAGGTGCCGGGCGCGGCGCACTTCGCCCGGGTCTTGGCGCAGCGCCGGACGCAGGCCAAGGGCCTCACCAAGCTCATGTCGAAGTTGCTCGGGCTGGACGCCAAGATGCGCCAGTACGCCGAAGGCGAGCATTTCGTCGAATCGGTAGAGGAGTCCGGCGGCCCCGAGCTGATGGCCCGGGTGTGGGAGGGGCCCGAGTGGCTCCCGACGCTCGAGGAGATCCGCGACCCGTCGTTGTGGGTGGCCCGGGCCGGTGGATGACGGGGGCCTCGGCCCCGACGATTCAGCTGAAAGCGCCGGCGACGTAGACGTAGACGGACACGTACCGGTCGAACCGCTGGTTGCCGACCTCCTGACCCGCTGCACCTTTCCACCCCCGCTGACGCCACTCGCCTGCGCGGTCTCGGGCGGGCCCGACTCGATCGCGCTCCTGGTCCTCGCCGCCGCCGCCGGATGCGACGTGACCGCCATCCACGTCGACCACGGCCTGCGTCCCGGGTCGGCGCACGAAGCCGACGTCGTGGCGGCCGCCGCAGCCAAGGTCGGCGCCCACTTCGAAGCCAAGACCGTCACCGTCGAGCCCGGCCCCAACCTCGAGGCACGCGCCCGCGGCGCCCGCTTCTCGGTCCTCCCGGAGGACGTCGCGACCGGGCACACCATGGACGACCAGGCGGAAACCGTCCTGATCAACCTGTTGCGCGGCGCCGGCGCGGACGGGCTCGCCGGCATGGCGCCCGGATTCCGGCATCCCATGCTCGGGCTCCGCCGCTGCGAGACGCATCGCCTCTGCCGTGCCACCGGGCTCGACCTCGTAGACGACCCGACCAACGCCGACCCGGCCTTCGTCAGAAACCGCGTCCGTCACGAGCTGCTGCCGCTGTGCGCCGAGGTGGCCGGGCGCGACCCGGTTCCCCTTCTCGCACGTCAGGCCGGCGTCTTGCGCGACGAGGTTGAACTTCTCGACGCGCTCGCCGCCGGCACCCTCCCCGACCCGTCGGACGCCCGCACAGTCGCCCGCACGCCGCGTCCCGTCGCCCGACGCGCCCTGCGCACCTGGTTGCGCACGCAACCCGACTCGCGGTCCGGGTCAGGGTCCGGCGCCGCCCATCCGCCCTCCCTCGCCGAGGTCGACCGCGTCCTCGATGTTGCAGCGGGCAAGGCGGTCGGCACCGAGCTGTCGGG
>DATDIE010000185.1:0-3106 GCA_036521235.1 Acidimicrobiales bacterium | reverse complement strand
GCGAAGTAGTTCGAGAGCCTCGACCGGAGGCTCTTTGCCTTTCCGACGTAGAGGACCCGTCCACCGGCGTCGATGAACTGGTACGAGCCCGGGGCGTCGGGGATCGAGCTCGCGGGGGGACGGTTTATCACGACTCCACTGTGCCGTATCCGGGCCGCCGATCGTGCACCTGCCCGTTTAGGACACCCTTGCCCCTCTGGGCCAATAGGATGGAGGCAGCGTCGGCCTGGTACCCCGGCGTACATAACCGCTCCGAGGCCGACAACCCCGCGGATGGGCGACCAGGCTGTCCCCGCCGGCCGACAATCGGAGCGCTCCCCGAAGGGGGTTGTGCCATGTTCCGGTTGCAACGTGCGCTCCCCGAGCGCTACGCCGACGCGACACCCGAGCAGCTGGCCGGGTGGATCGGTGCCGCCAAGGAGGCCCTCGGCCCTCGACTGCTCATCCTCGGCCACCACTACCAACGCGACGAGGTCATGCGCTGGGCCGACGCCCGGGGCGACTCCTTCGGGCTCTCCCGGATCGCCGCCGGTCAGGCGGAGGCCGAATTCATCCTTTTCTGTGGCGTCCACTTCATGGCCGAGTCGGCGGACATCCTCACCGGCGACCAGCAACAGGTGCTCCTGCCCGACCTCAACGCCGGATGCTCCATGGCCGACATGGCAGACATCGACCAGGTGGAGGAGGCCTGGGACGAGCTGGCGCGGGTCGTCGACGTGGACCGCCTCATCCCGGTCACCTACATGAACTCGGCCGCATCGCTGAAGGCCTTCGTCGGCCGCCATGGCGGGGCGGTCTGCACCTCGTCCAACGCCCGCGCCGTGCTCACGTGGGCGCTCGAAGCAGGACGGGGTGACCGTGTCCTGTTCTTCCCGGACCAGCATCTCGGGCGCAACACCGGCTTCGAGCTCGGCTACGGCGCGGACGACATGCGCGTCTGGAACCCGCGCCTGGCGCTCGGAGGCAACAACGAGCGCGAGGTCAAGGAGTCGACCCTCCTGCTGTGGAAGGGGCACTGCTCGGTGCACCAACGGTTTCGGCCCGCGCATGTCGAGGCCTTCCGCGCCGAGCACCCCGACGGGATCGTGATGGTCCACCCCGAGTGCGCGCACGACGTGGCGGAGTTGGGCGACGTCGTCGGGTCGACCGACGCCATCATCAAGGCCGTGGCGGCTGCGCCGTCGGGCTCCGTCATCGGCGTCGCGACCGAGATCCACTTGGTGAACCGGCTCAACAACGAGTCGCCGGACAAGACCGTGGTCTGCCTCGACCCGCTGGTGTGCCCCTGCTCGACCATGTCGCGCATCGACCCGCAGCACCTCGCGTGGGTGTTGGAGGGGCTCGTGGACGGGCAGGTGCGGAATCGCATCGTTGTCGACCCCGAGACGACGGAGTGGGCCAAGGTGGCGCTCGAGCGGATGTTGGCGATCACCTGAAGCGGGCTCTTGCCTGAGCCGGTGTGCGGTTCGTCGCAGCCGGTTCGGCGGGCTGGCTTGTCTGCACTCGAACCGTGTGCACCCGTTTGTGTGCGCCGTTCCGCGGCCTGCCCCCCGCACTTCGCCACCGTGTGCCGAACTGGGAAGCGCCGGTAGGGTCCCCTAAAAGTCCGGTCCGTGTGACTGTCAGTCTGTCGAGAAGAGAAGAGGCCTCGTTGTGAGCGACTTTCCCGCCTCACCCGTCCCGGTCAACTATGTGCAGCCGGTTCCCCGCCGCATTCGGGCCTTCCTGGCCGGGGAGGTCGTCGTCGACACGACCAACGCACGCTACGTCTGGGAGAACACCTCGTATCCGCAGTACTACATCCCCTTGTCCGATGTGCGTGCTGATGCGCTGATCGACGAGAACCAGGGGATCGAGTCGTCGCGGGGCGACGCTCGGCGCTACGGCGTGCGGGTGAGCGACAGCGACCGCCCGAGTGCGGCCTCCGTTCTCTCGGCCGCCAAGGTCGAAGGCCTCGACGACACCGTCCGGTTCTCCTGGTCGGCGTTCGATTCCTGGTTCGAGGAGGACGAACAGGTCTTCGTGCACCCCCGCAACCCCTACACCCGGGTCGATGCGCTGCGGTCGAGTCGCCATCTGCGCGTGGAGTCCAAGGGCATCGTGTTGGCTGAGACCCGGTCGCCCGTCCTGTGCTTCGAGACCGGGCTGCCGACCCGCTATTACGTCCAGCGCACGGACGTCGATTTCACCCACCTGATGCCGTCCGACACCGAGACCGCGTGCCCCTACAAGGGCACGACAAGTGGCTACTGGTCGGCCCACGTCGAGCTGCGGATCCATCCCGACATCGCCTGGACCTACGACTTCCCCACCAGAGAACTCCTTCCGATCGCCGGGCTCATCGCCTTCTACAACGAGAAGATCGATCTCTTCTTGGACGGTGAGCTGCTCGACCGGCCGCGCACGCACTTGTCGTAAGAAGTCGCCGGCCTTCGACGGCAAGAAGGAAGGGCGCGCAACAGCGCCGGATGCACCTGATTTTCACGATGGCGGCTCTTGTCGCCGGGTTCTGCCGGGGGGCCGGGCGAGTGGGCTCGGGGCGGCCCGCCCCTCAGGCGGCCGTCGGAGGGGGTCGCTGGCGCTGCTCGCCCTTGGCCTCGCGTTGGTTGCGCAGGCGGTTGTGGAAGCCACAGAGGAGGCGGCCGTTCTCCTGGGTGGTCAGGCCTCCCTCGGCGTACGTCTCGATGTGATCCACCTGGCAGCTCTCGGCCGGCTCGTAGCAGTGCGGGTGGGTGCAGATGCGGTCGCGCAGCTCAATGGCCCGCCTCGTCCCTCCGGTGAAGAGTCGGGCCCGCACGCTGACATCGATGCGGTTGGAAAGGCTGAAGATGGCCCGCTCGAAGTAGGCCGAGTCCATCCAGGGTGAGAGAGCCGACGGGTGGAGCACCGTCCCGTTCTCGAGCTCGCAGATACGGCCGTGGATCGTCTCGTAGCCGACGAAGACGCTGAAGAGCGGGGCGGGCCGGATGCCGTCGGCCGGGTTGCTCCGACTGCGCGTCGCCATCTCGACGAGGGCGTCGGCCCGGCGCTGCCCGGCGTCACGGGCCAACTCGTCGATCCGGGGTCGCCGGCCCAAGCGCTCTTTGGCCTCGGCACAGTCGGCGTC
>DATDIE010000184.1:0-2176 GCA_036521235.1 Acidimicrobiales bacterium | reverse complement strand
CCACCCAGCACGACCTCGACGTGCTCGTTCTGCAGGTCGAGCCGGACCACGGCGGCGCGGACGAATGCGACCACCTCATCGCCCAACGTGTCGGCTGCCGCCCGGGCGGGCGCGTCCCCGTCCGCTGCGGCCTCGAGCAGCACGCGTGCCAATTCGAAGATCCGGGTGTAGGGGATGGAGCCCGCGTAGACACCGGTCAGCGCGGCCTCGGCATCGGCCACGCCAAGGTGCGCGGGTACCCGCTCGCTCAAGATCGTCGGCGCACCGCGCCCGTCGCCCGCGCGCAGGGCGAGACCCAGGGCGCGCAACCCGAGCCAGGCGCCACCCGGTGCGAAGTCGCCCGAAAGTTCGGCCAGGGCCGGGAAGCGAACGGTTCGCCCGTCGGGTCCGACGGCGGCACAGTTCATTCCTGTCCCGCAAACGACGCCGATGCCCCACGGCGACGTCGTCCCGGCTCGTGACACGGCAAAGGTGTCGTTGCGCAGGATCACCGCCGTGGTCCAACCCAACGCCTCGATGGCGGGCGACAGCTTCTCTTCGTCAACGGGCAAGTCGATGCCGGCCAGGCAGTACACACCCGTCGAACAGACCGGGGCGCCAGTGTCCGGCAACTGCGCGTCGGCCATGACGGCGGTGTACGCCACGGTGAGGGCCGCGACAGCGGCATCGACGCCCACGAGTTGATGGTTGCTGGGTCCCACCCGGGCCTGACCGAGCACGTCGCCCTGTTGCGACACCAGCACCACGTCGGTCTTCGTGCTGCCGCCGTCGAAGGCGAGAACGGCCGGCGTCGGATAGGAGGGTGCGGGCACCGTCGGATGTTACGTTGCGCTGCGTGGGCACCAAGGTGGTCGTCGTCGGCGGCGGGAGCACATACACACCGGAACTGGTCGACGGGCTGTGCGACGTGGAGGACCGGATGCCCGTCGGGGACCTGGTCCTGCTTGACCCGAGCGACCTCCGCCGGGAGGTTGTCGGCGGGCTCGCCGAGCGCATCCTGCGGGCGCGTGGATGGGATGGGTCATTCTCGACGACGGCCGACCCGCATGCCGCGCTCGAAGGGGCCGATTTCGTCGTGGTCCAGCTCCGCATCGGTGGACAGGCGGCACGTCACGTCGACGAGACCCTGCCGGTCGGCTACGGGTGCCTGGGTCAGGAGACCGTGGGCGTCGGAGGCCTGGCCAAGGCGTTGCGCACGGTCCCCGTCGTCCTCGAGCTGGCGGAGGAGATGGCGGCCCGAGCCAACCCGGGAGCGTGGATGGTCGACTTCACCAACCCTGTCGGCATCGTCACCCAGGCGTTGCTCGACGAGGGCCACCGCGCCGTGGGTCTGTGCAACGTGGCGATCTGGGCGCAACGCCGGATCGGTCACTATCTGGGTGTCGACCCCGACGAAGTCGCTGTCGAACACGTCGGCTTGAACCACCTCACCTGGATCAGGTCGGCGCGCGTCGGAAGTGACGGCGGGGTCGATCGGCTGGGAGATCTCTTCGAGCGTTTTGGCCCCGAGCTCGAGCTCGAGAGCGGTGTCCCGATTGACGTGCTCCGCCTGCAAGAGGCCCTTCCTTCGTACTACGTGCACTACTACTACCAACACGATGCCGAGGTGGCACAGCAGTCACTGCCAGGTCACCGCTCGCGCGCCGATGTCGTGGCCGAATTGGAGACCACGTTGCTGCAGGAGTATCGAGATCCCGCGCTGGTCTCGAAGCCGGAGAAGCTGTCGTACCGGGGTGGTGCTTTCTACTCGCTGGCCGCCGTCAGGCTGATGGCGTCGCTGCACGCGGGCACGGGTGACGTCCAGGTCGTCGACATGCGCAACGATGGCGCAATCCCGGGCCTGCCCGATGACGCCGTGGTGGAGACAACGGCGGTCGTCGACGCTGACGGCGCCCACCCGCTGCCGCAGCGTGCGTTGTCGCCTGAGATGCTGGGCCTCGTTCAGCACGCCAAGGCTTACGAACGGCTTGCCGTCAAGGCCGCATGCTCGGGCAGTCGCGACGACGTGGTGCGGGCGCTCCTGGCCAATCCGTTGGTCGGTCAGTATCCACTGGCGGCCGACCTGGCCGACGACATGCTGGGGGCGAACCGACAGCACCTTTCCCGGTTCTTCCCGGTATGACGCCCCCCGCCGGCGCTGACGCCGGGGACGCCCGCACGCCCCAGCCGGCCCGTA
>DATDIE010000183.1:0-5095 GCA_036521235.1 Acidimicrobiales bacterium | reverse complement strand
GGCCGGGGCGCCCACTGGCAGTCGCGCGGGCGAGGACCGCACCTGCCGTACCGCCCACCACGGCGGACCGAGATGGTGGACGAACTCCACGCGCTCGAGATGCTCCCGGCCATCGTGTTCATCTTCAGCCGCGCCGCGTGCGACGACGCGGTGCGCCAGGTCATGCGCGAGGGCGTGCGGCTCACCGACAAGCAGGAGCGCACGGCCATCCGGGAGATCGCGGAGCGCCGCGTCGAGCCATTGGGCGACGAGGACCTGCGCGTCCTCGGCTACGACGAGTGGCTCGAGGGCCTCGAACGCGGCCTCGCCGCGCATCACGCCGGACTGGTGCCGGTCTTCCGGGAGACGGTGGAGGAGTGCTTCGAGGCGGGGCTCTTGAAGGTCGTCTTCGCCACCGAGACACTGTCGCTGGGCATCAACATGCCGGCCCGCTCCGTGGTCATCGAGCGCTTCACCAAGTACGGCGGCGCCGGCCGGGCGACGCTCACGTCGGGTGAGTACCTGCAGCTGACGGGCCGGGCGGGCCGCCGCGGCCTGGACGAGGAGGGCCACGCCGTGGTGTCGTGGTCCAACGAGCTGACCTTCGCCGACGTGGCGCGTGTCGCCACGGCACCGCCGCCGGACCTGCGCTCGGCCTTCCGGCCGACCTACAACCTCGCCGTCAACCTGGTGGCACGGTTCGACCGGGAGACGGCGCACGCCGTGCTGCACCGTTCGTTCGCGCAGTGGCAGGCCCGGACGCCCGACTCGCTCACGCGCCTGCTCGACCACCGGCTCGACGTCCTCGAGAAGCTGGGCTACGTCGAGGGCTGGTCGCTGACCGCCGAGGGGCGCCAGCTGTCACGCATCTACCACGAATGCGACCTGCTGATCGCGGAAGCGCTCCGCAGCGAGATCCTGGGCGACGCCGAGCCTTCCGTCCTGGCCGGCGTCCTCTCGAGCTTCATCTTCGAGCCGCGCCGGGCGCGCCGGGCGCCGGGCCACCAGCATGCGTCCCGCCGCGGCAAGAAGCGCGGGCCGTTGCAGGACCGGCTCGGCGACAAGCGCACGGCCGACCTGTCCCAGCGCTGTGTGGCGCTGTCCGGACTGGCCGAGCAGATCAGGGCGACCGAAGAGGCGCTGACGGTGCCCCGCACGCGACAACCGGCTCCGGGCCTGGCGACGGCGGTCGCCTCGTGGGCCCGTGGGGCGTCACTGGCCGTCGCCCTCGGCGTGGCGAGCCGTGACGTCGGCGAGCTAGCCCCCGGGGACTTCGTGCGCACGATGAAGTCGGTGGCGGACCTGGCCCAGCAGGTGTCCCACACGGCCGCCGACCCCAACGTGGCGGCGGCGGCGCGGGAGGCCGTCGACCTGCTCCTCCGGGGCGTCGTGGCCGGCGGGCTGCCTGTCGCCTGAGCCCCCCAGGCGCCCCAAACCCATCCGCCACCGGCGCGTCACCCTCGTTCTAAAGTCGTCCGGGCATGTTCCCCTACTCCGAAGAGCACTTCACCGCGGACGAGGAGACGGTGCTCCGGCGGTATTTCACCAACCTTGACCTTCCGGTCTTTGCCCTGGTCAACCTGCCCGAAGTGGTGAAGGGAGCCCTCTTCGCCCGCTACTCGCGCTCGCCCAAGAGCCTGCGCAAGCTCTTCCTCGACGAGTTCGTCGGCGACCTCGACGTCTCGGGCGACGCCTCGGTCGACGCGACCGTCGGCGTGGCCCGCGCCGAGCAGCTCTACGAGCGCGTGTTCGTCGAGTACGGCGACGATTCGGTGGCGCAATTGGGCGGCGTCCACCTCGCGTGTGAGCAGGCCTCGAACGTGCTCTCCAAGGTGCTCGAGTGGGGCCGCCTCATGGCGTACCTCGAGCAGTCGACGCGATACATCGCCTACAACCAACGGCTCGAGAACGGCCAGTACCGCTACTACCGGCCACCCGAGCTGCTCGACTCCCCGCACGGCGCTCGCTACGTGGGCGAGATGGACCGCGTCTTTGACACCTACGGCTCGTTGTTGCCGGTGATGCAGGCCTGGGTGGCGGAACGCTTTCCACAACAAGCGGGGGACAGCGACTTCGTGTACCGACAGGCGACGCGGGCGAAGTCGCTCGATGCGCTGCGCGGGCTGCTGCCCGCGGCGTCGCTGTCGAACATCGGGATCTACGCCACCGGGCAGTCCTACGAGCAGCTGTTGCTGCGCATGCGCGCGCACCCACTGCCCGAGGCGCGGTCGTACGCGGAGCTGATGCTCACCGAGCTGCGCAAGGTGATCCCGTCGTTCCTCCAACGCGTCGACGTGGCCGAACGGGGAGGGGAGTGGTCGGCGTACCTGGCCTCGACCCGCGAGCAGACCGCGCACGTGGTCGCCCGGCTCTGGCCGGACCTGGCCCAGACGGGCGCGTTCGACGGCGACGAGGACGGGTCACCCACCGAGGTGCGGCTGGTGGACTACGACCCCGAAGGCGAGGAGAAAGTCCTGGTCGCCGCCTGCTTCTCCCATGTGGGTTGCTCCGAGCTGGAGGCCGCACGACGGGTCGGCCGCCTGGGGCACGACGAACGCGTCGCCTTGCTGCGGGCGTACGTCGGTGAGCGCAGGAACCGCCGGCACCGGCCGGGCCGGGCGTTCGAGCGCACGGACTACCGGTTCGAGCTCGTGACCGACTACGGCGCGTTCCGCGACCTCCAGCGCCACCGGATGTTGACGATCGAATGGCAGCGCCTCGGGATCTCACTGGGATACGACATGCCCGACCTCGTCGCCGACGCCGGCCTAGGCGAGCGCTATGACGAGGCGATCGGCCAAGCCGAGGAGCTCTACCGGTCGCTCGTCGGGGAATTCCCCGAGCAGGCGTCCTACGCGGTCGCACTGGCGCACCGCATCCGTTACGTCATGCAGTTCAACGCGCGCGAGGCGATGCACCTCGTGGAACTGCGCTCGGGGGTGCAGGGCCACCCGGCGTACCGGCGGGTGGCCCAACAGATGCACCGGGCGATTGCCGAGGTCGCCGGGCACCGCGCCCTGGCCGAGGCGATGACGTTCGTCGACCACGGGGCGACCGACCTCGAGCGTCTCGAATCGGAGCGGCGGGCCGAACGGCGCAGAACCGAAAAATCTGCAACGCATTGACCAGGCAATAACCGCGTTTCCCCTGGTCGCAAGTGCTGTGAACTTCTTGACGGGGCCACCCCCGGATTGCCTAATGTACCCCCCAGTCCCCGACGCCCCATTGGACGCTGCAGCAGGAACTGCTGGTGCAGAAAAGGGGGGGATGTGCTGTGAGAGGCGGTGGTAGGCCCTGGGGGTCGAGTAGAGAACGTGTTGCTTGCCTGGCTACCCCGGGCCTGCGAGATGGCGCCAAAGACCCCAGGGCTTGCCCGCCCAAACTCCTCACAATCGACCTTCCGCACCTGAAGCGGGCCCGCTCAGGCAGCGATTGAGCGCTTGCCCGGACCGTCTATGCTCCGGCGGCAAATGGCGACCAAGAAGAAGGGCAAGGCCGAAGAGACCGAGGCCGCGAGCCCCGCGACCGACGAAGAAGAGCCTGTCGAAGACGACGAGCTCGAGCTCGATGACGACGACGCGCTCGAGGACATCGAGGACGACGAGGCTCTCGCCGGCGACGATGACGACGATGACGACGTCGCCGACCTCGACGAGGAGGAAGAGGAGGAGGAGGCCGCCGAGATCCTGACGCCGTCCCCGGCGGCGGTCGTGGAGCGCACCGGCGAGGGCGACGACGAGGAAGAGGAGGAAGAGCCCGACGACGAGGACGTCGAGGCCAGCCTCGACGTGATCCTCAAGGAGCGCCTGGTCGTCGAGGATGAGCCCGAGGACGAAGAGGCGACCGACCAAGAGGACAAGACAGAAGGGAACGAACGGGTGCTGCCGAAGCAGCCCGACGAGTTCGTCTGCCGTTCGTGCTTCCTGGTCAAACACCCGAGCCAGCTGGCGGACAAGAAGAAGATGCTCTGCCGGGACTGTGTCTGACGAGACGGGCGCCGAGGGCACCGTGGGGGAGCAGAACCCGCTGCGCCGGACGCTGGACGCCTGTCTCTTTGCTCCGATCGGAGTAGCCATGACCATAAAAGAGGACCTGCCCGGTCTCATCGGCAAGGGCCGCAGCCGGGTGGAGCAGGAGATCAGCAACGCCCGCGTCGCCGGGGAGTACGTGGTCGGCCGCTACCAGCGGAGGCTCTCGGAGCGGCTGGACTCGATCCTCCGCAACAACGACCCCGCCGCCACACCGACACGGGAGGAACCCGCGGCGGGCAACGTGGCACCGAGCCCGGCCACGACGCGTCCGGCGCCCGACGTGGCCGACACGGCCCTCGTCGGCGGGGCGCTGGCTGACTACGACACCCTGAGCGCGTCACAGGTCGTACGCCGGCTGGAGAGCCTCGGGCCCGAGGAGCTCCGAGCGGTCCAGCGCTACGAGGCGGCGACACGCAACCGCCGCACGATCCTGAACCGCGCCGGCCAGCTCCTCGAGCAGGGGCACGGCCAGGCCGCTTCCGGCTGAGCCCAGGCCCCGTGGAGCGGGCTCGTCCGGCCACCGGGGCGGATCTCGCCGCGTGCGGCCGGCTCCTGGGCGAGGCGCTGGCGTGCGCCGCGTCGATGCGCGGCGGGCCGGCCCTCGTCGGCAAGAGGACACCCGACGACCTGATCGCCCGTTGGTCCGCGGGGGGAGAGCGGGCCGGCCTCTTCGTCGGCGAGTACGAAGGCGCCGTCGTGGGCGTGGTGGGCGTCGTGGCGCAACCGGCGGACGGAGCGCGCCGCGGGCGTATCGAGTGCTGCTACGTCGAGGCGCCGGCGCGGGCCGTCGGCGTCGGAGCGGCCCTCATGGAGGCGGCGGTCTCGTGGTGCAGCGCCGCAGGGTGCGAAGAGGTCGACGCGTTAGCGCTCCCGGGGGATCGCTTGACGAAGCAGCGCCTCGAGGCGGCCGGCTTCACGGCGCGCCTGTTGACGCTCAGCCGCCGGTTGGGCTGAAACGGCGCTCGGCGTCGACACGGCGCGGCGGTGGCGGCGGGATGCGCAGGCCGAGCAACTTCGCCAGCGCGGGTACCGCACCGGCGGCGTGCCGCGCGGCTTGGCGCGCGACCTCGTCATCGGGGATCCCT
>DATDIE010000182.1:0-38568 GCA_036521235.1 Acidimicrobiales bacterium | reverse complement strand
GTCTCCGGGGCCTCGTTTTCCTGGTAGTCGTCGACCACGGCGTTCCAGGCTATCGGGCGCCCCGGACCTACCTCTTAGGCGGTACGCCGCGCATGCCAAAGGAGGCAGCCCAGCTGCATCCCTTTCTGACCGGGCTAGCGTTGACGCTGACCCGTGACGTTCCGTGGGTCGGGAATCGGGCGCTTAGCTCAGTTGGTTAGAGCGCAGCCTTCACACGGCTGAGGTCGGAGGTTCGAGTCCTCTAGCGCCCACTGGTTTGCCCTGTCCACCGAGTTGATGCGGATGACGGGTGCGATCTCGTGCCCCGAGTCGTGCCCCGAGAGTCCGAGCGATTCGTTGGTTGCGGCGTCCACCGCACGCACGAACGTATCTCGGTTATCCGGCTACAGGTGGCTGGCCGTAGCGATCCAACGTGAAGGCGACGGACGTGTGACAGGCATGCACTGAAACGACCTTCATATTGATCCCGGCTTTGATCCACCGACTGATGGCTGTGGGACGTTGATCGTGAACGCGGAACAACGGGTCCACGCCAGCCCGCTTACGCGCAGGCTTCCAGTAACGATTTCGGAAGTTGCTCAGACGCATCGCATTGCCGACCTCGTTCGGGAACACGTCGTCGTCACAAGAGTCTAGAAAACCGTGGCATTTGACCCGTTTGGGCGTCGGGCCGGAGCGCCCACGAAACCCAGGCTCCGTACGCTCTAAGCTGAGCGGACGTCATCGGGGCACCCTTGTGAAGAAGAGGCTGGAGGGCAGAACTGATCATGCTGCATCGAGCGAAGATCGGGATTGGGATTGCCACAATCGGGATGGCGGTGGCCCTGATGCCCGCTGTAGGAGCTTCGGCCAACGCGAAGCCTGTAGGGATCATTGAAACGAGTGCCTTTTGCAAGGCCTACAAGTCGGAGCTGCAACAATCAGGGAAGGCCGACAGCGGAAGCATCGTCAAGGCCATGGAGTCCGGAAACTGGTCGGAGGCACAGAAGGCGCTCCTCTCCGTCTACAACAGTTCCGGAAAACAAGAGAAGATCGTGGAGGGGTTGTTGAACGGCGCTCCAGGGAACGTCAAGTCTGCGGCCACCGTGGAACTCAAGTTTGATGGCACGCTCAAGAGCATCATTCAGAAGGCGACCAGCCTGACTCAGTTCGAATCCAATGTAGAGACGGCGGAGACGAGTCCCAAGGTCCAGGCTGCGACAAAGACGCTCGACGCATACACCCAAAAACAGTGTCCCGGTTTGGTGAACACCACTCCGTCAACGTGAAATCAATGTGGTCAAATGTCGGCCCTCGTGAAGTCGCTGCCGTCGAAGGGCTTCGTGACCGTGCCCCCAGTCGTGCCCCGAGATGTCTTGACGGGGGAGTGCGTCCAGTGCCGTCTGGTGACGTATTCGTGCCTGTCTAGGGGGTGGGATCGTCCAATCCCTGGTCACAATCCGTGCTGACCTCACCTTCACACGGCTGAGGTCGGAGGTTCGAGTCCTCTAGCGCCCACTCGCGAAGCCCTGCCTCCACTGGTGAGTCAGTGTCGCTGGACGACCGTTGTTCCGTTCAATTCGACCAAAAGATGGCGGAGCTGCTCATAGGCGGATGTTCCGAGCTCTTCATTGAGCTTGCGCTCGATCACGCTGACCGACTGGCGGATCGTGTCGCGCAACGCCTCGCCTCGTTCCAGGCCCAACACGGCGTGACGCCAGGTAAGGAACATTAAGGCGCCGGCCTCTGCGGCCTTTCTCATACGACGCCGAAGAGGCCAGGGAGCTGATCACCGATCGGGCGGTTCCGACGACTCACGGTCGAAGTTGAAAGCGCTCGCGTCGACTCCGCTTCTCGAACGAGCTCCATTCAAAGTTCCTCCGCAAACTTGAGTAGTCGCTCAAAAGAAGACCAAAGGGTTTCCGACTCGGATCCGATCCGGGTTGCCGACGGCGCTTCTCGGCGTACCATTTCCTGGCACGCAATGACGTATCGATCGGACGATCCGTGCAGTGACTGGAACGGCTAGTGCGTGCAGCCGGCAGGAGTCGGTCCCCGTCCGGACCAGTGGCAATCCGCGATTGTGCTGTTGGTAATCGTCACTTGCGAATCCGACAGATAGACGCCCTCAACCCCGCTGGCACGATCTGTTGCGCTGTTGCCTTCGATCGTCGAGTCTGTGAGAGACACCGATCCCCCCTGAGTCAAGACGCCCCCCGCGACTTGAGCCACATTTCCCGTAATGGAAGTGTGGGAGACGAAGAGGTTGCCCTCGAAGCTGGAGATGGCGCCCCCGCCTGCGCCAGCCCTATTTTGCTCCAATCGGCTGTCGTTGACGAGCAGAGTGCCTCCGGCTTCGTTGGCCAAAGCTCCGCCGGCGTTGAAGGACTTGTTTCTCGTCAGCGTCACATCGTTCAGGGTGAGACGACCTGAGTTCTCAACCGCCCCGCCCGTCCCTGAATCGGCTCCGCTGATCGTGAGATCCTTCAACGTGACGTCGCCTTGTTTACTGACGAGCATGGCATTCCGGTACTCGCCCTTGAAAACAAGCCGCGTGTTGTGGCCGACAATTGCGACCGGCACGCTCAACGTCGGGAACGCCTCCGGCGCCTGCAACGAATAGGTGCAGTTTGGCGCCAGAGAAATGCGACCACCGACGATCGACGGACCGCTGGCGATGCTGCTGAGGTCTTGCGTGAGGACAGCAAGATCGCCGCAGGGCACACTGTCAAGGAGGATCTTTCCCGGAAGCGTTGAAACGGCGACGGGTCCCGCGGGAACCTTGACGGGTACCCCCGGCTGGTCAGTCGTGGTGTTGATCGGGGTCACGGTGGCATCTCCACTGTTCACCACGAGCGCCGTCGTTCCGTCCCATGTCACCGCGACGCCCCGCGGATTCAGACCTACCGGAATCGGCGTGCCCGCCTGGTTCGTCGAGGTGTCGATCGGAATGACCGACCGCCCCGAGCTGTCCACCTCGTACAATTTTCGTCCGTCCGGGGTGATGGCGATGTCCTTGTAGACGCTGCCAGTTCGACCCACGTTATTGATCGGTGGGCCCAGGGTGTTCGTCGCAGTCGAGAGAGGAGTCACCTTCGGCAAGAAATTGGCTACATACGCCGTAGCTCCATTCGGGGCAATGGCCAGCGCCATCGCGCCATCGGGAGCCTGGATGCTCGACGACACGGCGTTGGAGGCGATGTTGTAGACCATCACCCGTAGTTCGTGGGCGTGGACGTTGGTCGCCATGTAGGCGGTCTGCCCGTCCGGGGTGATGGCGATTTTGATGGCATTGGCCGGAAGAGTGACGGGGGTCGACACCGTTCCGTTGGACAAGGAGATCCGATACAGGCGACGGTCGAGAGTACCGACAAGTGCCGTCTTGCTGTCCGGTGTGACCGCGATCGATCGGGGTCCGCCCGCAATCGGAATGAGCCGTCCAGGGATATTCGACAGGAGATCGATAGGAACAACACCTCCCGGAACTGTCACGTAGCCGGTACGGCCATTCGGAGCGACGGCCATGGCGTCAGCTCCGTGTCCCACCGCAATCGGTGGTTCGGCTGTCTCCTTCTGGGCGTCGATGGGCGTGACGGTGCCAGTCTCCGGACTGACGGCATAAGCGGTTGTCGTGAACCTTCCGCTAGGAGCGTCGCCAGCTGGAGCGGAGCCGGTTGCTGCTTGGGCCGCAGCAGTTCCTGCCGGGATCATGGCGACTACTGCCACAATTAGAGCAGTCAGGGCGGGACCCACCAGTCGTGGGTTTCTTCGACCGGGCGCTTGGGTCCCAGGTGTTCGCGGATTCGCGACCTGGCTCGAGCGATCCGTCATCTCGCTTCCTCCCGCCTGTTTTTGGCAATTCCGTTGAGTGTCGATTGCGATCGAGCATGTTGCACGATTTCGTGCCCTGAGTCGTGCAGTGGGATTCCGAGAACCGAGGCGCAGCCGCGTGGTGGTCCCGGTGCGAACCTCAGCCGGCGACCCAGGCGATCGCCTCATCACGCTCGGCCAGTGAGAACGTTTTGGTCTCACCGGGAGTCATCCAACCGAAGAGGCCCGTCAGGTGGTGCACCCACCCGACATCAGTGATCACGCCGATCCGCTTGAAGGATCTGAAGTGTTCCATGCCCACCTTGAGATCCTCCCATAGGGCTCCCCCCGACATCCCGTCGAACTCTCGAATCACGATGAGAAATCGGACTTCGCCCGCGGCCGCCGCTCGCTCGACGGCGGGCAATACGACGTCGCGATAGTCCTCGGCCCGTACTTTGCCGGCTATCTCGAAACCGGTGACACCGTCTGGCAGATCACTCAGTTCTTTGATCATCACGCACCGCCTTCAGGCCGGGGCCGGTTGCTGCGCCGGCATCTTGTCTGCCGGTTGCTTTCGGTGGAAAAGGTTACGCAGCCACGGCAAGACGAAGTAGTCCAGTCCCAAGTAGCCGGCGTTGCGCCAGGCCAGGATCAAGAAGACCCCGACGAAGGCATAGACCGGGTTCACCCCGGCCGTGCCGGAGAGCATGTAGACGAGGTTGAAGAGCACGCCGCCGATCGCTGCGAGCCCGGTAAGCAGCCCCAACAAGAGCATGATGCCGACGAGAAACTCGCCGACGGCGACGAGCTTGGCGATCCAGCTGGCGTTGGGGACCACGAAGTTGTGGAGGAACCCCGCCCACCAGCCGTAGGAGGCGCCGCCTTTCCCGGCGGCGGACGCGGTCACGGACGACTCCGCGTACCCCTTGACGGCGATCCCGTTGTTGTTCCAAAACCCGGCGCTCTCCGAGCCCCAGATCTTCTGGTACCCCGCGTTCAACCACTCGTAGCCGAGCCACAGCCGGGCCACCAGCCAGAGCACGCTGGCCGCCTTGGACCGGAAGAGCCAGTCAGCGAAGCGCAGGTTGCCGGAGGGGGCTTCGAGCCAGCCGCCCTCGAGAGCCGGACCGTGCACGTGACCGCGCCACCCATCGAGGTTCATCAGAGGCCTCCTTCGTCCGCCCGCCACTTCGGTGTCGTTTGCTTTCAGCATGTGCCCATGAGACCAGGATGAAAAGACCCAATGCTCTGGATCAGAGGAGCTCGGCGCAACAACGTACGGCTCGAGTAGCCAGCCGCCTTCAAATGAACTGAAGGGCCAGAATCGGCTGGCCGGATTGCTCGACTAGCCCGCGATGCCCACGATGTTCGACGCATGGACGCCGTCACCGGGGAGCGACCCTTGGTAGGTGGCGCTGCCGAAGGCGAAGATCCCGCCGTCGGAGCCGACGAGCCAGTACCCGTTGCCGCCGGGCGCGGGAGCGATGCCCACGATGTTCTTCACGTGGACGCCTTCAGCGGGGAGCGAACCATAGAAGGCGGCGCTCCCGAACGCGAAGACCCCGCCGTCCGAGCCGACCAACCAGTTTCCGCTGCCGCTGGGCGTGGGGGCGATGCCCACGATGTTCGCGACGTGCACGCCGTCAGCAGGCAGCGACCCCAGGAATGGGGCGGTGCCGAGGGCGAAGGTGCCGCCGTCGGAGCCGACGAGGGTGTACCCGCTCGACGCGTAGGTGAATTGGTCGGCCGACGAGGTCGCCGATGTCCCGGCGAACGTGTTGACCGTCACGTTCGCGACACCGCTTCCGGCCGGAGACACGGCCGTCAGCTCGAACGGGCTCTCGTACGTGACCGACGTGGCTGCGGTCGGGCCGAAGTCGACGGTGGAGCCGTAGTTGAACCCGGTGCCGTGGATGGTCACGGTCGTCCCGCCCGCCGCCGGTCCCGCGTTCGGCACCACCGAAGTCACCGTGGGGGCCTGTTCGATCACGACGCCACCGGGTGCGCTCATTCCTGTGGCGGCACCGACGATGGTGTTGACCGGCGTCGGTGCGCCCGAAGCGGCGAGCTGGCTCGGCGCGTACTCGACGAGGCCGTCGCTGTAGGCGTTCGCCACCCACAAGTTACCGCCGGCGTCGAAGGCGAGGCTGTAAGGGCCATCGAGGCTCGATGCGTTCGGCGAGATCGTGACGGCGGGTGTCGGGGCACCCGACGACGCGAGCTGGCTCGGGGTGAACTCCACGAGCGAATAGGTGTTTGTGTTCGTCACCCAGAGGTCTCCGGAGCTGTCGAATGCGACCCCGCTCGGACTGTCGATACTCGATGATGCGTCAGTCGAGAGGGTGACGGTGGGCGTCGGGGAACCCGACGACTCGAGTTGGCTCGGCGTGTACTCGATCACGGTGTTCTTGCCGGAGTCGGCCACCCACAGGTCTCCGGAGCCATCGAAGGCGAGCCCATAAGGGCTTTCGTTTCCCGAGATGGTGACGGCGGGTGTCGGGGCACCCGACGACGCGAGCTGGCTCGGGGTGTACTCGACGATCGCGCCGCTTTCGTTGAGCGCCCACAGGTCTCCGGACCGGTCGAAGGCGACGCTGCCGGGCGAATCGAGACTCGATCCATCGGACGAGATGGTGACGGCGGGCGTCGGGCTCCCCGTGGAGGCGAGCTGGCTCGGGGTGTATTCGACGAGTGTGTTGGTGTCCAAATTCGAAATCCACAGGTCGCCCGCAGCGTCAAAGGCCTCAGTACCGAAGGGGTTGTTCAGGCTTGATCCGTCGGACGAGATGGTGACGCCCGGAGTCGCATTTCCGGTCGCCGAGAGCGGGTACGAGACGAGCGTGCTGCTGTCCTGGTTGACGACCCAGATGGTCGGGGTCACCGCGGGGGAGGCGGCAGCGGATGGAGCGCCGAGCCCACCGATCTGTAGGGCCGCCGTGCCCCCCACGCCCAGGATCACTGCGATGGCGACGCCCACGCGCCCGACACGCGTCACCGTCCAATGACGCAGCATCGAAACACCCTCACTCCGGCGCAATCTCATGGCATCCTCCAGGTTCGCAACGGATCGCGCCAGACCATAAGCGTCGGGCCTCAAGTGGTCAACAGCCAATGCAGGCGATGAGAGGGCCGAGAGGCAGCCAACGCACGTCGATCGCTGGTCGTTACCTCGATGCGGACCAACAGGTGCCTCTGGCTGTGGCGTGGCATGCGCGGGATACTTCGCTCCATTGGAACGCCGGCCGCAGACCCGTTGGGAGACGGATCCGTGCCGCCCCGATCACTGGAGGTGCGACTTGGCTGAAATCAACGGGTCCGACGAAGGAATGGTGTTGACCCACTTCATCGTGTCGGACGACGTCGAACGCTCCCGGCGGTTCTACACCGAGGTGCTCGGCGGCACGGTGGTCTTTGGCCCGGAGCCGACCAATGTCGCACTCGCCAACAGCTTCATCGTCATCAACGCCGGCGGAGGCCCCACCGACGACAAACCCACCGTGACCCTGGAGACGCCACACGATCCCGACCGGGTCAGCAGCTTCCTCAATATCCGGGTCACGGACATTCAGGCCAAGTACGAAGAGTGGAGCGCCAAGGGGGCCGAATTCCTCACGCCGCCCAAGCAGCACGCGTACGAGATGCGTTGCTACATCCGCGACCCCGACGGCTATCTCATCGAACTCGGACAGACCACCGACCCAGACGGGGACTGGTCGCCGTTTTAGGGGTCGGACTCGAGGTGGCGAGGCCAGAGGGACCCGAAGGGCCACGTCGATGCTCGGAGAGCTCCGGTTGGCGAGGTCGGGATGTCTAGCCCAGCGCCGCGGTGTACTGCGCCAGGGACACGGTCTCGTTCGACGGTGGCGGTACGACAATGAGCGGCGCGGCATAGCCCGGGAACACCACGACCACCGTCTCTCGGGAGGGTTGTCCGTTGACGTTCGACGTCGTCGTCATCACGATCTGGTGCACGATCTTGTCGGTGCCGATATCGACCTCTTCAGACGTCTTGGTCCCGTATCCCGCATCGAAGTTTGTCCGGCTCGCGGGGAAGTTGACCATGTATCGACTGACCGGTGCGCCGTCGACGGTTGTGCTGCCGAGACGGGAGGCTGCAATTGACGAGGTGGTCAGCTCGCGTAGCAGCAGCCCCGGGTTCCCGAGAAACGCGATGAAGTCGTCATACGTGACACCCGTACCCGAAGTCGGGGGGAGGGAGGTTGTACTGGCCGCGACCCACGTCTTGCCGGCCACAGGCGACGACAACCGGCACGGTGGACGAGCCGCTGTCCGAGGCTCGTGCGCTGGCGTTCTTCGAGCCGCGCCCGTTGCCTCCGGTGGTGAGCACGACCACGGCGACCACAAGCGCTGTGACCACGAGGGCCAGCGCGACGCCGAGGAAGACGAGTCTGCGGCGATCGGTACCGGACGGAGCGGCAGGTCTCTCTTCGGCTGGTCTGCCGACCAGCGCCTGCTCCAAAGGCGTCTGCTGGGAGTGCGATGCGCCGGAGGAAGAATCGCCGGCGGGCGCATCGACGTCGCGATCGTTGACGGGGTTCGAGGAGATGCGCGGAACCGCCAGAGTCGGGTCCTGCGCGCGCCCCGCGGGAAACGTTGCCGTGTCGTCGGGGTGCGGCACCATCGGTACCACGAGCGTGTCGTCCTCGCGAAGGGCGGGCCTCTCGCCCACAGGCACCGGGCCGCTGCGCGGGACGACGGGTGTCTTCGCGGTAGCGAACTGCGTCGTCCCGGGAGGATCGGTGGTCGTGCCGGGCTCGGACCGTGAAAGCTCGAGAGGGCGGTACTCGTCGGTCCACTTGCCGTCCCAGTACCGCTCGTGATTGCGGAAAAACGGGTCTGGGTACCAGCCGGGCCCTCTTTGCACAGTTTGCTCCTGCCACCGCGTCGTCGCTTTTGGCCCTGCGATGTTCTCACACCCGTGAGGAGTCTCTCCCTCATGGTTACGAACAAGAAACGAGGAGATGAACTGGGTGCAAGCGAGACGAGATCGACGTCCATGGTGTTGACCCTCTTGCCCGTGGTTCCCGGATGGAGGCTCGGTGTCGCAGACCCCGACCGGAGAACCAACCCACGAGAACGCGCCGTCCCGCCGCGTTACGCCTTCGGCTGCCAGATCCGCAGACGGTTGTCCGGGAGCCGCACGGTGAAGCGACCTTCAGACGAGGCGGCCCGCAAGAGATCCCGAAGTTCTTGCTCGAACTGGTCGACACGCGCGCCGAAGAGATGGGGCGCGGTCCACGAACTCGAGAGCACGCGGGCGACGATCTCGTCGATGGTGGGGTAGATGGCGCGGCCGTCCGGCGCGACCACCGTCTCTTCCGGAGCGAACCCCGCGGCCTGGAACACGTCGTCCTCACCACTGGGTGACGTGTTGCGCAGGCCCTGGCCGGCCCGGCGATCGGCACCGAGCCATCGGACCCGGAGCTCGTCGATCGCTTCCTCGGGCACCGGAGGGTGGTCGTCGTTGGGCCCCTCGAAACGAGCGGGGAGGCCCGCCCTGTCGACCAGGACCACCGCGCCGCGCGGCTCGAGCATGTCCCGGACGGCGCCAGCCACCCGCGGCCGGTCCATCCAGTGGAAGGACTGCGCGAACGAGACGACGCGGAACGTGCCGAGCGCATCGGGGAGCGACTCGGCCCTCGCCTGCACCCAGGACGCATGGCGCACCCCCGACTCGGCCGCCGCCCGCGTAGCCTCGGCGATCATGTCCGGCTCGGGGTCGAGCCCGACGACCGCCTCGAAGAGGTGGGCGAACGCGAGGGCGACCGTACCCGGCCCACAACCGACGTCGAGGAGCCGGCCCGAGCCGTCGAGACCGAGGCGAAGCGCCAGGGCGCCGGCGAGGCCCGGGGCGTAGGGATAGCGACCCGCTCGGTAGAAGGCGGCTGTGCCACGGAACACGCTGTCGTCCCAGTTCCAGCTCTCCCACCCGTAGCGGTCCGGTGCGTCGGCCGACATGCCTTCAGTGTGGCAGCGCACTCTGCGCCGGACCGACGAGTCGGCGTCCGCGGTCGCAAATCGAGTTGCGTCGCCGTGCGGGTGCTGAGTGCTTGACAGGATCCTCCGGTACGCCGACCCTGGAAAGCGTGGGAGCCTTTGGATCGTTCGCGTTCCGTTGGAGGCTAGGGGAGATGCGGCGTGGCAGCGCCTGACGATACGCAGCACGGGTCACTCGAGCTCGCCTTCCTCGTAGAGGAGCGAGTCGCCGCCGGCAGGAGCTCGGGCGTCCCCGGCACGGCAACAGAAGCCGAGGAGGGGCAACGGATCGGGCCGTTCTCCGACGGGTCATGGGAACACTTGGACATCGACGAGCTCTTGGGCCTCCTCCTCGACCGGGTGCTCGAGCTCGCTCACTGCGACACGGCCGCCGTCCTCCTGCGCGATCTGGCTGCCAATCAACTGGTTGCCCGAGCGGCACGTGGGCTCGAGGAGGAAGTGCGGCAGGGAGTGAGGATTCCCATCGGGACCGGGTTTGCCGGACGCATCGCCGCCGAGCGGCGACCCGTCGTTCTCGATCACGTGGACGCGTCGACGGTGGCGAACCCGATCTTGTGGGAGAGAGGGATCCAGGCGATGGTCGGCGTCCCGCTCCTCGCGGGCGACCAGGTAATCGGCGTGGTCCACGCGGGGTCGTTCACCCAGCGCACCTTCGACGACGAGACGGTCTCGCTGTTGGAGTCGGCCGCCGGTCAGATCGCCCTCGCGGTGCAGGCCAGCATCAGGGCGGGCGAGCATCGCGCCGCGGTCGTCCTGCAGGAAAGCCTCCTGCCCGGGAAGTTGCTCGTCCACGAGCAGATAGAGCTGGCCAGTCGCTACGTTCCCGCACAGCGCGGTGACGTGGGTGGTGATTGGTTCGATGCGTTCGAGCTCCCCACGGGCGACGTGTGGATCATGACCGGAGACGTTGCTGGTCACGGCCTCAATCCGGCAATCGTGATGGGCCGCCTCAGGAGCGCCCTGCGGGCGTACGCCCTCCTGGGCATGGCTCCCGAGGACGTCCTGCGGGCGGCCAATCGAAAGCTGCAACATTTCGAGCCCGGAGCGATGGCGACGGTGGTCTGTGGCGTCGCGACGCCACCCTTCGATGAATTTCGCATCTGTGCCGCGGGTCACCTGCCGCCGGTCATGTTCCATCCGGGTGAGGCTGCAGAACTTCTCGATGTCGCGCCTGCTCCACCGCTGGGCGTCGTGCCGGAACTCGATGCGATCACGACCCATTGGAAGGTCCGAGACGGGTCGATGCTGGTGCTCTACACCGACGGGCTGGTCGAACGCCGGGGAGAATCCCTCGCGGACGGACTCGAGCGCCTCCGCGCCGCCGTTCGTGAGGAGGCGCCGGAGCGGCTCTGTGCGCGACTCATGGATGCGATGATCGGGCGGTACGTGCCCGATGACGACGTCGCTCTTCTGGTCCTGCGTCTTCGCGTCGGTGCACAGGGAGCAGGCACGAAGCTGCCCGTCTTCGAGGCGAAAATAGCGCGATCGAAGCTCTTTGCTCCCGACGTCGCGTCCATACGAGAAGCGCGTCGCTTCGTCTCGGAGTGTGCGGAACAGCTCGGCCTGACGCGCATGCCGGACGTGCAGCTGATGGTCTCAGAGCTCGCGAGCAATGCCGTTCTCCATAGTGGCTCGAGCTTCGATGTGACGGTGGAGGGACTCGGCGACGGCGGGGTCCGGGTGGAGGTGCGCGACTTCGGGCCCGGTATGCCGCAGTACCTGAATCGGGGTGCCATCGCGGACAGTGGTCGAGGGTTGCAGATCGTCGATCAACTGTCCGAGACGTGGGGCGTGACGGCTCGTCCGGGTGGTGTGGGCAAATCCGCCTGGTTCACCATGTCCGGGGAACCCGGTGGCGTCACTCCGCAACGGCGGCGATGAGTAACCGCTGCGTTTCCGGTGACGCGTCGCTCAGCGCCCGGTCCACACGGGCGGCCGCTTTTCCAGGAAGGCCTTGACGCCCTCGTGGGCATCGGCGGACGACGTCGCGGCAGCCAGGGCCGCCTCGGTCTGTTGCCATCCGAGCGCGTCGTCGTCGCCGACCCACGTGTTGACCGCGGCGAGGCATGACTGCACGGACACCGGCGCGTTGTCGCAGATCTCCTGGGCGACGCCTCGCGCCGCGGCCAACGCGTCGCCCGGCTCCGTCAGCACGTTGACGAAGCCCAGTTCGTACGCCCGCGTGGCGTCGATCGGGCGACCGGTCAGGATCAGTTGCCGCGCCACGTTCAGCGGCAGGGCCCGCGGGCCACGGAACAAGCCGGCGCAGGTCGGCACGACGCCGATGCACACCTCGGGCAGCCCGAAGCGCGCGGTGCGGGCCGCGACGACCAGGTCGCAGGCCAGCGCCAATTCGAGGCCGCCCCCGAGAGCGGGCCCCTCGACCGCCGCCACGAGCGGCTTGCGGCGGGCACGCCGGATCAGGCCGTACTCGCCGCCCCGCTCGGTCACGTAGTCGCCGCGGGCCGTCAGGTCGCTGCCGGCGCTGAAGAAGTCTGCGGTCCCTGTGAGGACGCCCGCCCACAGGTCATCATCGTCGTCGAGCTGGTTGAGCGCCTCGTCGAGCGCGTCCGCCATGGCGCGGTTGATCGCGTTCCTCTTGGCGGCGCGCCGCATCGAGATAACGGAGACCCGGCCCTCGCGGTGTCGCTCGACCAGGTCGCCCGGGTCGTTGCTGTCATTGGCCACGCCTTGCCCCCGATCCACCGCTCGCGGAAAGACGTCAGGCTACGTCAGGTCGCGGCCATCCCCACGACCGGCTTGTTGAGCGCCTTGCCGCCCATGGAACCGTAGAACGCGGCGTTGTAGGAGAAGATCCCCCCGTCCGAGGCGACGAAGCGGTAGCCCAACCCGGTGCGGGTCGCGGCCATCCCGACGATCGGGGCGTTCAGGTGGATGCTCCCGGTCGAGCCGTAGAACGGCGCGTTGAAGGAGAAGATCCCCCCGTCCGCGGCCACCTCCCAGTACCCACCGGTGACGGCGTCGGCTGCGATGCCGACCACGGGGGAGTTGAGGGGCTTTCCCCCCATGGAGCCGTAGAACTTGGCGTCGCCGTAGGAGAAGATGCCACCGTCGGACGCGACCAACCAGTAGCCGCCACCGTCCGGTGTTCTCGCCATGCCGACGATGGGCGCGTTGAGGGGCGTCCCTCCGGTGCTGCCGTGGAACTGGGCGTCGCCGAAGCTGAAGATGCCGCCGTCGGACGCCACCTCCCAGTAACCGTTGCCGCTCGGCGTCGCCGCCATGCCGACGATGGGCCGATTGAGCGGCGTCCCGCCCATGGACCCGTGGAACTGGGCGTTGCCGAAGGCGAAGAGGCCGCCGTCGGATGCCACCTCCCAGTAGCCGCCGCCGTCCTCGGTGAGCGCCGCGCCGACGACCGGCCGGTTGAGGTGGATGCTGCCCGTCGAGCCGCAGAATGGGATGTTCCCGTAGTTGAAGACGCCGCCGTCGGAGGCGGACAGGATGTAGCCGTCCGGCGCCCCGCTCGGCGCGTTGCACGGCACCTCGAGCGTCGGCGCGGGCGTGCCCGCGTCACCGGTCAGCTGCGGGTCGTGGTGGAACTGCGGCCACGCGCCCTGCTCGTAGACCGAGGAGCCCGACCCGCTCGTGTTGTCGATCTCCCAGTGCTCGACGATGCCGATGGCGTGGCCGCTGACCGCCTCGTAGCCGGCGCCGGTGATGCCGATGTGGCCGTCGGGGTCGTCGGTGACGAGCGGCGAGTTCTGGAAGGCGATGTTGGCGCCGAGCGTCGCCACCTCCGCCCCGGACCGGCCGTCGAAGATGTCGATCGCGGCGGTGGTCGGGACGATCACGTCCTGGTAACCGCCGCCGGTCAGGTCGGCGGTCACCGGCGAGCCGATGACCTGGCCGGTCGTCGGCGCCGACCACACCGTGGCCCCGTTGGCGCCGTTGAGCACGTAGATCGTGTTCGACGACGTGCCCTCGACGACGTCGAGCTGCCCGTTGCCCGTCACGTCGGCCAGCGCCGGCGAGTCGGCGGTCGTGCCGTTGAGCGTCTGGCTCCAGGCGAGCCCGCAGCCGGTGTTGATGGCGAAGACCTTGTTGGTGTCCGAGGCGCCCCCGTAGAGGCTGCCGTCGCCGATCGCGATGCCGACGCCGCCGCCGGCGAGGAACTGGCCGACCGCCGGCGAGGAACGGTCGATGTTCTGGTTCGTGTTGTACTGGCAGAGCAACCCGCCCGACGGGCTGCCCGTGCCCGCGTTGCCGCTGCTCGAGATGATGCGGATGTGCCCCCCGTCCGAGTACGTCTGGCCGTACGCCTGGCCCTGGCTGGAGTCGCCGCCGCTGATGATCTCGTTGTTCCCGTCGGCGTAGAGGTCGGCTACGGCCGCCGTCGACCAGACCGAGTCGGCCGAGAACCACGGGAACCCGGGCAGGACCGCGCCGTTGCCGGCGCCGAGGGCGTACGTGTTCTGGCCGATGGAGCCCGCCTCGACGCCGTAGCTGCCGTTGTAGTTGCCGACCGTCATCCCTGCCGCCACGGCCGAATTGCCTGCGTCCGTCGACGGGTTCGCCGCAGGGGTGAACCACTGGTCACCGCCGCCCGGAGAGATGGCCTGGTACCCGCCCACGCTCGGCGTGGTCACGTTGCCGGTGCCGACGTAGACGGTGTCGAGGCCGTTGGCGTTGATCGGCGCCACGGACGGCGACGAGTCGACGGGCGCGCCGGCGGGGTAGGGCCAGGTGCCACCCGGCACGCCGCCACCGCTGACGTGGAAGGCGTAGACGTTGCCGGCCCGGTCGCCGAAGACGACCGACGGCTGTCCGTCGAGGTTGGCGACGTTGGGCGACGAGAGCGCGGGCGGCGCGTCGGAGTCGTTCAACAGGTGCGACCACGTCGAGCTGGCGGAGAAGCCTGGGCCGGCGGCCTGGACGGAGGGCGCCGCCGGGATCAGGGCGAGCAGGGGCAGGGCGGCGGCCACGCCGAAGGCGGCCGCTGCGAGATGCCCGAGGCCGACACGCCGAGCGTGGGCGCGACGGGACGGCTGGAGTGGCGAAGGAGACGGAGGGCGCATCGTCACAGGATCGGCAGCACGATGGGCGTGCTTGAACGGTGGGGGCATGAAGGCACAGGGTGAGGCTCCAAGGTCTCGGTGCGGTCGCAGTGTCGTTGCGGTACGGGTACCGGCGGATCCGCCAAAGGGATGAGTTTGGTTGCATCGGGGGTGTGAGCAGAGGCGAGGCGGTCCGACCATGAAGCCGCGCCCGGGGTGGTGCCGCCTACCATGCTCGGCGTGACCGGGTCGTCCAACGCGCGGGCCGCAAGCTGATGGGACGCCGCATTCGATGGTTGGGCGTCGTGATGGTCGTCTGCCTGGGCCTGGTCGTCGTCCAGCTGGTGAACATCCAGCTCGTGAAGGGCAAGTCGCTGGCCACTTCGCAGTACAACCCCCGGATTGCGGTCGAGCGCTTCGTCAATCCCCGCGGCGAGATCCTGGCGTCCGATGGCACGGTGCTCGCTAAGTCCGTGTCCACGCCGGCCGGCACCAACCGCACCGACTACCCGTACGACTACGTCCGTCAATATCCCCAGGGTCCCCTCTACGCCGACATCACTGGCTACGACTCCCCGTTGACCGGTGCGGTGACGGACATCGAGAATTATTACGACTCGTACCTAGGTGCCCACACGCAGTCGGCCCAAACCCTGAGCCAGCTGCTCTTCCGGGAGAAGCTCCCGTCGACCACGGACAACGTCTCGCTGACGGTCGAGCCGAACCTCCAGAACGTGGCGCAGCAGGCGCTCAGTGCGGTGCCCGGGAAGAACGACGGGGCGGTGGTGGTGCTCAACCCCAAGACGGGGGCGGTGCTGGCCATGGTCTCGAGCCCGACCTACGACCCCAATGCGCTCTCCGGCACCTCGTTGGCGGCCGACAACTTCTCGTATTACGGCTACACCCAGAAGGACGGCGAGGGCTTCTATCCGCTGCGCTCGCTCGCGACCTCCGAGTTCTTCGAGCCGGGCTCGACGATGAAGGTCGTCACGTCGACGGCGGTGTACAACCTCAAGCCGAATTTGATCGACTTCGACTATCCCGTGGCGCCGTGTCAGAAGTTCACGGACTCGAACAAGATCCTGTGCAACGACGGCTCCTCACCGGCGAACTCGACGCCGTGCGGCGGGACGATGGTGGCGATGCTGCCCGCATCGTGCGACCCCGGCTACGGCGAGCTCGGCATCCAGGTGGGCGTGTCGACGCTGCGCCAGCAGGCCCAGATGTTCGGCCTCAACTCGGTGCCGCCCATCGACCTCCCGCAGCTCGGTCAACAACCGGTCGGTGGGGTGATCGCGTCGACGATCGGCACCGGAACGAGCGGCACCGCCCCCCTGCCCTCGAACGCACAGGCCGACCAGGCCTATACCTCCATCGGCCAGGAATTCGTGAAGGATACGGCGCTGCAGAACGCGATGGTGGCGGCGGGCATCGCCAACGGCGGCGTCATCATGACGCCCCACCTGATGTCGTCGATCCACGACTCGACCGGGGCGCTCGTGAAGAGCTACGCGCCGACAGCGATGGCGCGCTCGGCCTCCGCCGCCTCCGCGCAGGCCGTGACGAATCTCATGGAAAGCGTGCCGATCAGCGGCACCGCATCGGGAGTGGGCTTCCCCTCTTACCTGTGCGCGGCGGTCAAGACGGGAACGGCGCAGACCGGCCTCGGCGTGAACCACGACTGGATGATCGGGTTCGCCCCGGCCAACAACCCCCAGATCGCCGTCGCGGTCGTCGTGCCGTACCAGAACATCTCGTCGGACGGCGCGCAGATCGCCGGGCCGATCGTGAAGACGATCATGCAGGCGGCGCTGCCCCCGGGCTCGGTGCAGCAGCCGTGCACGGTGCCCATGCCGCCGTCGTCGTCCTTCGGGCACTGAGCCTCCGATAACGGCCCCGCGGGTCCCGCCGGGGTCCCGCGCCGGGGCCGAGCCGGCGTCTTCACCAGGGCGTTGAGGCCCGGCGGGTTGCGTGTACAGTATCTGCGTGGCTACGCAGATACTTAAGGCTCCGGCGGAGGAGGAAGTGCGCTCCGCCGTGGGGATGCTCAAGCTGCTCGGTGACGAGACCCGGCTGCGGGTCATCTGGGCCCTGCTCGAGGGGGAGCACTCGGTCAACGAGCTGGCCGAGCGGGTGGGCGCGCAGCCGGCTGCCGTCTCGCAGCACCTGGCGAAACTGCGCCTGGCCCGCCTCGTCCGCAGCCGCCGGGAGGGCACGCGGATCTTCTACGTCGTCGACGACGCCCACGTGCGCCGCCTGGTGGAGGAGGTGTTGAGCCACGCCGACCACGTGGCCAGCGATGGGTGAGGGGCGCGGCGGCCACGGCGGCCACGCCGGCCACGCGCACGCCGCGGCCTCGGTGGACACCGACCGTCGTGCCCTGCGGCTGGCGCTGGCGCTGCTACTCGCCTTCATGGTGTTCGAGGTCGTGGCAGCGATCTTCTCCAACTCCCTGGCCCTGCTGGCCGACGCGGGCCACATGCTCATCGACGTCGGCGCCATCGCCGGCTCGTTGATCGCGATCCGCCTCGCGGCGCGCCCCGAGACGGGGAAGCACACCTACGGCATGAAGCGCGCCGAGATCCTGGCCGCCGCCGGCAACGGGCTGGCCCTGATCGTCGTGTCGGCGCTCGTGACCTACGGCGCCATCGTGCGCCTGCTGCACCCCGGACCCGTGCACGGCGGGGTGCTGATCGTGGTGGCCGCCGTTGGGGTCGTCGTGAACCTGGTGGCGACGATGGCCGTGGCCCGAGCCAACCGGCGCTCGTTGAACGTCGAGGGCGCCTACCGGCACATCTTGACGGACCTCTACGGCTTCCTCGGCACGCTGATCGCCGGCGTGGTGATCGTGGCGAGCGGGTTCAACCGGGCGGACGCCATCGCATCGCTCGTCGTGGTGGCTCTGATGCTCAAGGCGTCGGTCGAGCTGCTGCGGCCGGCGCTGCACATCTTGTTGGAGGCGACGCCCGACGACATCGACCTCGACGAGGTGCGCAGCCACCTGCTGGAGCTCCCCGAGGTGCAGTCGGTCCACGACCTGCACGCGTGGACCCTCACGTCCTCGCTGCCGATCCTCACCGCCCACGTCGTGGTCACCGACGAGTGCTTCAACACGGGAGACTCGGGCCGGGTGCTCGACCACTTGCAGGAGTGCCTCTCGGGCCATTTCGACGTGGAGCACTCGACGTTGCAGATCGAGTGTGCGGCGCACATCGAGCACGAGGTCGGGGGTCACGCGTAGTGATGGGGTCTGACCGATGCACGTGATCGCCACGATCATCCTGGTCGGCTGGGTCGCCTTCTGGATCTACTGGTTGGCCAGGGCGTTCGGCGTCAAGCAGGGCCGGACCAGGTGGGGCCAGTTCGCCGGCTTCCGCATCATCGTCGTCGTCGTCGTGATCCTCGTCGTGCATGCCGGCGCACTCAAGAGCGACACGATCACCGACAACGCGTGGCGCCAGGGCATCGGTCTCGCCCTCTTCGTGGCCGGCCTGGGCCTGGCCATCTGGGCGAGGCTGTACATCGGGCGCAACTGGGGCGCCCCCATGTCGCAGAAGGTCGACCCCGATCTCGTGCGGACCGGTCCGTACCGTCGGATCCGCCATCCCATCTACTCGGGCATCCTGCTGGCCTTCGTCGGGACGGCGGTCGCGGTCAGCTGGTTCTGGCTGCTCGCCGTGGCCGCGTCGGGGGCGTACTTCGGGTACAGCGCGTTGATGGAGGAGCGCTACATGACGAGCCGATTTCCCGACTCGTACCCCGACTACAAGCACACGACGAAGATGTTCGTGCCCTTCGTCGTGTGAGCTTGGGCGAGGTGCTGCTTGTCAGGGTTGTCGGGTGGCCAAGGTCATGAGGTCCGGCCAGAGCTCCGTGATCGCATCGACGGCCGGGGCACCGTCGTCGGCGACCTGGCGCAGGCGGTGTCGTTCGGCGATCTCCTGGGCGCACTCGAGGGCCGGCGACGCGAGGCGGCGATGCGCGTCGACGACGTGGTCCGGTGCCGGATACGCCACCAGCCACGCCAGGTGCAGGACATGGCAGAACGCCCCGACCGGGCCCCCCAGCCTGATTCGACGGGGCTGACGCTCCGCCGTGAAGGGAAACGTCGCGAACCAATCGACGAGGCCGTCGAAGAGCGGGTCGGCGGCTGCGTAGTGCACTTCGGGAACGCGGTAGAACGCGATCGTCGCCGCGCACATGACGCACGGCTCGAACGTCGTGTACAGCGACCCGGTGACGCGGGTGCCGAACGGAACCTGGGACAACACGTCCATCTCGGCGTGCGCCATGACCGTTCCCGAGAGGTGGGACGCCGAGTGTTCGCCCATCCTGTTGCGTCCGGTTGCGACGACGCCGCCCGCGTGATCGACGAGCACGGCACCGACTCCGGCGGAGCCTTCCGTCCAGGACTCCCACGCCTGATCGACGGCGAGCCGCCACGTCGGTCCCACGGCGTCCCAGGCCGAGTGGGGCGAGTCCGGCGAGTCCATCCGCTGGATGGTAGGTGAGTGGTGCTGCTTGTCGACGCCGCGAACGTGGTGGGCTCGCGCCCGACCGGCTGGTGGCGGGACCGCGCCGGAGCGGCCCGCACGTTCGTCGACCAGCTGCGAGCAGCGGCGCGCGACGGACGGATCACGCAGCCGGTCACCGTGGTGCTCGAAGGCCAGGCGCGCCACGGCGTCGAAGCCGGAGAGGCTGACGGTGTCACCGTGCTGCACGCGCCGGGGAGCGGCGACGACGCCCTCGTCGATGTCGTGGAGGAGGCGGCGCCCGACCACGAGGTGACGCTCGTGACGGCAGACAGGGAGCTGCGGCGACGGGCCGAGACGCTCGGAGCGGAGGTCGTCGGGCCGGGGTGGTTGTGGGGGCGGGTCGATTAGCGGCCCTGCGGACGGAGTCTTTTAGTCGTGGTCGCCGTGGAAGGCGGGAATGTAGGAGATCCCGATCATCAGCCCGTCCTGCGTCAACAGCCGGGTCACGGTTTGCCCCCATGGTTCCGTACGAGTCGGGTGGACGAGCTCGTAGCCGGCTGCTTGCAGTTCTGCTGCGGCCGTCGCGACGGCGTCGGGATCATCGACCTCGAATTCGACGGATGCTTGGGGCACGACCACGTCGGCTGGCCAATCCGGGGTGCCGAAACACGCTTCGGCCGCTTCGGAGAGCGGCCAGACTCCGAAGTGCTTGCAGCCGGGAATGTTGCCACTCGAGTAGTAGCCATCGCCCTCTCCCTCCAAGGGAAGGCCCAGGGTTTCGACGAACAACCGACGACTCTGCGACGGTGTCGCTGTAATCACCGCGACAGTCGCAACCATGGAGAGGTCCATGGGTTGAGCGTAAAGGCATGTCCGGATCAGGAGAACCCAGCAGTGGAAGGCGGTTCGATCCGGGCCACCAACTCCACGTGCTCGGTCATTGGGAAAATGTCGAAGGCCCGGAGCGAAGTCAACTCCCAGTCTTCGTCGAGGAGGACCCGGACATCGCGGGCGAACGAGGCGGCGTCGCACGAGACGTAGACCACCCCGCGCAGCGTGGGCGCCAGGCCGGCCAGAGCATGCATGACGGCGGTGCCGGCACCCTCGCGAGCCGGGTCGAGCACGACGATCGACGGGCGGCCGATGCCGGTCGCGACAAGCTCAGGTGTGACATCGGCCTCGTCCACCGAGAAGTGGGGGCGGCCGGGCCCGTTGTGCCGTGCGTCCGCACAGGCGCGTCGGTCGTGCTCCACCGCGAGCACCGAGCCGCCCGGACCCACGGCGTGTGCGAGCGCTACTGCGAACAGCCCGGCGCCGCTGTACAGATCGACCACGGACGCGCCGTCGCACGGGCCCACCGCGTCGAGCACGGCGGTCAGCAGCGTTTCGGGTGCGCCGCAGTGGGCCTGCCAGAAGACGCCCGCAGAGACGCGGTAGGTCTGCCCGCGCACGTGCATGCGCACCGCGCCCGGGTCCCGGCGCACCTTGCCGCGCACAACGACGCCGGCGTCCACCGACGGGAGAGGCGGCGTCGCTCGCCCGTTGGGTGTGGCCGACATCACCGCCTCGCCGGCCGCAGAACCCGTGACGATCTCCACCTCCGCCATCCCCGGCCACCGGGCCGTGAACGCGCCGGTCGCCATGACGTCGTTCGTCGCGACCGGGCACTCGTCGATCGGCTCGACCCGATGGGACCGGTGCCGCCGAAAGCCCACCAGCCCGCCCCGGTCGACGGCGAGGCGTACTCGCGTCCGCCACGCGAGCCCGTCGTGCCCTCCCTCCACGCCCTCGACGTCGACGTCGCGCTCCACTCCGGCGATCTGGCGCAACAACTCGGTCACCCGGGCACCCTTCAGCCGGCGCTGGGCGGCCAACGCCACGTGTTGGAAGTCGCAGCCGCCGCACCGCCCGGGGCCGGCATGGGGGCAGGGCGGCTCGACGCGGTCTGGGGAGGCGACCAGGATCTCGACGGCGTCGGCCCGCAGGTATGAGCTGGTGGACGCCGTGACACGGGCCCGGACCCGCTCGCCCGGGAGCGAGTGGCGGACGAAGACGACCTTGCCGTCGGGGGCCCGGGCCACACAGCCGCCGCCTCCGGCGATGGCCCCGACCTCGAGCTCGAGCAGGTCGTCGCCGCCCGGAGTCGCCATCCCCGAAGCGTACGGCCGGGAACTTGGCCAAGATTTCTCTGTGGAGCTGTCGATCCGGGACCGTCTCGATCGTCGTAGGAGCAGAAACCAACCCCAACCCTCGACCAAGGAGGACCCATGCGATACCTGCTGTTGATTGCGTCTGACGAGAGCCAGCTGCCGACCGGCGATGACATCACGCCGGAGTACGCCGAATGGATGAAGGCGATGGCCGAGCGTGGCGTGCTCCAGGGCGGTGAGCGGCTCCGCCCGAGCAGCGACGCCACCACCGTCCGGGTGCGCAACGCCGAGGTGCTGACGACCGACGGGCCTTTCGCCGAGACCAAGGAGCAGTTGGCCGGCTACTTCATCGTCGACTGCAAGGACCTCGACGAGGCCATCGAGATCGCGGCCAAGATTCCGGGCGCCCTTCAGGGCAGCGTCGAAGTGAGGCCGATCTGGGAGATGTAGATCCCGAGGTCCGAGCGGCGATCACCGATGCCTTCCGAGACGAGTGGGGCCGTGTGGTCGCCCTCGTCATCCGGCTCACCGGTGACTGGGACCTGGCCGAGGAGTGTGCGCAGGATGCCTTCGCGAAGGCGGCCGAACGGTGGCCCCGCGACGGCATCCCGCGCCGCCCCGGCGCCTGGCTCACGACGGTGGCCCGCAACCGCGCGCTCGACCGCACGCGCCGCAACGCGCTGGGCGCGTCGAAACTCGCAGAGGTGGCCGTGCTGAGCGCAACGGACGACGATGCAACCGCCGAGGATGTGCCCGACGACCGCCTGCGCCTCATGTTCACGTGCTGCCATCCGGCGCTCGTGCTCGACGCGCAGGTCGCGCTCACGTTGCGCACCCTGGCCGGCATGACCACACAGGAGATTGCACGGGCCTTCCTGATACCCGAGCCGACCATGGCGCAGCGACTGACGCGCGCCAAGCGCAAGATTCGCAATGCAGGCATCCCGTTCCGGATCCCGCCGGCGCACCAGCTCGTCGACCGCACGGGCGCGGTTTTGGCCGTCCTCTATCTGTTGTTCAACGAGGGTTACGCCGCCACTGCGGGCGAGGACCTCGTTCGCCGGTCGCTCACCGACGAGGCCATCCGCCTGACCCGCACCCTGTGCACCCTCATGCCCGACGAACCCGAGGCGCACGGACTCCTCGCCCTGATGCTCTTCCACGACGCGCGCCGTTCGACGCGGGTGGACGGCGCGGGAGACCTCATCCGGCTGGACGAGCAGGACCGCAGCCGATGGGACGGGTCCGTGATCGAAGAGGCCGCCGGGGTGCTCGACGCCGCGCTGCGACAGCGCCGACCCGGTCCGTTCCAGGTCCAGGCCGCCATCGCCGGCTGTCACGCGCAGGCGGTCGCGGCGGACGAGACGGACTGGCTGGAGATCGCGGCGCTCTACGCCACCCTGGCCGAGATGGCTCCTTCCCCGGTGGTCGAGCTCAACCGCGCCGTCGCCGTCTCGATGTGGCTCGGGCCCGCCGACGGCCTGGCCATCGTCGAGAGCCTGGCCGACAGCGGCGAGCTCGACGGGTATCACCACCTGCCCGCCGCCCGGGCCGACATGCTCCGGCGCCTGGGCCGCTCGGCCGAGGCGGCGTCCGCGTACGAGGAGGCCCGCGACCTGGCGGGCACGGACGCGGAGCGCCGCTACCTGGAGCGCCGGAGGCGTGAAGTCTCGGTTTGACACCACGCGGCACCGTTGCAATCGTCTCGCCCGGATTCCCCGCCGGTCAGACCCGGCGTGAGCGGGACCGACAAACCGGAAGGACGAACGACATGTTGCAGGACAGGGTGGCGATCATCACGGGGGCGGGACGCGGCATCGGCCGCGAGCACGCCCTCCTCTTCGCGTCGCTGGGGGCGAAGGTCCTGGTGAACGACCTCGGGGGCGCCGTGGACGGCTCGGGCGCGGACATCTCCGCCGCTCAGTCGGTCGTCGACGAGATCACGGCGGCCGGCGGCCAGGCGGTGGCGAACACCGACAACGTCAGCTCGTTCGACGGCGCCAAGGCGATGATCGACCAGGCGGTGTCTGCCTTCGGCGACCTCCACATCGTCGTGAACAACGCCGGCATCCTGCGGGACCGGATGCTCGTGTCGATGAGCGAAGAGGAGTTCGACGCCGTCATCGCCGTGCACCTCAAGGGCACGTTCAACGTCACCAAGCACGCCGCCGGCTACTGGCGCGAGGCCGCCAAGGAGGGGACGATCACCGACCGGGCCATCGTGAACACGAGCTCCGGCGCCGGACTGCACGGCAACGTGGGCCAGACCAACTACTCGGCGGCCAAGGCCGGCATCGCCGCGATGACGGTCGTCAACGGCATGGAGCTGAACCGCTACGGCGTCCGGGCCAACTGCATCGCGCCGGTGGCCCGCACGCGCCTCACCCTGCAGACCCCGGGCATGAGCGACTCGATGCAGCAGACCGTCTTCGACCCCGAGAACGTCTCGCCGCTCGTCGCGGTGCTGGCGGCCGAGACCTGCCCGTTCAACGGCCAGGTGTTCAGCGTGTACGGGGGGACGGTCGGGATCTACGGCGGCTGGTCGATCGCCGAGTCGGTCGAGACCGACGACCGCTGGACGCCCGAGACCCTGGCTGCGGCGATGGACAAGCTGCCCCGCACGGTCGAGATCAACAGCCAGATGACGGAGCTCGTCAAGGCCATGGGGCGCGGCTGATTCGGCCTCCCGTTTCGCCCCGCCGGGGCGCCGGTACGTAGGCTGCGGGGCATGGGTGGGGTTGCGGGGGACGCGGGGGCGCGTCGCCCGGACATCGAGGCAGCGGTCGCCGCGGGCGAGGTGCACGCCTTGCTGTGCGCGGTGGCGGAACGCACCGGCGACCTGTCGCTGCTGCGCGACGACCTTGCGCCGGACCAGGCGCAGCTGCTCACGCCCGGCTGGGGTCTCGGCCCTGAGCAAATATCGGAGGCGCGCGAGCTGGCGGCCGATGCGTTGGCCGCCCACGAGGGGGCCGGCGCGCCCGAGCGCCCGCTGACTCGTGACGAGCTGCGGCAGATCCTCGGTTTCCTCGTTGGGGCCAGCTCGACCGACCATTGGGAGGCCTTCCTCACCGAGGAGCTCGCGCTGGCGGGCACCGACCCCCGGGCCCCGACCTGGCACCTCGACGACGTAGGCGGCACCTTCCGGTGCGCGGTGATCGGGGCCGGTGCCTCGGGGCTGGCGGCGGCGCACCGCCTCCGCCAGGCGGGGGTGACGGTGACCGTGTTCGAGAAGAACGACGACGTCGGGGGGACCTGGCTCGAGAACGTGTACCCCGGCTGCCGGGTCGACGTGCCGAACCAGCTCTACAGCTTCTCCTTCGCGCAGACCAACGGCTGGGCCTCGCGCTTCTCGTCGCAGCCCGACCTGCTGGCCTACCTCCAGGGGATGGCGAAAGAGCTCGGACTCGGCGACCGCATCCGCTTCCGCAGCGAGGTGACCGAGGCGCGCTACGACGAGGCGGCGCGGCGCTGGGCGCTCACCGTGCGCGCCGCGGACGGGACCGAGGCCGGGGAGGAATTCGACGCGGTGATCTGCGCGGTGGGACAGCTCAACCGTCCGTCCTTTCCTGCCATCGCCGGCCGGAATACCTTCGCCGGCCCCTCGTTCCACTCCGCCGCCTGGGACGAGACGGTCGAGCTAGCGGGGCGCCGGGTCGCGGTGATCGGCACGGGAGCCAGTGCCGCGCAGTTCGTGCCCTTGATCGCGGGCGACGTCGCCCACCTCGACGTCTTCCAGCGCACCCCGCCGTGGCTGTTGCCAACCGATAACTACGGCAACCCGTTCCCGCCCGAGTTCCACGACCTGCTGACGCTGCTGCCGAACTACGGGCGCTGGGAGCGGCTGTCGCAGTTCTGGATCCTCCACGAGGGCCTCCTCGTGGCCGCCCGTGTCGACCCCGAATGGGACGAACAGACCGAGTCGGTGAGCGCGATGAACGACTTCATCCGCTCCATGCTCCTCGACGTGCTGCGCGCCCAGGTGCCGGACGACGAGCTCTACGAGAAGATGGTGCCGCACTTCCCGCCTTTTGCGAAGCGGGCGCTGCGCGACGACGGGCGCTGGGCGGCCGCCTGCGGCGCGCCCAATGTCGATCTGGTCACGACGCCGATCGCGGAGATCACACCGTCCGGCGTGCGCACGACCGACGGCGAAGATCACCAGGCGGACGTCCTCATCTACGGCACGGGCTTCACGGCGTCGGACTTCGTGGCCCCGATGCGCGTCTTCGGCACCGGCGGGGTCGAGCTCAACGAGGAGTGGGGCGGCGACGCCACCGCCTACCTGGGCATCACGGTGCCGGGGTTCCCGAATTTCTTCATGCTCTACGGCCCGAACACCAACCTCGTGATCAACGGGAGCATCCTGATCATGGTCGAGTGCCAGGTGCGCTACGCGGTCGAGGCGATCGGCGCGCTGTTGCGTGACGGGCACCGGGCCCTGTCGTGCCGGCGTGACGTGCACGAGCGCTACGGGCGGGAGATGGAAGAGGCCAACGCCAAGATGGTGTGGGGCGTGGCCGACGTGCCCACCTGGTACCGCAACAAGCACGGACGGGTCACGCAGAACTGGCCCTTGGACCTCCACACCTACTGGTCACGCACGCTCCGGCCGGACCTGGCCGACTACGAGCTGGCCTGAACTCGGGGCGCCCTCACCAGGTGGGGCGAGCGAGCGAATAGAGCAATCTCGGCGGGCGCCGAACCAATTGAGGAAATGCACTCGCCGAAAAAATCGGTGTCTGTATGGGCGTGGCTATTTGAGATCTGACTGAATCCTGAACCTCTTCGTTCAGGTCCGAACGAAGAGGTTCAGGATTGTCCGAGACTCTGAACAGCAACGCCGATACATTTCGAAAAATTTTCGAGACCGTTAACCGACGGTCACTCCCACTGCCCAGGCTCGTAGTCACCAGCCGGCAACTGAGCTAAGACGTTGAGCCGGTTGTAGAAGTTGATGAGGGCGATGATGGCGACCAGCGAGCCGAGCTGCTCCTCGTCGTAGTGCTTGGCGGCTCGTGCCCACACGTCGTCGGAGACGCCGCCCGAGTCGGCTAGGCGGGTGCCCTCCTCGGCGACCTCGAGGGCAGCCTTCTCGGCCTCGGTGAAGACGGTCGCGTCGCGCCAGGCGCCGACGAGGTTGAGCCGCTGTTGGTTCTCGCCGGCCGCGGCGGCGTCCTTGGTGTGCATGTCGAGGCAGTAGCCACAGCCGTTGATCTGGCTGGCCCGGATCTTGACCAGCTCCTGCGTCGTGCGGGGCAGTGAGGACTCGGTGACGACCTGGCCGGCCGAGTTGACGTACTTGATCAGCTTGGGGGCGATCGGGTTCTCGAAGAAGTTGAGGCGGGCTTCCATGGGTGTTGCTCCTTTCATTGAGAGACGCTGAAGCGTCGGTCGAGCGGCTGCGTCGGCTATGCGCGGACCACTACCTGTTGAGACCCCTGAAGGCCGCCGCGTGTGACATCCACGGCGGCGAGCGCGGCGCTTACCCCTCGAGCACAGCGAGGTCGAGACCGGCGAGGCGGACGGGGTCGGCCAGGATGTCGAAGGCGACGATCCTGTCGCCCCGCACCGTGAAGGCGCCCACTGCGACCGGGTTGCCGTCCGGCCCGAAGGAGACCGCGCCCACGACGCCGTTGACCAGGGCCGGCTGTACCAGGAAGCCTCGCATCGAGAAGGCACGAGCCTGCTTTGCGACGGCCATGGCGCCTCGGACCTCGCGAGACCCCGCGATGACCCGTACTGCTCCCTCGTCGGCGCGCAGGACGATGTCGGGGTCGAGCACCGCCAGCAGCGCGTCGAAGTCCCCGTCCCGGGCGGCGGCCATGAAGGCGTCGACCACGGCGCGCTGGTGCTCGATGTCCGCGTCCGGCATGGTCGGCTCGCCCTGCACGCGCCGGCGGGCCCGGCTGGCGAGCTGGCGGGCCGCCTCGGGCGAGCGGTCCACGATGGGGGCGATCTCGTCGAAGGGCACGGCGAAGATGTCGTGCAGGACGAAGGCCAGCCTCTCGGGAGGGCTCAGCGTGTTGAGGACCACGAGCAGCGCCACGCCGACCGAGTCGGCCAGCAGCGCCTCGTGCTCGGGGTCGGTGCCGTCGGGGCGATCGATGATCGGGTCCGGCATGTGCGGCAACAGGGGGTCCTCGCGCCGCGTCTGGCGTGAGCGCAGCATGTTCAGAGAGACCCGGGCGACCACGGTGGTGAGCCAGGCCTTCAGGTTCTCGACGTCGCTCGTGTCGGAACGGCTGAAGCGCAGCCAGGCGTCCTGCACCGCATCGTCTGCTTCGCTCAGTGAGCCCAGCATGCGGTAGGCGACGGCCCGCAAGTGGGATCGGTTCTCCTCGAATTGCTCGTCCAGCCAGTCGGTGTGCTCCATGTCACACTCCTCCCGCGGCTCGTGTCATAGCACTGAGACCCGCAGGGGTCATTGAACGTGACATGACCGTATGGGGCGGCCGGGAGGCCGCTCGGGGCCTTGGGCTAACTGACGATGTCGAGCGGGGTGCCGGCTGGGATCATGGAGAGCTGGGCCAGGTCGGCATCGTGCAACCGGATGCACCCGTGTGAGATCGCAGCGCCCGTCGTCCCGATCAGCGAGTCGTCGTACGAGTCGATCGGGCCGTGGATCCCGATGATCGCGTCGCCGGAGTTCTCCCAGTCGGTGATCGTGTCCGAATGGTCCGACGTCACCAGGACGAACGGCCCGTAGCCCGCCCCGGGGGAGGGGTACTGGCCGATCGGGATGAAGTACTGCCCCGTCGGTGTCGGATCGTCGGGTGCCCCGATACCCGCCGGGAAATCGAAGATCTCCACGCCGCCCTCGTAGACCAAGAGGTGCATGGAGGTCAGGTCGACCACGATGGCGTAAGGCGTGTTCGACAGCGTTGCGTCGTCCTGTTGCACCCAGACGGTGGAGCCGTTCGGCCGCTGCGCCAGGCGCACCTCGAGCCAGCCCGGTTCCGTGGCGATCACCGGCAGGACCGACGGGTAGCCGTACCAGCTGCCCGGCACCGTCGTCGACGGCGTCGCCGCGCCGGCGGTGGCGTAGCCCGGCTCGTCGCCGTCCATCGCGGCGACGAGCGTGCTCGCCGGCACCGAGTACGGATTGGGATTCGTCGTCGTCGTCGTGGTCGCCGCCGAGGAGGCCGCCGCCTCTGTCCGGTGGTGCACCCGTGCGCTCGCGCCCTCGGTTCCCGTCGTGCGCGTGCCGCACCCAGCGATCACCAGGGCCAGGGCGCTCACGGCGAGCACCCCTGCGAGCCGTCGAAGAAAACCCATGTGACCCCCGTTCGGCGCACAATGGTAACGAACGGGTGCCGGGGTTCCGGCGGCAGGCCATCGGGACCGAGGCCCGGTGCGCTGAGGTGGGAGGATGCGCCATGGCCGCACGCCTGCGCATCGCCTCGGGCTCCCCGTTCGAGCCCACCATCGGATTCAGCCGCGCCGTGCGGGTCGGCGACCGGGTCCACGTCTCGGGGACGGGGCCGGTCGTGGCGGGCGGGCGTTGCCCCGACGACGCCGGCGCGCAGGCCCGCCGGTGCTTCGACATCATCGCGGCGGCGCTCGCGGAGGCGGGCGCCTCGCTCGCCGACGTGGTGCGGACCCGCATGTACGTGACGTCGGCCGAGTATGCCGAGGCCGTCGGTGCGGTCCACGGCGAGCTCTTCGCCGACGTTCGGCCGGCCGCGACGATGGTCGTGGTGGCCGGATTGCTCGACCCCGCCTGGAAGGTGGAGATCGAAGCCGAGGCGGTGGTGTCCGCCGGAGCGTGAAGGCAGCCGCGCTAGCCTCGCCACCGCTATGGCGTCCTCACCGCGCGTGTTGCGCGCGCTCGATCCCTCCGAGAAGTACTTCTGGCTGATCTGGCGGCTGAACGGCATGGTCGGCGTGTTCCTGGCCGACGCCGACCGCACCTTTGAGGAGCACGAGCTGGTCGACGCGTTGGCCGCGGTCCAGACGCGGCACCCGTTCCTGCGGGCGCGGGTCGAGGTGGTCGACGACGAGTACGCCTTCGTCGAGGTGGGCGGGGACGTTCCGATCGTCGTGCGGCCGCTGGCCCCGGACGAGCCCGTCCCGATCGCCGAGCTGCAGATGTGGCCCTTTCCCGAGGCGCCGCACCCCCTCGTCACGTGCGTCTACCTGCCGGTCACGGGCAAGGACCGTTCGGTGCTGGCGCTGCTCATGAACCACGTGTTCCTCGACGGCAGCTCGGGGCTGTATCTCATGCGCCAATTCATGCGCGCGCTCGCCAAGACGGAGCACGACCTCGACGTGTCGCACGAAGTGCCGCCGGCGGTGCACTCGCGCTTTTCGCCTGAACTCGCCTCGGCGCGGGCCGCGACCCGTGTCCTGGGCGCCATCCGGGCGGAGCGCGCCGGGCAGCCTCCGCCGGACGACCTCCCGTTCCACGACCGGCACGAGCGCGCCATCCATCCACGCCACGACATGCTCGTCGTGAGCGGCGACGACCTGGCTGCGCTGCGGGCGGCGGCGAAGGCCGCGGGGGCGAGCGTCGCGGGACACCTCGGCGCGGCGTTCCTCGAGTCGACCGCCGCGCTCTTCGACGACGACGCGCCGCACTGGATCTGCCTCACCAGCGCCACCGACCTGCGCCCCCGGGTCGACCCGCCCCTGCCCCACGACGACATGCAGCTCGCCGTCGGGCTGGTGTGCACGCCGTATCTCGTCTCGGCCGAGACGAGCGGCACGCGGGGTCGCGACATCGGGGATCAGCTCCGCCGCGAGGTTGAGCGGGGCGAGAGCCACCTCTTCTACCGCTTCGCCCGGACTGCCGGCTACCCGCCCACCGACGACGGGGTCGCGGCGTTCATGAAGTGGGTGGACTCGACCCCGCAGAACGTCACGGTCAGCAGCACCGGGGTCCAGGACGACACGGGCGACCCCCCGTGGGTGCACAGCATCACGGCGACGATGATCCCGGGGCCGAACCAGTTGTCCTTCACGTCGGTGACGACCTATCGCGGCGAGATGATCCTGAACGTATCCACGGACACCGCCAAGCTGCCGCCCGCTCTCGCCGACCGCATGGTCGAGGGCGTCATGGCGCGGCTCGGCGCCCGCAACGCGCAGTCGACGACGTACCGCCCGGAGCCCGGGAGCTAGGCGAGCAGGCTCGTCACGGCGGCGGCGACGAGGTTGGTGCCCCGGAGGTCGCCGACGAGCCCCGATTCCATGCGGTTCATGACGTAGCAGACCGTGAGCTCGTAGTCCTGGTCCATGATGATGACCGACCCGCCGTAGCCGCCCCAGTAACACGTGCGCGGGCCACCCGGCATCTCCGGCGGGTTGCTCAGGCCGTAACCCATGCCCATGCGCTCCGGGACGCCGAGCACGAGGTCGACGCCCTCGGACTGCACCTCGAAGATCGCGTCGGTGGCCTCGGCCGACAGCAGCCGCACGCCGCGGGCCGCACCCCGGCCGGCGATGATCGACTGGACGGTGGCGACCGAGCGCGCGTTGCCCTGGCCGTTGGCGGCGGGGATCTCGGCCCGGCGCCACCACTCCTGGTGCGCCAGCGACGCATCGAGCGGCGGGTTGAGGAACGTCTTGACCATCAGCTCGCTGACCTGTCCCTCCATGGCGTCGAAGTCGATGGGCGGCGGCGGGATCACGTTCGAGACGCGGTGGTCCTCGCCGGCCGGCAGCCCGATGAAGAAGTCCGCCTCGAGCGGCTTGGCCACCTCGCGGGCGAACCAGGTGCCGATGCTCTCGCCCGTGATGCGGCGGAGGATCTCGCCGATGAGGTAGCCCTGCGTCACGGCGTGGTACCCGCTGGCGGTGCCGGGCTCCCACCACGGCGCCTGCGCCGCCAGGCGTGACGTGCACAGGTCCCAGTCCGCCAGGTCCTCGTTCGCCATCGGCTCCTCCCACCCCGAGAGGCCGGCGGTGTGGCCCATGATGTGGCGGACCTCGACCTTCTCCTTGCCGGCCTGCGCGAACTCGGGCCAGTACGTGGCGACGGGGGCGTGGAAGTCGAGCTCGCCGCGGTCGTGGAGCATGAGCATGCAGAGGAAGGTCATCGTCTTGGTGGTGGACCAGACGTTGGTGATCGTGTCGCGCTCCCACGGCGTCGTCTTCTCGGGGTCGGCCCACCCGCCCCAGAGGTCGACCACCGGCTCGCCGTGCACGAGCACGGCGACGGACGCGCCGACGTCGTCGCCCCGGTCGAGCTGACCGGCGAGCGTGGTGCGGACGGACTCGAAGCGCGGCTCGCACGTGCCGTGTATCTCTGCCATGGGGACCCCCGATCGCGTTGCTGCGTTCGCCAAAGTTGCCCCGGCAACCTAGCCGCACGGGGCCGCCCGCGACGGGGCCCGGACCGGATCAGAATCAGAGAGGGAGGTGCGAGCGGTGCGCCCTGCGGGCGCCGGCGTCAGGCGGCGGTGCCGGTGAGCCGGGCCAGGAGGTACCAGGCCTCGATCTCGTCGGCCACGCAGGACTTGAAGTCGCCCTGGCCCACGACGTAGCGGAGCCAGCACGGGTGGATCCGCAGCGTGTTGGTGCCGCCGTCGACCACGACCTCGATGTTCTCGACGTCGCTCGCGAGCTCGTAGCGCCAGCAGGTCTCGAAGTGCGTGCAGTTGGCGTCGGCGATGAGCTGGCGGACCATCTGCTCCGCATTCCTCAAGTTGCTCACGTTGCTCAGGCTCTGTGCCATGTCCGATCCCCTCCCCAGAACTGCTGTTTCGGACGACGACTACGTCTGGACAACAGTCTGCCGTTGCCCTGGTGGGGAACTGGCGCATGCCGGTTGCGAACACGGTGCTTCCACGCTGGAACTGGGGTTGCGACACCGGATGCGGTGCAACCCCACGCACCACGTCGGTGCGAGGCGCCCGGTGGCGTGCCCGGACGGGCCCGCGGCCGACGGGCCTCAGGCGTGCCCGAGGGGCACCCGCCACTCCACGACGGTGCCCTGCGGCTGGTTGGCGCCCACCCGGCACGTCCCCCCGAGGGCGATCGCCCGCGCCTGCATGTTGCGCAGCCCGAAGCCCGAGGCCGACGTGGCCCCCGGCACCGGGCCGACCCCGTCGTCGGCCACCGTCAGCACCAGCTCGCCGCCCGCCGCCGCCACCGTCACCTCGACGACGCCGGCCCGGGCGTGGCGGATCACGTTGGAGAGCGACTCGCGCAGGACGGCCAGGAGCTGGTCGGCGGGGTCGCGCTCGGCCATCGTGTCGACCGGGCCGGTGAACTTGACCCGGGGAGGGAAGCCGAGCCGGTCGGCGGCGTCGCTGGTGAGCTGGAGCACGCCGACACGCAGCCCGCGCACCCCGCTCTCCTGCGTCTGGAGGTCGAAGATCGTCGTGCGGATGTCGGAGATGACGTTGTCGAGCTCGTCGACGACCTCGCCCAGCCGGTCTCCCGTCGCCGCCGGGACGCTCGGCATGATCGAGCTCAGTCGCATGCCGGCGCCGAAGACGCGCTGGATCACGAGATCGTGCAGGTCGCGGGCGATCCGGTCGCGCTCGTTCGCCATCTCGAGGGCGCGCAGTGTCTTCTCGGACTGCTTGACCTTGACGAGGTTGTCGGCCCGGGCGCGCAGCTCGGGCTGGAAGAAGGGCTTCAGCAGGTAGTCGTTGGCCCCGGCCCGCAGGACGTCGATCCGCGCCGTCGAGTCGTTGCGTGCGGTCAGGATGAGGATCGGTGTGGCCTCGATCTCGGGATCGGCGCGCACGGCGCGGACGAGCTCGTCGCCGCTCATTTCGGGCATCATGAAGTCGCACACGATGAGGTCCGGCTTCACCGAGCGCGCCAGCTCGACGCCGACCCGGCCGTTCAGGGCGGCGTAGACCTCGTACTCCGGCGCCAGCGCGTCGCAGACGAACCGGTTCATGTCCTCGTTGTCCTCGACCACCAGGACGCGCGCGGTGTCGGCCTCCTCGGACAGCGCGACGGTGTCCTCGTCCTCCTCGGGCGCGTGACGAAGCGAGTGGCCGGCCAGCAAGGTGGAGACGCCGGGCTCGAGCGTGACGTCCGTCTCGGTGCGCACGGCGGTGCCGGCCGGCGCCTGGGCCGGGAGCTCCACCACGAAGAGCGCGCCGCCCTCCGGTGCGTCGGCGACCCCGATGTTGCCGCCGTGCAGCACGACCAACTCGCGGGCGATGTGCAACCCGAGGCCGGTGCCGGTCCGCATGCGTGACGCACTCTCGAGCTGGTGGAACCGCTCGAAGACCGCGTCGCGATGATCGGGTGAGATGCCCGGCCCGCTGTCGGCGACCTCGACACGCACGGCGTCGGTCCCCGTCGCGTTGTGCAGCTCGATGCGCACGGTCCCGTCGGCGGGGGTGAATTTGAACGCATTGGACAGGAGGTTGAGCAGGACCTGCTGGACGCGACCCGGGTCCACCTGCGCGGGCACCTCGTCCTCGGGCGCCACGACGACGAAGTGCACGTCGCGGTCCACCGCGAGCGTCTCGAAGCTGTTCGCGACGATGCGCACCAGGTTGGCCAGGTCGAACTCGGCGTACTCGAGCTCGAGCTTGGCGGCCTCGATCTTCGACGTGTCGAGGAGGTCGTTGACGTGCGCCAGCAGCACGCGTGCGTTGCGCAGGATCACCTCGAGGTCCCGGCGGGCCGGGTCGTCAGGCGGCAGGTCGGCGTCGGCCAGCACCCGCTCGGCCGGGGCGAGGATCAGGGCCAGCGGAGTGCGGAGCTCATGGCTCACGTTGGAGAAGAACTGCGTCTTGAGGCGGTCGAGCTCCTGCGAGCGTTCGTAGAGGACTTCGAGCTGCTCGTTGGCCTCCTTCAGCGCGCGCCCGGCGTCCGCCACCTCGCGGGCCCGCCGGACCACGTCGGCCTCCATGGCGTCGAGAAGGGCGCTCCTCTCGAACGGACGCTCCTGCTCGCGTTCGCGTTCGAGCCGGATGAAGTCCGTGACGTCCAGCATCTGGTGGATGATGTAGTCCAGCGTGCCGTCGGGGTTGAGCACGGGGGAGTTGTGCGGGCTCCAGAAGCGCTCCTCGAAGCCGCCGCCGCCGCTCTCGGGCCGCTGGACGTCGTACTTCTGCACCGACATGGCGTCGTGCCGGCGCTCGCGCACGACGCGCATCAGCGATGCCTTCAGGTTCCGTACGCCCTCGGTGGCGGGGTCGTCGGGGTTGTCCGGGAAGACGTCGAAGAGCGGGCGGCCGACGATGACGTCGCGTTGGGTCATGGTGGCGGCGAGATACGCGTCACTGGCGGCAACGATCACCAGCTCGGGGTCGAGCACGAGATAGTGACCGGGCGCCTTCTCGAAGAGCGCCTGAAAGTCGGGTGCCCCCCCCGCCGCCCCTGCCCCCGCGTGAACAGAATCTCGTGTCGTCACGATGCCGCCGCGGCCCGCCCGAGAGCCACGCCCTCTCGAGAATCGCCCATGGGTTTGGTCGGTCCTCCTGCCTGGGGCCAGAAACCGCCCATGACGCTACACCCGAGGCGGAAGGCGCGACCCGGTCCCGCACCCCGGCGGCCCTGGCATCAGGCGTCGAGGGCGGGAGCCGCCCACACCTCGCAGAGCCGCACGGGCGTCTTCACGCCCTTCATCCGGCGCGACTTCATCCGCCCCAGACGCACGCCGGCCGGCGCGTCCCTCGAGTCGCCCGCACGCGGCGACGGCGAACCGGCTGCGGCGGCTTCCACGACGTCGGCGGTGGCGAGGACCTGGCCACCCTTGGCCGCCTCGCACACCCGGGCCGCCACGTTGACGACGTGGCCCACGACGTCGGTCTTGGTGACGACGGCCTCGCCCATGTGCACGCCCGCCCGGAGGCGCAGCGGGTCAGGCGCGCTGGCCTGCAGCTCGATGGCGGCCCGCAGCCCCGACAACGGCTCGGGGAACGTGCAGAGCAGGCCGTCGCCGAGATGCTTGACGATCCGGCCCTTCCACCGCCGCACCGTCGGCCGCGCCCGCTCGTGGTGCTCGCCGATGAGCGCCAGCGCCGCCGCGTCGCCGTGCGCGTCGGTGTAGGCGGTGAAGCCCTCGAGGTCGGTGAAGACGACGGTCAGCGGGCCGGCGGCGCCGCCCGCGCCGCGCCCGGCGCCCGCGCCCAGGCCGTCCTCTTCCGAGGAGAGGAGCTGCACGGCGGTCAGCCCGAGCGAGGACAGCTTCGACGGGTGCCGCTCGACGGTGCGCTCCAGGAACCGCCGCATGATCTCCCCGGGCGTGCTCGACGAGATCGGCCGATCGCCCGGGGCCTGCAGCCACTCCTCGTCGACGAGCCCGATCTCGAGCGCGGTGGCGGCGTCGTCGGGGTCGCTGCGGATCATCTCGGCCGCCTTGCGCGCCGTGGCGCGCCGCAACGCGGCAAACGTGGCCGCGCCGGCCTCACGCGCCTTGCCGCCCCTCGCCGCCCGCCCTTCTGCGTCCGCCGCACTCACGGCGGCCAAACTACCGGTCCTCGACCAGGCCCCGAAAAGCCGAGCCGCGCGCGGGCAGGAGGATCCGACGCGTCACGGTCACCGTCTCCAACATGCGGCGGTCGTGCGACACGAGCAGCAGCGTGCCCTCGTAACCCGCCAACGCGGACTCGAGCTGCTCGATCGCCGGCAGGTCGAGATGGTTCGTGGGCTCGTCGAGCACCAAGAAGTTGACGCCCGTGGCGGCGAAGGCGGCCAGCTCGGCGCGCGTGCGCTCGCCCGGCGACAGCGAGGCCGGCTGCCGCAGCACGGCTTCGGCACCGAGCCCGAACTTCGCCAGTTGCGAACGCGCCAGCGCCACCGTCAGCCCCGTGGCCGCGACGAAGGCATCCACGACGCTCGACGAGACCTCTGTCAGCACCCGGCGGTCCTGTCCGAGCTCGCCGATCACGACGCTCGGCCCCATCACCCGCGTCCCCGACGCCAGCGGCATCCGCCCCAGCAGCGCCTCGACGAGCGTCGTCTTGCCCGAGCCGTTCGGGCCCACCAACGCCACCCGATCCGCCCACCCGACGTCGAGGGTGAGCGGCCCCAACACGAAGTCGCCGCGCTCGATGACCGCGTCCTCGAGACGCGCCACGACGGCCCCCGACCGCGTCGCCTCGTTGATGGCGAAGCGCAGGTCCCATCCCTCCCACGGCTTGTCGACCGCCTCGAGCGCATCGAGGGCGCGCTCGGTACGCCGCGCCCGTGACGCCAGCTTCTCGGTGCGGTTGATCCGGAAGTCGCGCTGCGCCTTGTCGTTGTCGCGCGGGTTCTTCTTCTCCTTGACGACGCCCGTCGTCGCCCACTGCCGCTCGCGCCGGGCCCGCTGGGCCAGCTCGGCTTTTTGCGACTCGTACACGGCGTACGCCTCTTCCCCATGGGCGCGCTCGGCCGCCCGCTCGGCGAGATACCCCGCCCATCCGCCGCCGTACAGCCGCCCCCGCCGTGCCTGCTCGTCCAGCTCGAGCACGTCGGTGACCGTCCCGTCCAAGAAGGCGCGGTCGTGCGACACGATGACCATGCTGCCCCGCCGCCGCGTCACCAGCTGCTCCAGCCGCGCCAGCCCGTCGAAGTCGAGGTCGTTGGTCGGCTCGTCCAACAGCGTGACGTCGAAGCGGGCCAGCTGGATCGCCGCCAGCGCCACCCGCGCCTCCTGGCCGCCCGAGAGCGCATCGGTGCGTTGGTCCGCCATCGCGGCCGGCAGGCCCACCTGCTCGAGCACGCCGGCCAACCGCGCCTCGAAGTCGGCGGCCCCCAACGACTCGTACCGCGCCAGCGCCGTCGAGTAGCGGTCGTCGGCGCCGGGTTGTCCCTCGCCGAGGGCGGCCGCCGCCTCGGTCAATTCCGACTCGGCTGCGGCGGCGCCCGTCCTCCGGGACAGCGCGGCGCGGACCGTCTCGCCGCGAGCGTGGCCGTCGGCCTGCGCGCGGTCGTGCTCCTGTCGCAGGTACCCGACGGTTGCCTGCGGCGGGTCGACGCGCACGTCGCCCTCGTCCGGCTCGAGCAGCCCCGCCAGGATCTGGAGCAGGGTCGACTTGCCGACGCCGTTGGGACCGACGACGCCGAGGCACGTCTCCGGGCCCACGGTCAACGAGACGCCGTCGAGGACGAGCACTCCGCCGCGCTCGAAGCGCAGTTCACGGGCGATCAGGGTGGCCGCCGTCGCCGCGGCGGCGGCGGCAGGCGATGCTCCAGCCGCGCGGCGCGCCGCCGAGCGGGGTGATCCGTCTGGTGTGCGAGAGGGCATAGGAGAGCTCCGGGTCCAACGGGAAGGGGAGAAAGGACGAGACGACGGGGGCGCACGGCGTGCGAGATGCACGACCGGCCGCCGGCAGCGACGTCAGAGCTCTACAGCACGGGACCAGCGTAGCGCCGCGGACTTGGGTGGCCGCGCCTCGGCTCGGTAGCGTCACGGCCCCGGGGGGGACCGAAAAGGGGGCGAGCCATGCCGATCGCGATCACCGACGAGCACCAGGAGCTGGCGGGGACCGTGTGGGGGGTGCTGACGTCCCACCACGCGTTGGCGGCCAACCGCGCGCTCCTCGAAGCCGACGACGAGCCCCGCCCGTCCTTCTGGCGGGAGATGGCGGACCTCGAATGGCTCGGCGTGCACCTGCCCGAGGTCCTCGGTGGCGGGGGCGGCACGCTGAACGAGCTCGTCGTCATCCTCGAAGCGCTCGGCCGCCAGGTCGCGCCCGGCCCGTTCCTGCCGACGGCGCTGGCGTCGGCGGTCATCGCCCAGTGCGGCACGCCCGAACAGCAACGGACTTTCGTGCCGGGGCTGGCCGACGGCTCGGTGACCGCAGCGGTCGGGCTCGCCGGGACGCTCGGGCTCGACGGAGGGATGCTCGACGGGGACGGCGGGATCGTCCTCGGCGGGAAGGCCGCCGACCTGCTGCTCCTGCGGGCCGGCCCGGACATCGTCGTCGTGCGGCGCGATGCCGAGGGTCTCGTGCTCGGTGGCGCCAAGGACATCGACCCCTCGCGCCGCTCCGCCACGGTGACGGTCTCGTCGGTGACGGTCGCCGAGGAGGACGTGCTGGTGGGTGCCGCTCGGCGCGCCCGTGCCCTCGCGCGCACGCTGGGAGCCGCCGAGGCGGCCGGGGTGATGGCGGCCTGCACCGAGGCGGCGGTGGCCTACGCGAAGCTGCGGGTCCAGTTCGGTCGCACCATCGGGACGTTCCAGGCCGTCAAGCACCACTGCGCCGACATGCT
>DATDIE010000181.1:0-2173 GCA_036521235.1 Acidimicrobiales bacterium | reverse complement strand
CAAGGCGTTCGCCGGGCGCTCGGCGCGGAGCGCGGCGCGCCACTGCCAGCAGGTGTTGGCGGGCATCGGCTTCACGACGGAGCACCCACTGCACCTCTTCATCCGTCGCCTACTGGTGCTGGACCAGCTGCTCGGAGCGGGAAGCCTCCTCACCCGCCAGCTGGGTACGAACATCCTGGACAGCGGCGCGCTGCCACCCACGTTCCCTCTGTGAGGGAGCGGCAGGGCGGGCGGACGCCCGCTCGATTATGCTGATCACGCTTTTTGATAATTAGGTTTTCGCTCTGTGAGAAACCACCGAGAGACAGGGGTCGGGATGACGGCAGCGGGGAGCCACGAACACCGGATGCTCGTGGACGGCGAGCTCGTGGAATCCGCCACGGGCCAGACCTTCGACAACGTCAACCCCGCCACCGAGGAGGTCATCGGGCAGGTGGCCGACGGCTCGACGGCGGACATGCACCGGGCCATCGACAGCGCCCGGCGCGCCTTCGACGAGACCACGTGGGCGACCGACCGCGAGCTGCGCAAGCGCTGCCTCTCCCAACTGCAAGAGGCACTGGAGAAGGACCGCGAAGACCTGCGCGAGGAGCTCATCGGCGAGGTGGGCTGCCCCCGCATGACCACCCACGCCAACCAGCTGGACATCCCGCTCGACGGCGCGCTCCGGTACCCGATCAAGCTCATTGACGAGTTTTCCTGGCGGACCGACCTGAGCGAAATCGTCGACCGGCGCGGCACGGCGAACACACGTCAGGTCTGGAAGGAGCCGATCGGCGTCGTCGGGGCGATCGTGCCGTGGAACTTCCCGCTCGAAGTGACACTCAACAAACTCGGTCAGGCCTTGGCCACCGGCAACACCGTGATCCTCAAGCCCGCACCCGATACGCCCTGGAACGCCACCCGCATCGGCCGCCTCGTCGCCGAGCAGACCGACTTCCCCGCCGGTGTCCTCAACGTCGTGCCCTCCGCCGACCACCTCGTCGGTGAGGAGCTCACGCTCTCCCCGAAGGTCGACCTGATTTCGTTCACCGGCTCGACCGCGGTGGGCAAGCGCATCATGGAGAAGGGCGGCGCCACCTTGAAGCGGACGTTCCTGGAGCTCGGCGGGAAGTCGGCGACCATCGTGCTCGACGATGCCGACTTCGCCACCTCCGTGCCCAGCGGTATCGCGGTCTGCTTCCATGGCGGGCAGGGTTGTGCCATTCAGACGCGCATGCTGCTCCCCCGCTCGCGCTACGAGGAAGGCGTGGCGATTCTGCGCGCCACGCTGTCGTCGGTGGCCTACGGGGACCCCCAGCGGCCTGACGTCCTGATGGGTCCGCTCATCTCGGCCAAGCAGCGCGACCGGGTGCTCGGATACATCGAGAAGGGTGTCAACGAGGGGGCCACCTTGGCCCTCGGCGGCGGGCGGCCCGCCGATCTGCCCAAGGGTTGGTACGTGGAGCCCACCCTCTTCACCGACGTGGACAACGCCATGACGATCGCGCAGGAAGAGATCTTCGGCCCGGTCCTCGTGGTTATTGCGTTCGACGACGACGATGACGCCGTGCGGATCGCCAACGACAGTGTCTACGGGCTCTCGGGCGGCGTCTTCTCCGGTTCGCTGGAACGGTCGCTGCGCGTGGCCGAGCGCATCCGGACCGGGACGTTCGCCGTCAACGGAGGCATGCCGATCGGACAGGCCGACATGCCCTTCGGCGGGTACAAGCACAGCGGGATCGGCCGTCAGAACGGTCTCGAGGGGTTCGATCAGTACCTCGAGACCAAGTCCGTGGCGTGGCCGACGCCCCAGTAGACCCTCCGCTCGTGGCGTGAGCGACCACGACCCCGTCCTCCGGCAGCACGGCTACCACTCGCTGCGGATCGACCGCGTCGTCGCCGAGACGCACGACGCCAGCTCCTTCGTCCTCGACGTTCCCACCGAGCTCGAAGAGACGTTCCGCTACCGCCCCGGGCAGTTCTGCACCTTCCGGGTCCACATCGACGGCGACGAACAGCTGCGCTCCTACTCCATGTCGAGTGCGCCGGCGACGGACCGCGACCTGACCGTCACCGTCAAGCGGGTCGCCGGTGGGCTCGTGTCGAATTGGTTCCTCGACAACCTCTCGGAAGGGGACACGATCGAGCTCACGAAGCCGGCCGGGGTCTTCTGCCCGCAGGAATCGGTCCA
>DATDIE010000180.1:0-11213 GCA_036521235.1 Acidimicrobiales bacterium | reverse complement strand
AGCACGACGGTGACCGCGCTGACCACGGGCCACGGCAGCACGTCATTGAGGTGGCTCCAGCCGAGCCAGCCGAGGACGGTGATGAAGAACAGCTGTGCCAGGTAGACGCCGTAGGAGTTGTCCGAGCCCGAATGCACCGCTCTGCGTGTGCCCTGCGAGCGTCGGCGGCTCACCAAGGCCACGCCGATCAGATAGATGCAGGCGATGGCGCCGACGTTGAAGGGGATGACGATCGGCTGGAACGGGTCGGCGCTCGAGCCCAGCCACGAGACGACGTGATCGACAGAGAGGTAATACCAGGCCTCGGCCGCCGCCGCAGCGGCCAGCGTGGCGGCGACGATCGTCCAGACGTGTGTGCACAGCCACCGGTGGAACTCGTCGAGATGCAACGCCATCACCATCCCGGCGATCAAATAGAACTGGTACGAGGTCACCTCGCGCGTCGCCCAGTAGCCCGTCATCCACCCGGGGGCGAGGCCCCAGTGCATGGAGGAGACGAGCGCGACCTGCGCCGCCCCGCTGACCAAGAGGAGCAGTTTATGGTGGCCGGCCGTACGGCGCACGAGGATCAGGCACAAGGGGAACAACGCGTAGAACTCGAGCAGGACCAACAGGTAGTAGAGCTGGTAGTAGCCGGTGCCCATCAGATAGAGCAGATGCAGCGCATCGCCGCCGACGGTGCCGGGAGCCGAGCGGATCGTCAAGAAGAAGTAGATAGTCGTCCAACACAAATACGGCACCGCCACCAGCATGAAGCGGCGCCGCCAGAACGTTTTGTGGTCGATGCCGGGTAGGTCGCGCACGCTGTAGGTCAACATGCACGCAGAGACGAAGAGGAACGCCTCCCGGGTGACGTGCAGCAGTTGCAGGGACGCGCCTACGGCCACGGCGGCGGTCAGCGGCGCGAAGAAGAGCAACGTGTGCGTCGACACGACCCCGACCTGCTTGACCGGTCGCATGGCGTCGATATGGTCGAGCCGCTTCCGCGTGCCGGCAACCGGCTGGGCCGGGAGCAGTGGGGATTCGTCCGCCATCAGCCGACGGCGAACGTGAAGAGCGGGGCGTCCACCAGTGCGCGCAGCGCGTGCCGTCGCACCTTGCCCGTCGCGCCCGCCGGCATGGACGCCACGACGCGCAAGGCGACGGGTCGTCCGCTCCGCACCAGTTTGTGGGCGAGCTCGTTGTTGATCCGCGCCGCGAGGTGGGCAGCGACCGGCGCATCATCCGGGCCGTCGACGCCGTCCAACACGACGTAGGCCACCGGCACCTGGCCGAGCTCGTCGTCGTCCTGCCCGATGACGGCGACCGTCACGACCGCCGGGTCCGCGCTGATGACCTCCTCGATCTCACGAGGGAAGACCTTCTCGCCACCCCGATTGATCACGTCGTCGGTCCGGGCGACCAGGTAGAGATAGCCGTCCTCGTCGAGGCGACCCAGGTCGCCCGTCCGCAGCCACCCGCCGGGGCGGAATCGCTCGGCGTGCACCCCCCCTTCGTAGGCGTCGATGACCGAAGCGCCCCGGATCTCGACCTCGCCCACCTCTGCCTCCGGGCATTCGCGGGCCTCTGCGCCCGCCGGGCCGTTCTCGTCGGGGCGGACGACACGGAGCTCGAGCCCCACCGGCACCCCGACCGAGCCCGCGCGGCGCGGCACCGACAGCGGGTGGGCGGCGATCTGGCTGGCGGCTTCGGTCATGCCGTACGTCTCGACGATGGGAAGGCCTGTCGCCGCCTCGAAGCGGTCGGCGGTGACGACGGGCAGCGGTGCCGAGGCGGAGCGGACGAAGCGGACGCCCGACGGCACGGTCTCGCCGGGGCGAAGCTCGACGAGCCTGGAGATGATGGCGGGGACGGCATTGATCCACGTGACGTCGCGGTCGCCGACGAGCTCCCAGAACCCGGTTCGATGGAAACGGTCGTCCAGGACGAGGGACGCACCGGCCATGAGCGTGGAGAGCAAGCCGACGACCTCCGCGTTGATGTGGAAGAGCGGCAACGGGTTGAAGCCGCGGTCGACCTCGGTGAGCTGGTGGTGGGCCGCCACAGCGCGGGCGGTATGGAGGAGTTTGTCCTGGCCCAGTCGCATCACCTTCGGGGAGCCCGTCGTCCCGGACGACGAGAGGACGATGCCGCCCTCGCCGGTCGTCCGGACTTCGGCCCACGCGCCGGTCGCGTTCGCCGCGCCCTCGGAGACCAGGTCAGTCAGCTCGACCCAGCGACAGGGCACGTCCGCCGGGGCGGGACGGTCGGCGACGATCAGGTCCGCCCCCATCCGAGCCGTGAGGGATCCGAGCCCGCTTGGCCCCGCGTCGGGGGTGGCGGGATCGAGCGGGGCGACCCACATGCCCGAGGCCACGGCGCCGATCAGGAAGGCCGCGCACTGGAGGGGGTCGGAGATCGACACGGCGACGGTCGAATCACGCGCCGGTGCGGCCGCCGCGAGTGCGCCATGCCACTCGGCAAGGGACGCATAGGTCAGGACGCCGTCGCTGCGCGCAGGCTCGACGTACACCCGCTCGCCGTGCGCCCGCGCCCGGCGTTGCACCAGTTCGCCCAGTGTTTCGTCGGCGGACGCGGTCTCGGTGGCGGCCGTCGGCCGCAACGGGGCAGACCTCATGGTCGCCAGGCTCCCCACGTCAGTACATCATCCGGGGGTCGGTGTAGTGCTTGAACTCGATCAGGTTGTCGGCGGGATCGCGCAGCACGAACGTGCGGTGGGCCTCCACCAGACCCTCGAAGCGGACGCTGACGTCGGCGAACAGTTCGATCTTGCGCTGGACGCACAGCTCGTACACGCCGTCGAAGTCACGGGCCTCGCGGAATGTCACACCGAAGTGGCGCGGGTAGAGCTTCACCTCGACGGGGACGACCGGCGGCTCCACCAGGTGACAGACCAACTGGTCGCCGAAGAAGTCGATCGTGATGCGGTCGGCGTAACGGCGCGCCAGTTTGCAGCCAAGGTTCCCGACGTAGAACTCCTGAGCGTCGTCCAGGTCGTAGACGGGAATGGCCAAGTGGAAGACGTCGCGCCCTTCACTCACGACACCCGCGCCTCGAAGCACTCCAGCGTGTCCGAGCGCAGTCCGAGCCTGATGGTCTCGAGGCCGATCACCGCCGTCGATGGGATGTTGCCGAGGTTGACGTCAGCGCCGACCCGACGAACGAAATAACTCTGCAACTCAGTGGACGGCGCTTCGAAGAGGAGGCGCTCGACCGGGACGTCGCATTCCAAGATCTCCTCGATCAGACCGGACCGAAGCTCTCCGTTGGACCGGCAGATCCCCGCTCGACCGCTCTCGCGCGCCTCGAGGGTGACCAGGAACGCCCCGCCGTCGACGTCGTCGTGGATGCTTTCTATCCAGCGGTGAGGTGCGAACTGCTCGGACCGCTGCGAGTCCTTGAAGCCCACCTCGGAGATGACGCGGAAGTCGTCCGCCAACTTCCGGATGTAGCCGACCTTCTCCATCGCTGACAGGCTGATCGTGCCGTTCGAGACCTCCAAGTAGCGACAGGACCAGCTCTCGCAGAACTCGCGGTAGTCGTCGAAGCGGTCTTGCAGGACGAACTTCTCGAACAGCGTCCCGCCGAAGTAGTAGTCGACGCCCGCCCCATTGAGTACGTCGATCTTACGACGCAGGTCGTTCGTCACGATGGCCGTCCCCCAGCCGAACTTCACGAAGTCGAGGTACTCGGCCCCGCTCTCCACGATGTCCTCGAAGCTGTGAGTCGGCAGACCTCCGTCGACCATCATCGTCAGACCCTTGGTCCGTGGCTTCGCTGCCCTTGTCGGCAGTTCCAGTGCCGTTGGCCTCATGTGCATCTCCTCACGGTTGGGCTGACGTCCTAGAGCAGGACCGCTGGAAGGATTTCGCCGGGACTCAGCGACCAGAGACCGGCGTTGGGCACATCGCCCCACGGCATGTGGGTGACCGGGATCCGGTGGCAGTGCGACAGGGCAACCCTGATCACGCCGCCGTGGGTGACGACGAGCACGTCACCGTCGGGCTCCTCACGGAGCAGGTGGCCGAAGAAGTCGACGACCCGGTCGCGCAACTCGCGTACCGACTCTCCACCGGGCGGGCAGGCGTCGGCATCAACGACGCGACCGTCCTCGATACCCGACCAATCAGGAGGCAACGCGGTAAGGGGGATGCCCTGTGCCTCGCCGAAGTTCCGCTCACGCAACGCGGGGACGAGGTCCCAGCGGAGCTTCAGTTTCTGGCCGATGACCGACGCCGTCTCCACGGCGCGCGTGAGATCGCTCGTCATGATCCTGCGGATCGGAAACCGGCGCACCAATTGAGCCACTCGCTTCGCCTGCTCGCGCCCCGCCACGGTCAGCACCGGCCCGTCGGCCTGTCCCTGCACGAGCCCCGAGGCGTTCCAGTCGCTCTCTCCGTGGCGGACGAGCCAGATCATTCGACCGGTCGGCGCGCTGTTGCCACTCGAATCTTGTTTCACGACTGTCACACTGCCGAAGCACACTGTGCTGTCACTGGGAGACAGGCGAGAACCCGATGGGAAGTCGTAAGGATTCCGTTAAGAGTTAGGTCTCTCTTGTATGAGTCTCAGCTGAGTCAATCCCGAGACGCGCCCGTTGCTCGGCGCGGACCGGGCCGGTGAGCGCCCAGCCCAGCGGCGTGCGCAACAGCAGTGCCGTGCACAGGCCGGCGCAGCCGATCGTCAGTACGAACGTCACCACGACGACGCCGGCCCACCCGAGGTGCGCAGCGACGCCGCTGTCATCGAGAGCGTCGCGGACGAGGTTCAAGAACAGCACGTGGCAGAAGAAGATCCCCCCGGTGAGCCCCGCCAGAAATTCGGCTGAGAATGTCTTGGACCAACGAGCCGGCATCCCGACGCGGCGTGTCTGACGCCGATACCAGGCCCAGGTTCCGCATTCGAGCGCGGCCACGGCCGCCGTGAACCACAAGAAGGCGATCGGCTGGTAGAGGTCGGACGCCCCACCCGTCGGCGTGCCGGTCCACACCGCGATCAGATACCACAGCGTGGCCACGACGCCGACACCGACGGCGAGGGCGATGACCTGACGCCAACGCCGCTCGACGAACCGCCGCACCTGGTCGAAGTGCAGCGCCACCAGGATCCCGGCGATGAACTGCTCCTGGTACGTGATCGGATCCCGGGCGAAGGGCCAGATCGCCATGATCGAGCGGGTCGCGTGACCCACCACGCCGAAGTACTCCGTGTAGTGAAGGTCGGCGGCCAGCGCGAGTGCGAAAAGGAGGCTGATGGTCATGAGCACGACGTGGTGCCTGCTCGCCCGCACGGCCCGCAGCAGGAAGGGGAAGATCAGGTAGAGCTGGAAGAGGACGACCACGAAGTAGAGCTGGTAGTAGCCGAAGACGAGGTCGTTCCACAGCAGCGAGCCCGCCTGGTCCCAACTCCCCGCGCCGATCATCGTCACGAGCCAGTAGATGCCGGTCCAGATCAGGAACGGAACACCGATCTCGGCGTAGCGCCGCCACCAGAACTGGGTCACGGTCCGCGGGCGATGGATCTGGCTGTACGTGAGCAAGAAGGCGGTGAGGAAGAAGAACGCCGTGCGACTGAAGTGCAGCAGCATCACGAAGGCCCACGCCGTTGTGTTCCCTCCCTCGACGTTCCAAAGGAGCGAGTGCTGGAGCACCACGGCGCAGCACGCGATCACGCGATACGAGTCGAACTGCCCGAGGTAGGCGCCGCGTCTCGCCCCGTCTTCGAGGGGCGAGGGTGTGCTCGACGTCGCCGCAGCAGGTGGTGCAACGGTGGGTCCCCGCAGGGTCAGGGCGTCCACCGACTGCACCACGGGCGGCATCCTGGCTCACTGATCTTGAGACAAGCTGAGAATGCAGGGCGGGGGAACCACGCGCCCGCGGTGCGTGTGGTTCAACGTCAGCCGCGGTGGCGGCTCGGAACTAACCGAGCTTGGTCAGCGCGCCGCGCAGATTGCGCACGGCCTGGCCGATGCGCTGTTCGTTCTCGATCAAGGCGAACCGCACGTGGCCGTCGCCGCCGGGCCCGAACCCGACGCCGGGAGACGTGGCGACGTCGGCCTCGCTCACCAGGTACTTGGAGAAGTCGAGCGAGCCCATCTCGCGGTACGGCTCGGGGATGGGCGCCCACACGAACATGGTGCCCTTGGGCGGGACGACCGGCCAGCCGATGCGGTTCAGGCCATCGCAGAGCGCATCGCGGCGGGACCGGTAGATCTCGTTGATCTCCTTGGGGTAGTCCGGCGCCTCGTTCATGGCGACGATGGCGGCGATCTGGATCGGCTGGAACGTCCCGTAGTCGAGGTACGTCTTGAGCTTGGTGAGCGCCTGGACGATCTCGCGGTTGCCGACGACGAAGCCGACGCGCCAGCCGGCCATGGAGAACGACTTGGTCATGGTGTAGATCTCGACCGCCACCTCCTTGGCGCCGGGAACCTGGAGGACCGAGGGCGGCTGGTAGCCGTCGAACCCGAGGTCGGCGTACGCGAAGTCGTGGACGAGCACGATGTCATGCTCGCGGGCAAAGGCGACCAGACGCTCCATGAACGAGAGGTCCACGCACGCCGTCGTCGGGTTGTGCGGGAAGGACAGCACGATGACCCGCGGCTTGGGCCACGACTCTTCGTACGCGTGCATGAGACCCTCGAAGAAGTCCTCGCCGGGGGCGGACACGTCGTCGTCCGCCACGTCGGGTCCCCGCAGCGGCACCTGACGCACGTCGGCACCGGCGAAGAGCGGGCCCCAGATGTGGATCGGGTACGAGGGCGACGGCACCAGCGCGGTGTCACCCGGGGCCACGAGCACCCACATGAGGTGCGAGAAGCCCTCCTTGGCACCGATGGTCGTCACCACCTCGGTCTCGGGGTCGAGCTCGACGTCGAACTTGCGCTTGTAGAGATCGGTGATCGCGCTGCGCAGCTTCGGGATCCCGCGGGAGGCCGAGTAGCGGTGGTTGCGCGGGTTGTGGGCGGCCTCGGCGAGCTTGTCGACGGCGATGTCGGGCGACGGCAGGTCGGGGTTGCCGAAGCCCAGGTCGATCACGTCCCGGCCGGCTCGCCGCGACAACGCCTTCAGGTCGTTGATGGTCGCGAACACATAGGGCGGTAGCCCGTTAATCCGGCGGAACTCCATCGATTGAGTCTACGACCCGCTTGCGGCCCGGCCCGACCGCTGTGCGGCCGTTGTGCCGCGCCCGGCCGCCGCGAGCTCGTCGACGTCGACCGGCCAGCCGAAGACCACCCAGCTCGCACCGGCGTCGTGGAGCGCCTGCACCCGTTCGGCCAACGGAGGCGTCGCCGCCGGAGGCGGTCCGGCCCAGGTGATCTCGGTCCCCTCGCTTGCGGCCGACCGCTCGGCCACGACCCTCGGGTCGGTGTCCCACAGGTTGAGGGCGGCACCCGCCGCCCGCGCCTCTTCGATGCGCCCCGCCGCACCTCCGGCCATCCACACGGTGATCCCGGCCGTGACGAGCTGGCGCCCGAGCGTGACCATCTCCGCGCGTCGCTCGGCCGCCGGCGGGTACGGGATCCCGTAGGCCACGTTCTCCTGCTCGCTCATCTTGTCGCCGGTCCCGAGGCCCGCGATGACGCGACCGGGCGCCAGGCGGTCGAGCGCAGTGAACTGCGCGGCGAGAACCGGCAGCGGGGCGAGGCCGATCCGCGCCACGAGTGTGCCCAGGAACGGGCCGTTCCCGTCGGGTCGCGGGGCGAGGCGGGCGGCCAGCGCGCCGAGCACCGGGAAGGGCGCGATGGCGGGACGTTCCGGCTGGCCCAAGGGCCAGATGTGGTCGTAACAGAACAGACCGTCGACGCCCGCCTTCACCGCTTCGGCGGCCGCGGCGAACGCCTCGTCCGGCGCGTCGCGGAACGTCGGCAGCACGACACCGGTCCGGATCACCACAGCCCACCTTGCCGTGCCGCCAGCGCCCCCCCGACCGCACCGGCCCGTTCGCCGAACGCGGCCGGGACGACCGCGGCGAGGGGGCGGCTGTCGCTGCCCTCCACCAGCTCCTCGAAGGCCGCCCGCGCGGAGTCGACGAGCAGGCTGCCGGCCTCGACGACGCCGCCACCGAGGACGAAGCAGTCGGGGTCCACGACGGCGGCGAGGTTGGCCAGTCCGAAACCGATCCACCAGCCAACGTCCTCGATGACGCGCCGCGCCGCGGGGTCGCCCGCCGCCGCGGCCGCCGAGACGTCCTCGCCGCGCACGCTCTCGGGGTCGCCGCCGGCCAGGCGGACCACCTCGCCGAGCCGACCGGCCAACGCAGCCTCGCGGGCCAGCAGGCCCAGCCCGGCGCCCGACGCGAAGCGCTCCCAACAGCCGCGCCGGCCGCAGGGGCACGGAGGACCGTTCGGGTCCACGACCATGTGGCCGATCTCGCCGGCGAACCCGGTCGCACCCACCAGCACGCGGTCGTCCACCACGATGCCGCCGCCGATGCCCGTGCCGAGGGTGACCATCAACACGTGATGAAAGCCGCGGGCGGCGCCCAGGCGATGCTCGGCCAGCACCGCGAGGTTGGCGTCGTTCTCGATCACGACGGCCCGTCCGGGGAGGCGGTCACCGATCAACGCCGTCCAGTCCACGCCGTGCGCCTGTGGGAGGTTCGGCGCGAAGCACAGCCGGCCGGCCCGGTCGACCATGCCGGGCGCGCCGACGCCGATGGGGGCGGCGGGCTCGCCCGGGCCGTCGGCACCCAGGCTGTGGTCCAGTTCGGCGGTGACGAGCGATACCGCCTCGGCGACGTGGCTGCCGACGATCTCGCGTTTGCCCGTCGGGGTGGGCACGCGCGCCTCGCCCACGCGTTCGTTGTCGGGGCCGAGCGCAACGCCGAGCACCTTCGTGCCCCCGATGTCGATGCCGTAGGTCACGCCGGCCTGAACGTGCCGGCGCGCGCCGGAGCTCACGAGCCGGACTCGACCTGCGCCTTCAGGTCTCGCAGCGCCGAGGTCATGATGCGGCTGGTCGCCCGCATCTTGATGAACCCGGGGATCGGGACTCGCAGCTCCGCCTCGAGGTGGTACGTCACGTCCGTCGAGCCGCCCTCGCCGGCGTCGAAGACGTAGTTGCCGTCGAGCTTCGTGGTGATGTCGCCCTGGGTCAGCTTCCAGGCGAGCGTGTGCGGCGCGTCCACGTAGTCGTAGGCGAGGGTGTAGGTGGTGCTGCGCCCGAAGGCCGCGGTCCGGAACGTCACCAGCGTCGGACGCTCCTGGTCGTCGCGCTCTTTGATCTCGACCTCTTTGATGTCGTTGAAGAAGTGCGGGTAGTGCTCGAGGTCGGCCGCGACGGCAAAGCACCGCTCGGGCGGTGCCGCGATCGAAATGTGCTCTGTGGCTTGTTCGGCCACGATGCCTACTCCCCTTCTTGTCCTACCGATACCCGCCGGGTCAGCGTCAGACTGCCACTCCGTCCAGCGCCTCGGCCAGCCTAGAAGCGAGAACGTCGGTGTCGAAGGATTCCTGCACCCGCTTCCGGGCGGCCCGGCCCATCCGCCGGCGGAGCGCCGGATCCGCCAGCAACGTGCGTATGGCCTCGGCCACGGCGCCCGGGTCGGACGGGTCGCCCAAGACCAGGCCCGTCGTGCCGTCGAGGACGGCTTCGGGGGCCCCGCCGCTGTCCCCGGCGACCTGGGGCACGCCGGCCGCGGCGGCCTCGAGGAACACGATCCCGAACCCCTCCTGTTCGAGGCCTCCCCAGCGGTTGTGGCAGGCCATCACGAAGACGTCGCCAGCGCCCAGGAGGGCGGCCCGGTCCTCGTCGCTGACCCGGCCGAGCACCCGTACGTCGAGCGGGCTGCGTGCGGCGAGTCGCTCGAGGCGGGACCGCTCCCGTCCGTCCCCGGCGATCGCCACGACCAGGTCGGGATACGAGGGCGCCAGCCGGTTGGCCGCCTCGATGAGCACGTCCATGCCCTTGCGCGGCACCAGGCGGCTGACACTCACCAGCAACGGCGCGGTGACGGACAGGCCGAGCCCGGCGCGGGCGGCGCGGCGTTCGGGTGCCTTGAGGGGTGCGACGGCGCTCGTGTCGACGCCCGGAGGCACGTCGACCACCGGGGCCGTGAGGCCGGGGGCGGCACGGCGGCCCTCGGCGGCCGGGTAGCCGCCCGCCGAGATGACGATCGACGAGTGGCGCAAGACGCGTGCGAGCGCGGCGCGAGCGGCGGGGAGCCGCCCCGGCACGGTCACCTCGGCACCGTGGAGGATGACGCCGTAGGGCACGTCGAGGCGCGGGCCCAAGAGGCCGAGCGGCAGGGCGGGGTCGAGCAGGACGAGGTCGATGCCGTGCGCCTCGACGCAGTCGGTGACGGCCCGCTGTGCCTGCGGCGTGGGGAAGAAAAGGATGGAGCCGGGGACGCGCTCGATGCGCACGCCGCGGGCGGCCTGCTCGGCGTCGAAAGCGGCGGCGTTAGCGTCGGAGGTGGCGGTCAGGACGACGAAGGAGCCGGGGTCCAGCCGACTCCAGAGATCCCAGAGGTAGTTCTGGATGCCGCCGACCTTGGGCGGGAAGTCGTTGGTGACGAGCAGGTGACGCTTCACGCGAAACCCGCCGCGGCGTCAGCCCGCCCGGTTGCTGTAGCGCAGCGTCGGGACGAGGCCAGCCTGCCCGAGGATGCGCATGGCGCGTGCCTCGTCGGCATCGATGACGACGGCGTCGTCCGGCTCGCGCCCGAGAAGGAAGCTAACGACGCAGTCGTCGCACGCGTTGGTGGCCTGCAGCGCGCAGCGGTCGCACTCGATGACGAGCCTGGCTTCGGGCTGGGTGTCGGTCTCCCTGGTATCCGGCATGGCGTTGACCCTCTCTGTTGGGAGGCAGCATGACCAGGGGGTGTGACACGGCGTGGCATCGATCACCCGTCCGTGGCCGCGCCGCCGAGGGCGGTGCGGGCCGTCCGGACGGTCTCGTCGACCCCCCAGGCGACGCCCTCGGTGAGCACGGCGGTGGGTGTGGCGACGGCGAGGAACGGCGCCGCGGCGTGGTAGTCGGCGAAGGCGGTCTCGCTCATGACGACTGGGGCGCGGAGCCGGCCCTTGGCGTCGGCGGCGAGGGCGGCGATGGTCGCCGGGTCCTCGGCGGGCGGGGCCTTCGTCACGACGGCCACCCGGGCGCCTCGGCCCAGGCCCGCCTGCAGATCCGAGAGGCCGACCCACAGGTCCCGGCAGCCGAGGCAGTCCGCCGAGAGGAAGAGGAGCAGCACCGGGGCGGTGCCGTGCTCCA
>DATDIE010000179.1:0-2002 GCA_036521235.1 Acidimicrobiales bacterium | reverse complement strand
ACCGTGCCGCCGAGCTGCAACGCCATCAGCTGGGCGCCGTAACAGAGCCCGAGGATGGGGATGCCCAGCTCGTAGACGCCGGCGTCGATGGTCGGGGCCGGCGACTCGTAGACCGACTTCGGCCCGCCGCTGAAGATGATGCCCTTGGGCGCCCGCGCCCGGATCTCCGCGAGCGAGATCGTGGCCGGGACGATCTCGGAGTACACGTGCGACTCGCGCACCCGGCGGGCGATCAGTCGGGCGTACTGGGCCCCGAAGTCGACGACGAGGACGGTGTCGGTGTCGGTGTCGGTGTCGGTGTCGGTGTCGGTCGTACTCACTGCGTGGAGCCCATCGGGCTCAGTGGCCCATCCCGACGCCCTGCGAGCGCTGGAAGAACTTCCCCTCGGTCTGCAGGGATGGGGCCACCATGACCTCGGCCTTCTGGAACTCCTTGACCGTCTCGTAGCCGCAGGTGGCCATGGCGGTCTTCAGCGCGCCGAACAGGTTCATGCGGCCGTCGTTCTCGTGCGCCGGGCCGTGCAGGATCTCGCGCAGCGACCCGCGCACCGAGGTGCGCACCCGGGCGCCGCGGGGCAGCGTCGGGTGGAACGTGGCCATGCCCCAGTGGAAGCCGCGCGCCGGCGCCTCGAAGGCGGACGTGAGCGGCGAGCCCAGCATGACGGCGTCGGCGCCGCAGGCGATGGCCTTGGCGATGTCGCCGCCCTTGGACATGCCGCCGTCCGCGATGACGTGGACGTAGACGCCGGTCTCGTCCAAATGCCGCATCCGCGCCCCGGCGACGTCGGCGATCGCGGTGGCCTGGGGCACGCCGATGCCGAGCACGCCGCGCGTCGTGCAGGCGTTGCCGGGGCCGACGCCGACGAGCACGCCGACGGCACCGGTGCGCATCAGGTGCAGGCCCGCTTGATACGAGGCGCACCCGCCCACAATCACCGGGATCTCGAACTCACGGATGAAGCGCTTCAGGTTCAGCGGCTCCGACGTCTTCGACACGTGCTCGGCCGACACCACCGTCCCCTGGATGACCAGCATGTCGAGCTCGCCGGCCAGGATCGCCGGCGCCAGCTTCTCGGTGCGCTGCGGCGTCACGGAGGCGGCGGTCGTGATCCCGGCCTCCTTCATCTCACGGATGCGCGCCGTCACCAGCTCGGGGATGATCGGCTCCTGGTACATCTGCTGCATCCGGGACGTGGCCTTCTCGTCGTCGAGCTCCCTGATCTCGTCGAAGAGCGACGTCGGGTCCTCGTAGCGGGTCCAGAGTCCCTCGAGGTTCAGCACGCCCAGCCCGCCGAGTCTCCCCAGCTCGATCGCCGTGGCCGGGCTGATGACCCCGTCCATGGCCGCGCCCAGCACGGGCAGCTCGAACTTGTAGGCGTCGATCTCCCAGGAGATGTCGACGTCCTCGGGGTCACGGGTCCGGCGGCTCGGGACGATCGCGATGTCGTCAAACCCGTAGGCCTGGCGTCCCGACTTGAAGATGCCGATCTCGATTTCTGCCACTTGGTCGCCCTCCGGCATTCGTGGGGCCGGTACGGCACACCCACCACACCGGCCTGTCTTAACGACTCATTGCGAACGCCGGGCCGACGCGCCGACGATCCTTCATCCTACTCCGGTCGGCCCGCTCCTCAGGCGCTCCTGCGGCCCCGAAATCGGCCCCTGGAGACGGCCGGCCGATCCCGCCGGACCCTTCCCGGCGGCACCCGTCGGCGCGACCTCGGCGCAAGCCCTCGCGTCTAGCGTGGAGCTTCTATCGTGCTTGCGTCACCGCACCTCCCGGCCGCCGTCTTGGCGCTGTTCACGGGCCATTCCGGCGAGCCCACCCCGTACGCCGTGGTCTTCATCGCGCTGGCCATCGGCCTGCGGTTCATGCAGTTCCGCCGGCGCGCCATGCGCCGGCGCGGGCCCGGGGGCGCCGGTGGCGGGCCGGGAGGGCCCGGAAACACCGGCGGGAGCGGCCCGGCCGGCGAGCAGCCCGTCCAGTGGGACATCCGCAAGC
>DATDIE010000178.1:0-5096 GCA_036521235.1 Acidimicrobiales bacterium | reverse complement strand
AGTGTGACGGACTCGGACGGCAGGTTGGTGGGGTCGAACGTGAGGTCGTGCAGGGCCTCGTTGACGTCTGTCACGGTGCCTGTGATGTCGAGCGTGCCGCCGTTCCCGAAGCTCTGCACCGTGACCAGCTGCGTCGGCCCACTGGTGTCGGATGCCGGCAGGGCGAGGGACCCCGCGCTGACGCTCAGGATCACCTCGTCCTGGGTGGTCGGCGAGGCGCCGGCGTCGGTCAAGGTGAAGCCGGTCGTCGCGCCCGAAGGGAACGTGAGGGGTCCGGCGTCGGTCGGGATGGACAGCGCTTCCGTCGGCACGGCGATGGACGGGGGCGGGTTGATGACGATCCCGTTGATCGTGGTCGTGACCTCTGTCCCGGCCGTGAACGGCCCGCCGCCGGTGGGGCCCATATCGGTCGGGAACATGTGGATGGTCGCGGTCGGCGTCGTGCCGGCCGGGGGGAAGTACAGGAACTGGCCGATCGCCGTATTCAGCTTGGTCAGGCTGCCCGCCAGGTAGATGGTCGCTTCGTCGTTGGCCGTCCCGTTGAGGAAGGTCACGCCTGACGCAACCCCGTTGGTGAGGTCGATGGTCCCCGTGGACGCCTGGAGCTCGAGTTGGATCTCGTCGGGGAAGTTCGAGGGCCCGACTGTGACCGCGCCGGTGAGGTCGGCGGCCGGCACGAGGTTCCCGTTCTGCGAGAGGGTCGTGTACGACTCGGTCGGCGGCGCCGTGACCGCCGGCACCTCGTTGCCGGCGCCGCCCGGCAACACGTCGAGGTCGACCTTGGCCGCGCTGCTGGCGTTGCCCTCGGCGTCGTGCACGGTGAACGTGAACGTGTCCGAGCAGAGGAAGCCGGACACCCCGTTCGGATCGGGGCAGGACAGCGCGGGAGGGGTATAGACGACGGTGGCGTCGTCGGCGTCCACTTGGGTGATCGGGCCGAGGGTGCCGAGCGTGGGCGGCGAATCGATGGAGAACTGCAGCGAGTCGCCGGAGGGATTCGACGACCCCGAGAGCGCGAGCGTCACCGGCGTGCCGGCGACGATGTGCGGATAGACGGTGTTGCTGATCGGGTTCGCGGTCAGCGTGTAGCTGGTGGAGGGCACGGTACCGGTGATCATCACGTTGGTGATCGCCCAGGTCTCCGTGGTCGTGGTCGAGCTGTCCCCGAACGACGTCCAGCGGAAGGCGATCGGCAGGTTGGTGTTGGACAGCGAAATCGTGTGCAGGACGGGCGTCCCCGTGGCGTCGGTGCCGAGCGGTCCGGAAATCGAGCCGAGCTCGTTGAAGTCGCCGGTGTCACCAGGAACGCTTGCCTGGTAGACGCCCGCAGAATCGCCCATGGTCGTGGAGTCGGGGCTGAAGTCCGAATAGAACGACAGGGTCAGGTTCTGCACGTTCGCGGGGATGCCGACCGATGGGTTGAACATGAGCTCGTCGAGCCCGGCGGCGCCGCCGGTGTCCGAGGCGACCGCGGCGCAGCCGGTCTCCGGCGAGACGACGCTGCAGCTCGCCGACCAGGTTCCGTCCGGCGCCGTCCAGTTCGGGGGTGGGAAGGTCGCCTCGTTGAACTCCTCGTTCAGGAAGGTGAACGGCGTGTCGGCCGCCGCAGGGCGCGGGCCCTGCGTTTGCGACAGCGTGACCGCCGTGGCGACCACGGCGAGCGCGGCGAGCACGCGGATTCCGACCGCGATCCGCCCGCGGCCTCCATGGAGGCCTGAGAACCTGCCGCCCTTTTTCGCCAACTCGCCGCCGCCGTTTCTGGTCAGATGTCACACGCCCCAACCCGCAGGGCATCTGACGTATCCCCCCGGACAACCTCAAAGCTAACGCCTCGCGTAACGAGTCCGTGAGAGTCGAACGGCCCTATTTGTCCGCGCGTTGTCAAAGGTGCGCGTTCGGCCTTCGTACAGAGTGTTCACAATGTTTTCGCGGAGGAAGCAAAGCAAATCCGTTCTCGCGGAGGAAGCAAAGCAATCCCCGTTGACCCGGACGACCGCGGTCTACTTCTCCGGGAGCGGTGAGGGGTGACGACGTGCCGGATCACCCCGGCTCGACGTCGTGCGGGGGCCGGTCGCGCCTGGTGCGCGACGAGCGGACCCGGCGCAGGGTGCGCGTGGCGAGCGGACTCGATGGCTCACGCTCTCGTCGGTGTCGCTCGGGGTGCGCGGCGGAGTACGCCGCGTAGCGCGACGCGAGGGGCGACGCGCTGACGCCGTGCAACAGCACGCTGAGCGCGACGGTCAGCGTCACCGCCGCGAGCACCACCTTCGATTGCGCCGGCTCGAGGGCATCCACGGCGATGAGGCCGAAGACGACGGAGGCGAGACCGCGTGGCCCGAACCACCCGATGAAGGCCACGGTCGCCCGGTCGAGCCTCGAGCCGGCGAGGGCCAGGGCGACCGGCACCATGCGGAGGACGGTGAGGGCGAGCAGCGCGAAGACGACGTCGCGCCAGCCGACGTCGTCGAGACCCGGCACCAACATGACGGCGCCGAACACGAACCACACGAGGAGCGACATCAGCGTCCCTGCCTCCTCGGTGAACTGCACCATGGCCGCGTCGTTGTGACGATCGGCGGTACCGAAGGCGAGGCCGGCGACGAAGGCGGCGACGAAACCGTTGGTGCCGGCGACGACCGCCGTCGAGTAGGCGAAGAGAGCGAGGGCCAGGATGGCCAGCGGCCGGAAGCCCGGCGCGCTCCATCCGTGGCGACGGGACAGGACGAGCAGCGTGGCGCCGACGACGCCGACCCCGATGCCCAGGAGGGCGCCGCCGCCGAGCTCGACCACGGCCGAAGTGAGGTGGGTGCCACCGAGGGCGTCGGCCGTCACGGCACCGGCAATGAACACGTTGATGAACGGGGTGGCGATGCCGTCGTTGAGGCCGCTCTCCACGTTCAGGGTGCGTCGCACCGCCGCGGGCACCCGCTCGTCCTCCATGATCGAGGCGCCGAGCGCGGCGTCGGTCGGGGCCACCATCGCGCCGATCGCGGCCGCCACCCACAGGCCGCTGCTGCCGAAGAGGGCCGCCGCAGTGGCGGCGCCGGCGGCAATGGAGAGTGGGAGCCCGATGGCGAGGAGGCGCGCCGGGATCGCGGCCTCGGCGCGCAGGGCGCGCAGGTTGACCCGCGAGGCGTCGGCGAACAAGACGACGGCGAGCGTGACCTCGGCCAGCGACCTGATGGTCGAGGAGTGGAGGTTGAAATGAACCAACTCGGTCGGCCCGTGCGTGACGACGAGGCCCAGGACGACGAACGCGATGGGGGCGGAGACGTCCCAGCGTTCGAGACGGCCCGAGACAAGGCCCCAGACGATGATGCAGGCCGAGGTCACCGCCAGCGCGGTGAGGTTCAGGTCATGGTCCATGGGCCCGAACCATTGTCGGGCGTGCTGCGGCCCTCATGTCAGGGCCAAAGGTAACGGGTCCCAGGCTCAGCAGCCCGGACAACCCGTGGGTGCGCGAGCTTGCTCACGCCGGCTGACTACCAGAGTCCCGGCACGACCCTCCACCGGACGAGTCGGCAGTACGCGGCGTGCGCGGGGTTCGCGGCGAGCACCCGCTCTTCGGCCCGTATCCGGCCGGCGTTGCATGCGATGGCGAGCAGTACCACGGCGAGGTTGCGCAACGAGAAGCTCTGGAGCAGATACCCGATCTGGAGCAGCACGTACGAGACGTAAATCGGATGGCGCACGACCCGGTAGGGGCCGCGCTGCACGAGACCGCGGTCGGCCGCCGCAAAGCCGAACGACCGACCGAGCGCGAAGAAGGACCAGAGGCAGACCACGACGCCGCAGAACTGCAGCACGAGGCCCCACTGGAGGCCCCATTGCGGGTGGGCACCGTCGGGTCGCAACAGGACGGGCAGGAAGGTCCCGCCGAAGGCGAGGAGCCAGTCGCCCAGGCGCGCGGTGACCGTGTGGGCCGGGCGTCGCGCCAGGTAGGCGACGACGACCACCATCTGTTCGGCGAAGAAGAGGAATCCGATGGGCCGATGCGTGCGCAGAAAGGCCTCGAGCGTGACGTAGGAGAAGTAGCCCGCCCCGGCCGCACCGATGAGGTTCCCCGTGATGCGGACGACCCGCGGGACGCGTGCGGACGGATCGGGCCACCACTCGCTCCCCGTGCGGGAGGGGACCGACGACTCGGGCTGGACGGTCGGGAGGCGAGTGTCGGAGACCATGCGCGGCCGGCTTTAGGTCTGGCCCGGCGAGGGCGCGGCGGTGGACGTGGTCAGCTGCCGGTCCACGAGGGCGTCGACGCTGAAGCGGCCCGGGCCGAGGAGGGCGATGACGAGCGCCAGCACTGCGAGGGTCAGGTTGAGCTGGTAGCCCGGCGGCGGGTTCGACGTGTTGAGGCCGGTGGCCCAGGTCACGGTGATCATCGCGATGACCATGTCGCCGAACAGGGCGAGCCCGGCGAGGCGCGAGAGGAGGCCGAGGGCCATCGCGATGCCGCCGCCGAACTCGATCAACGCGCCCAGAACGGCGAAGAACCCTCCGGGGTGCAGGTGGGCGACGTTCGACATGTAGAGCGACCAGCGATGGAGCCCCGGGCCGTTGAACGCGCCGAAAAGCTTGCCGGCGCCGTAGTAGATGAAGATCCACGCCAGCACGATGCGGGTCGCCAGCAGCGCGAGGTCGGCCGCCAGCGGGGACGGGCGGACGGTGAAGACCAGGCCCACGAGGTCTCGGGGCCTCGTCGAGCGAGCGGCACGCGCCGGGACGGGGGTGGTCGAGGTCGCCATCACGCCTGCCGGGCCGGCAGCCTCTCTTCGCGCACGGAGGGGAGCTCCACCGGTTGGGCCATCGGGCGGAACGGCCCGACGAGCTGCGCCGCCATGGAGCGGACGTAGCGCGGGCGAGCTCCGGCCTGCTCGACCGTGAGCGGCCGGCCGGCGAGACCCGTGTCGATGCCGACCGTCGACTCGTCCGGGAAGACGGCGCGGTGACCCAGCTGGTCCCAGATGGAGAACGCGAAGCCGAGGTTGACGTCCTGTGCGCCGTCACGCCGGTGATGGATGCGGTGGAAGTTGGGGCTGACAAAGATGCGTCGCAGCGGGCCGAAGTCGAGGTTCGTGTTGGAGTGGGCAAACGCC
>DATDIE010000177.1:0-4058 GCA_036521235.1 Acidimicrobiales bacterium | reverse complement strand
GGCGGCGGGGTACGTGGGCTGGGTGGCGGGGGCGCCGATCGTGGGGTGGGTGTCGGAGGCGTGGGGGCCGGCGCGTGGACTGCAGGTGCTGGCGGCGGCGGCGTTCTCGGTGGCGATCATCACGCTGGTGGGCGGACGGGGGCGGGGGCCGGGGCTCGGACGGGTGACGTCGACGGCGACGGCGACGGGGTCGGACGAGGTCGGGGAGGCGCCGGTGCGGCGGCGAGTGCGCCTGCGGCGGGCCGGGGGCAGCGGGTAGCCTGAGCGCCACTCGTCATGATTTTGCAAAGTATCGAGACCCCAGCCGACATTAAGGGCCTGACCAGCGAAGAGCTGGCCGAATTGTGCGAGGAGATCCGGGGTTTCATCGTCGACACGGTGACCACGACGGGTGGGCACCTGGGGTCGAATTTGGGGGCCGTCGAGTTGACGCTGGCCCTCCACCGGGTATTCGACTCGCCCCGTGACGTCTTGTTGTGGGACACCGGGCACCAGGCGTATGTGCACAAACTGCTGACGGGCCGCCGGTACGGGTTCAAGGGGCTGCGGCAGGCCGGCGGCTTGTCGGGATACCCCAACCGTTCGGAGTCCGAGCACGACTGGATAGAGAACTCGCACGCCTCGACGGCGTTGTCGTACGCCCACGGGATCGCCTCGGGGTTCGCCGTGCGGGGCATGGACGGCGAGCGACGGGTCGTCGCCGTCGTGGGCGACGGCGCGTTGACCGGGGGGATGGCGTACGAGGCGCTGAACAACCTCGGGCACTCGCGGCGCCGGGTCGTGATCGTGCTGAACGACAACGGGCGGTCGTACGCGCCGACGGTGTCGCAGCTGTCGCAGTCGCTGACGTCGTTGCGCCTCAACCCGACGTACACCGCGGCCCGTGAACGCTGGCGGACGCGGCTGCGCGACCTGCCGGGCTTCGGCGAGCTGGCGTACTCGAGCGTGCGTGCGTTGGACAGCGCGCTGCGGGAGATGGTGACGCCGCACACGTTCTTCGAGGCGTTGGGCGTGCGGTACGCGGGGCCGATCGACGGGCATGACATCGAGCACATGGAGCAGGCGTTCGCGCATGCGGCCGAGTGGGACGGGCCCATCGTCGTGCACGTGTTGACGAAGAAGGGCCGCGGGTACGCGCCGGCGGAGGAAGACGACGTGCAGCGGCTGCACGACTTCAAGGTGCCGACCGTGCCGACCGCTGTGGCTGCGGACGCGTCGGCGACAGGCGCAGGGCTGACGGAGAACGTGGTCGGGTCATCGGCCGGATACGCCGTGGGCAGCCCGACGAGCACCGACGGCGGCGGGCTGTCGTCTCCGGGCTCGTTGCCCGAGACCGAGGTCGACGGGCTGCCGTCACGGGCGACGACGTACGGCGAGGCCTTCACGCGGGCGCTGCTCTCGGTGGCCGACGAGGACCCACGGATCGTGGCGCTGACGGCGGCCATGCCCGGGCCGACGGGCCTGCTGCCGTTCCAAGCCCGCTTCCCCGACCGGTTCTACGACGTCGGGATCGCCGAGCAGCACGAGGTGACGGCAGCAGCCGGGATGGCAATGGCCGGCCTGCGCCCGGTGGTGGCGGTGTACTCGACGTTCCTGAGCCGGGCTTTCGACCAGGCGAACCTCGACGTCGGGCTGCACGGGTGCCCGGTCGTCTTCGTGCTGGACCGGGCCGGAGTGACCGGCGACGACGGTCCCAGCCACCACGGCGTGCTGGACCTGACGCTGGCGTTGTCGATCCCCGGGATGACGGTCTTCACACCGTCCTCGGCGGAAGAGGTCGAGCCCATGCTGCGGACCGCTCTGTCGTTGGAGGGCCCGGCGATGATCCGGTTCCCCAAGACCGCGCCGCGCCACGTCGCGCCGGACGAGGTGGGCGAGGGCCTGGCGGCGCACCTGCTGCGGCGCGGCGACGGCTCCGTGTGCCTCCTCGGTGTGGGCAAGATGGTCGGCCCGTGCTTGGCGGCGGCCGACGAGCTGGCGCGTGAGGGTGTCGACGCCACCGTGTGGGACGCACGGGTGATCAGCCCGCCGGACGCGGCGATGCTGGCCGACGCAGCGCGGCATCAATTGGTCGTCAGCGCCGAGGACGGCCTGCGGCACGGCGGAGCGGGCGCATTCCTCGTCGACGCCATGGCGGCCCAGGTCGAGTCGGACGGGTTGCCCATACCGGCGGCCCGCATCCTGGGCATCCCGCGTCAGTTCCTGGCGCAGGGCAAGGCAGACGCCATCTTGGCCAGCCTGGGGCTGGACGGCGCCGGCATCGCAGAGAGCGTGCGGCGGGTCAAGCTCGAGGTGCCGGCGGAACCGCCGCACTGATGCACTGACGTACTGACTCACGGGCGCCGACGGGTCGGACCCGACCCGAGCCGAGCTCGTCAGACGGGGTCGATCACCGGCGAGGGCTTCGGCCGACGTGGGCCGCCTCGTAGAGACCGCACGCTGACCCGTTGTCCCGACTGCAGGACGGCTCGTCTATAGACGCCCGCCGCGAACCACGCCATGACCGCCGTCCCGAGGACCGAGAGCGCGCACGCGATCAGGAACTGCCACCAGGCGACCTGGTCCAGGCCGACGAGCACCGGCATGGCGAAGGGTGCCGTCGGGGGGAAGTACGCCAGCGCCTTGAAGAGCAGGCTGGGATTGCCCGTGCTCGCCACGGTGATCGAGTAGATGTAGGCGATGAGGATGGGGAGGCTCAGCGGGAGTGCGAGCGTCTGGACCTGGTCCTGACGCTCGGCCATGGAGCCGGCGGCGGCGTAGAGCCAGCAGTAGAACGCGTACCCCAGCACCAGCCAGAGGAGATCACTCAGGATCAACACGGGCCCCGTCCCGTGGAGGAGGCTGGAGCCGACCGCCTTGCTGACGATGAACGCGGTGGCGACGATCAGTGCGGCCTGCCCCAGTGCGACCAGCCCGATGCCCAGCACCTTGCCCCCGAGGAGCTGGACGGGCCGGACGGTGGCCAACAACACCTCGACGACCCGGCTCGCCTTCTCCTGCATGACGCCCATGAGGATCCACGTGTTGTACTGCGTGAGCATCAGGAAGATGAGGACGACCCCGATCACCGAGGTGCCCTTGTTGACGCTCCTCGCCTTGCTCGCCTGCAAGCTTTCGACCGGAACGGCACGCGCCCGGGCGACTTGCCCGATCTGCTGCGGCGACAGGCCGGCCTTTTCATACGAGTTGAGGACACCGAGCTCGGGCGCCAGGACCTGCACCAAGGTCGCGGTGTCCGACGAGCTCCCGGCGACGGGCTGGTTGGTGACGATCTTGTCGCCGTTGATGACGGCGACGTCCAGCTTGCCGCTGCGGAGCGCCGCCTCGGCCGACTGAACGGAGGGCTCGGACACGACGTGCACGGGCGTCTGGCTCTGCTTGCCGCTGTACTTCACCACCTGGGTGACGGCCGCCGTGGACCCGCCGACGACGCCCACCTGCTGCGGCGTCGTCGTGCTGTTGCCGTGGATCTTCGGGATCACGATCGCGCCGGCGACGATGAGGAGGATGATGATCGTGCCGACGCGGAAGATCCGTCCTCGCACTCGTTCGAGGATCTCGCGGCGGGCCACGAGGCCCACGTCCCCGAGATGCGCGCCGAGGGCGAACGCGCGACGCGGCCGCTGCTCGACGGCCGGCGCGTCCCCGCGGCCTCGTCGCCGGCGCGAAATGAAGATGCGCAGCCCCAGAGCAACCGCGATGATGGGGATGAAGTAGACGGCCTTCACCCGACCGCCTCCCGGAACACCTCGGATAGCCGGCGGCGCTCGAACGAGAACTGCGTGACGTGACCCGCCACCATCGCCGCCCGCAGGACGACGTCGCTGTCGACGTCGTCGTCTACGACCAGTCGGGTCGCGCCAGCTGACACCTCGGAGACCGAGACGCCGGGTACCGCGCGGGCCCAGTCGCCCGTCCGGTCACCCTCGACCCGCACGACGAGGCGACGATCACCGCTGCTCGCCAGCTCGTCCACCGTCCCGGACACGACGAGGCGACCGTGGTCGATGATGATGACCCGCTCGCACAGGTCTTCGACCAGGTCGAGCTGATGGCTC
>DATDIE010000176.1:0-2879 GCA_036521235.1 Acidimicrobiales bacterium | reverse complement strand
ACGATCATCCTCATGATCGGCGTCTTCCTCATCGCCGGGACCATCGGCGTGTTCGCCGGGATCCACCTGGCCGAGTTCGCCCGCCCACGGCAATTCTCCGGCCGGGTGTCCGGACCGCTCCGGACGGCGTCTGACGTCCTGGCGGGCTTCCCCTCGATCGTCCTCGGCTACGTCGGCTACATCGCTCTCGTGGTAGGGCTGGGCTGGAAGCTCTCGCTTCTGCCGGCACTGATCATCCTCTCCATCATGGTGATCCCGTACATCGCGAAGAACACCGAGACCTCGCTCCGTCAGGTCCCCACGGGCTACCGCGAGGGGGCCGAGGCTCTCGGGATGTCGTCGGGCTACGGGCTGCGCAAAGTAGTGCTGAAGAGCGCGCTGCCCGGCATGATGACGGGGATCATCCTGGCGCTGGCCATCGCCTGTGGCGAGACGGCGCCCCTGATCTATACGGCGGGATTCTCCAATACCCTTCCGCACTCGCTGACGGGCTCACAGTTCCCCTACCTGACCTACATGGTGTTCACGGGCTACAACTCGCCCGAGACGCAGTACCACTACTTGGCCTACGACGCCTCCCTGATCCTCGTGGTGATCGTGCTCCTGCTCCTGGTCACCAGTCGCATCATCGTTGCCCGCACCCAACGGTTCTCAGAGGGCTCTCGGGTTGCCATCGGCCGCGGGCCGCGCTGGCGCGTGTGGCGGCGCGCGCAGAAGAACGAGCCACTGCTCGGGATCACCGGGGCGCCCCCGCGCTGAGCCCTGGCGTCGGGTGCCGGGTCGCGGGGGCCACACAATCGCCCCGGGCGGCCCGCCCTCCTAAGGTGACCGGGATCACGCGGCATCCGCCGCCCGAGCTCGAGGCGCGTGCGGCGCGCACGAAGGAGGAGCGTTGAGCGCAGGACCTGAATGGGGGCCGCTGGCCCGACTGGCGGGCATCTGGGAGGGCGAGAAGGGCGAGGACGTCGCGTTCGCCAACGCCGACGCCAAGATCGGCCTCACCCCCTACCGGGAGCACATCGACTTCAAGCCGTTCGGCCCGGTCGAGAACGGCAGCCAGGTGCTGTACGGCCTCGACTACCGCATGGCAGCGTGGCGCGGCGAGGAGGAGAACCCCTTCCACACCGAGGTCGGCTACTGGCTGTGGGACGCCCGCGACGGCGAAGTCGTGCGCTGCTTCCTGATCCCCCGAGGCTCGGCGATCGTGGCCGGCGGCATCGTGGCGGCCGACGCCACGAAGTTCAACCTCGAGGCCCGGATCGGCAACCAGACCTACGGGATCCTCTCGAACAACTGGCTCGACAAGAACGCCAAGACGATCCGTTACGAGGCGACCATCGACACCAGCGTGGACGACGAGTTCACCTACATCGAGACCTCGGTCATCCACCACGCCCGGATGCCCGAGGAGGTCGTGCACACGGACCAGAACACGCTGCGCCGGATCGCCGACGCCTAGGGGGACCCACTAGGGTCGTTGCGCCGCCGGCCGGGTGGGGCCCGCGGACGGTCGCTGGGAGGCGCACATGTACGAGTGGTCCGATGAGCAGTTGGCGATCCGCGACGCCGTGCGGCGCTTCGTGGAAGAAGAGGTCAAGCCCAACGTCGAGGAGCTCGAGCACGGGGACACCCCGCCGTACGAGGTGATCCGCAAGCTGTACTCGACCTTCGGCCTCGACGTGCTGGCGCGGGAGTCGGCCAAGAAGGCGATCGAGCGCAAGTCGAGCGGCGACTCGGGTGCGCCCGCCGCGCGGGCCGAGGGCGGCGGGGGTGGCGGTGCCGCCATGATGCTGATCCCGATCATCGAGCTGTGCCATTACTGCCCCGGCATCGTGACGGCGCTCGGCGTCAGCACCGGGCTGGCAGGCGGCACGATCATGAAGAGCGGCACGGCGGCGCAGATGGAGCGCTGGGGCGTCGACCTGATGACGATGGACAAGGTCGGCGCGTGGGCGATCACGGAGCCGGACTCGGGGTCGGACGCCCTCGGCGGCATGAAATCGACGGCGGTGCGCGACGGCGACGAGTACGTGCTGAACGGCAACAAGACGTTCATCACCAACGGCCCCTACGCCGACACGATCGTCTTCTACGCCAAGCTCGACGACGGGTCCGACACGCCGTTGCGCCAGCGCCAGGTGCTGACGTTCATCTTGGACTCGGGTATGCCGGGGCTCGAGCAGTCCAAGCCCTTCCGCAAGATGGGCCTGCACTCGTCGCCGACGGGCGAGCTGTTCCTGTCCGACGTCCGCGTGGGCAAGGACCGGCTCCTCGGCGAGACGGAGGGCACGCCCGGGGGCAGCGAGGGCCGCGAGAGCGCCAAGGGCAACTTCGTGACCGAACGGGCCGGGGTGGCGGCGATGTCTTTGGGACTGATCGAGGAGTGCCTGAAGCTGTCGGTCCAGTACGCCAAGGACCGCACGCTGTGGGAGCGGCCGATCGCCGAGTTCGAGCTCATCCAGCTGAAGCTGGCGAAGATGGAGGTCTGCCGGCTGAACGTCGAGAACCTGGTGTTCCGGCACATCGAGATGTCGGCCGCCGGGAAGTCCCTGACCCTGGCCGAGGCGTCGGCCATGAAGCTGTACTCGGCGCAGGCGGCGTCGGAGGTGGCCATGGAGGCGGTGCAGCTCTTCGGCGGCAACGGGTACATGTCCGAGTTCCGCGTCGAGCAGCTGGCGCGGGACGCCAAGGTGTTCCAGATCTACGCCGGGACGGACGAGATCCAGGTCACGCACATCGCCCGCGATCTCCTGAGCCGGTGACGTGACCGACCTGTTCGGCCCGGCCCCGGCCGACGCCGTGTTCGACGACATGGTCGACCGCCGCCGAGCGATCCACCGTCGCCCCGAACTGTCCTTTGCCGAAAACGCCACCACCGC
>DATDIE010000175.1:0-7091 GCA_036521235.1 Acidimicrobiales bacterium | reverse complement strand
GGGCGCCTTTGACCGGTGACGGCATGGTGACGAAGTTCTGGCCCGGCGGGGTGGCCATCTGGGTCCAGTGGCCGTGGTCGAGCCGGACCCGCTCGAGCCAGCGTGACCAGAACTCTCGATACAACGCACCCTTGCCGCCACTCAGCGGGCCCGCCAACTCGACCATCGTCCACCCGGTGGGATCGCGCCACCACTGCGTGCCGATGAAGTCCCTGCTGACGCCGGTCGCCTCTTCAACGATGTGGCGCACCAACGCGGAGGGCGTGTAGGCGGCGCCGTCGGCGCCCCAGACCAGAGATGCGCTCGCACGGTTCTGCCACGTGGCGGTGCGCCGCTCGGGCTCCTCGTGCAACCAGTCCTCGAGCCCGGCGCGCAGGTCCGATCCGATGTCGCTCCGCGGCGAAAGCGTGAAGATCGTCCCCTCCGCGACGGAGTCGGTACAGACGAGCCGACTCACCGTGCTGGCGTCCTGCACCCTCTTCTTGGACTCGGCGGCCTCGCGCGCGAGCTGTCGCTCCGGGCTGATGGAGAACTCCTCGACTTCGGCCAGCGGGTACACCTGCTTGACCGAGATCATCGGCTGGTTGGCGCCGCCGTTGGGGCCCTGGCCGTAGCTGCGGAACGCGCTGATCTGCACGAGTCGGATGTCGAGGCCCATCTCGCTCAGCCACACGACGCTCGACATGAGGGCCCCGGAGAAGTCCTTGGCCAGGAGCACGATGCGTGGCCGGCGCAGCGAATCCTGCGACAGGTCGGGTGCGTGCGCGTGAAGCTCCGCGTACGCCTCGTCCTTGGACATGACCGCCTGATGCAGGCTGTGGAACCGGGCGAGATGGCCGGCCAATGCGTCCGGCAAGATCCGGCTGGCCTGCGCCGCCACCTTGATCGCAGCGACATCGACGTCCGGTGCCTTGCCCCACTTGAGCTCGGCCACCGTGAGGCGCCCCTCCTGGTCGAGGCCGAGGACCGACATGCGGTCGTGCTGCGGACCCGTAGCCGCCCCAGGAAGGTCGGCGTCGAAGGTGACGATCTTGATGCCCTGTCCGAGGATCTCCGGGTTGGTGGTCACCCACTCCTGCAGGTCGGCGCGCTCGGACAGCCCCGCTTCCTCGAGCGTGACCATCTGGGCCGGCACCGCGACGGTCCCGGCAACTGTGAACAGCATCTCCTCCGCCATGTCCCCTCTCTGGCTTCGTCCAGGCTACCCAACGGGAGTGGCACTAAAAGCGGATCCGGGAGTTTCGGTGCCTGAGTTCGCGTGGTGTTAACGCGGCGAGACGTCAGTAGTCGCTGAAACTTCTCGCGCCGTTCCGTCGTTCACCGGAATGTGTTGGCAGGACCTATGACGGCTTCGCCGACGGTCGGCGACTTTTACGCTGGCGCTGTCGGAGCCACTAACGGCCATGGCCGCTCGAGCTCCACGACCCGAGCGAGGTCGAGCAGGAGCTGCTCGGTGTGCCGGCGCCCGATGATCTGCATCGAGACGGGGAGGCCACCGACCAATCCCGCCGGAATCGCCACGGCGGGGTGCCCTGTCGTGTTCGCCGGGATCGTCAGCGCGCCGTTGTTCCCGAGCGCCGCTTCGAAGCCGAGCTCGCTGATCAGGTCGCGGCCGTCGATGGTCGTCGGCATCGGGCCCTGCGCGCCGAACGCCACGTCGGGGTTGGTGGCGCAGATGATGAAGTCGACCTGCTCGAAGATGTCAGCCATCGCCACGATGAACTCGCGTCGCAATGCTTCGATGTTCTTCGCCGTGTCGATGTTGAAGTGGTTGGTGGCGATGTTGGCCGCCAGCATGATCTCGGGCGTGAATTCCGTCTCGCACGCCGGGTAGAGGTCGCCGAGTCCCACCAGCAGGCTGGCCGTGCCGGCCATGGCCCATTCGAGCCCGCCCCGGGGCAGCGTGATCGGTACCTCGACGCGCTCGAGGCCGGCGTCCTTGATCAACAGGTCGGCGGCCTCCTCGACCTTCTCCCGTACCCCGGATGCGACCACGGCCGCGCCGAGGTCGATCGAGACGGCGACCCTCCGGCCTTTGAGCGCCTGCTGGCCGAGGCCGGCCTCCCAGCCCTCGACGCGCGGGAGCGAGTACGGGTCGTACTCGTCGTAGCCGTTGCAGACGTCGAACCAGCGGGCGGTGTCACGTACCGAGCGCGAGACGCAACCGAGCACCGCGGTCAGCGGCTCGATCTCGGTGTGCGGCCCCTTCGGGATCCGTCCGAACGTCGACTTCAACCCGAACAGGCCGGTGAAGCCGGCGGGGATACGGATGGACCCACCGCCGTCCCCCCCGTACAGAGGGGAAACAGCCCACCCGACACCGATGCTGCGGACCCACCCGAGGAGCCGCCAGGTGTGCGCTCGAGGTCGTAGGGGTTCGACGTCGCGCCGTGCAGTCGGGTGTACGTGCAGTTGATGCCGCCGAACTCCGAGGCCGTCGTCTGCGCCGCGAGCACCGCGCCGGCCGCCTTGAGGCGGGCTGTCATCGTCCCGTCGTACTCGGCGATCCGGTCCTTGAAGACCAGGGACGCCTCCGTCTGCGGCCACCCCTTGACCGGGTCGAGCTCCTTGACCCCGATCGGGACTCCGCCGAACGGCAGGCTCAAATCGGCGGACGCCGCCGCCGCCCGTGCCGGTTCCTCGTCCACGAACGCAATTGCGTTGAGCTTCGATTCCTTCACCGCAGCCAGCGATCCCTCGAGCGCCTCGGTGGGCGTGATCGTGCCCGCCCTGAAAGCGTCGACGAGCGAGCAGGCGTCTCCCATCCATGGTTCTCCCGTCACGGGAACGCAGGCTACCGAAGGCGGCCCGCGGCCACCCAAAAAGGTCTCGATCCGGAAAAGGATTTGGATATGAGGTCGGCCTCAACAAAGACGGTCTGAACTTGAGCTCAAAGTGGAGAACCGCGATTTCTCTACTTTCTCCTCAAGAAACGTGCCAAGCCGTTGAGGGAAACCTCGTAGGCAATTTGGAAACTGAGCGACGGGTCTTTTTCGGGTCCTCATTTGCCACACCGGACCAAGACCCGGCCGACAACTGACCCCTACTCCGTCGTCGCCTTCTTGAAGAAGTGCGCCGCCAGCGGCGCAGCCACCGCCAGGATCGCTACCGACCACAGCAGCGCCGCCTCTACCGGGTGCTGCATCGGCCAAGCCTGGATCGCCCCCGACGGGTTGGGGTTGCCCCACAGGTGGCGAGCCGCGGCCACGACGGCGCTCACGGGGTTCCACGTAGCGATCGCCTGGAGCCAACCCGGCATGTGCTGCGTCGGGACGAAGGCGTTCGACACGAACGTCAGCGGGAACAAGACGATGAATCCGAAGGACGCGGCCGACTCTGGGCTCTTGGACTTGAGGCCGGCGCACGCCGTGACCCACGCAATCGCGTAGGCGAAGAAGACCACCACGAAGAACCCGGCGAGGATGTTGAAGAAGCTCACGTTCCCCGGCCTCCAACCAACGACCAGCCCTGTCAGAGCGACGATCAGCGTGCAGAGAAGCGAAGTCATGAGGTCGGCCATCGAGCGCCCCACCAAGACGGCCGAACGCCACATCGGCAGCGTGCGGAAGCGGTCGATCATGCCTTCATGCAGGTCGGTCGACAGCCCGACGGCGGTACCCATGGTCGAGGTCACCAGGTTCAGCGCCAGGATCCCTCCCAGCAAGAAGTCGACGTAGCTGCCGCCGCCCGGAATCGGGATCGCGCCCCCGAAGAGGTACGCAAACAGAAACGTAAACAGGAGCGGCTGGATCGTCACGTCCGACAGCTGCATCGGCTCGCGCGAGATGTGCACCAGGTTCCGCCGCGTCATCGCCCAGATGTCCGACAGCCGGCCGGTCACTACTCCGGATGAGCGAGGCGGCTGAATCGTCGCCCCGACTCCAGGCATCAGAGTCGCCGTCATGCCCGCACCTCCTCGAGCTCGTGTTGCCCGGTGTCGGAGTCGGAACCAGGACCAGAGCCATCGGCAGCAGCCCCATCGGACCCGGCAGCCGCAGCGCCATCGCCCTCCCCAGCCGCGCCATCCCGACCTACAACCTCTTCCTCGATGTGCTCGCCGGTGAGCGTGAAGAACACGTCGTCCAGCGAAGGCTGCCGCACCTCGATGGTGTCCACTGTCACCCCCGCGGCGTCCAGCGCCCGCACGACCACCGTCGCCAGCCCGGTCGACGCATCGACACCTGCCGACAACCGCAGGCCGTCGTCGCTCACGCTCACTTCGCCCTCCACCAACGAGGCGATCGCAGGCACCGCAGCCGACGACGCCACCGACAGCGTCAGTTCCAGACGAGCCGAACGAGACGCCTCCTTGAGCTCTTGCGGAGTCCCATCGGCGATCACGCGCCCGTGGTCCACGACAACGATGTTCGAGGCCAGCTCGTCGGCCTCCTCGAGATACTGCGTCGTCAACAGCACCGTCACGCCCTCACCGAGCAGCTCGCGAATGGCGTCCCAGACGCGGTTGCGGCTCACCGGGTCCAACCCCGTGGTCGGCTCGTCCAAGAACAGCACCGGCGGCCGCGTCATCATCGAAGCCGCCAGGTCCAGCCGGCGCCGCATGCCGCCCGAGTAACCCTTCACGACCCGGTCCGCCGCGAACGTCAGCTCGAATCGATCCAAGAGCTCCTGGGCCCGCGCCCGGGATTCCGCACGCCCCATGTCCGAGAGCTCGCCCACCAGCACGAGGTTCTGCCGACCGGTCAGCAGCTGGTCCAGCGTCGCGTCCTGGGCCGCCACGCCGATGTGGCGCCGCACCTCGTGCGGCTGCTTCACCACATCCAGCCCCGCCACCGTCCCCACGCCACCGTCTGGCTGCGCCAAAGTCGTCAGGATCCGCACGGCGGTGGTCTTCCCCGCGCCGTTGGGCCCCAAGAGCCCCAAAATCGTCCCGGCGGGCACGGAGAAAGAGACCCCGGCCAGGGCCTGGGTCTCGCCGTAGCTCTTCATCAGGCCCTCCGCCTGAATCATCAGTTCTTCAGCCATCGACTTCCTTACCTGTCGTTAAGTAAACTTGGGTCTGAAGGCAGAGTAAGGGATATACTTACCTGTCGTCAAGTAGGTTTCTTAGGCCACCCAAACAAAAATGACCCAAACCAACGCAGAAGACCAGCGACTCATCGAAAGTGTGACGGAGCCCGGACCGGGGCTCGAAGACGCCCTCGACGCCATCGCCACCGCTGCCGGCCCAGACCCAGTCACCGACGTCGAAGAGCCGGCCCCCGACCCCGTCGAGCCGAGCGACGAAGACGACGACGGCGACCGCCCCGTCCCCCCACCCGCAGCCACAACCACGAAGGCCGACACCCGCGACCGCATCCTCGATGTGGCTCTCGAGCTCTTCACCGAGCAAGGCTTCGACGGCACAAGCCTGCGCGAGATCGCCGAGCGCCTAGGCGTCACTAAGGCGGCGCTCTACTACCACTTCGAGTCGAAGGACGACATCCTGCTGGCGCTGCACATGCGGATGCACGAGTTCGGCAAGCAAGCGCTGCTCAAGATGGGGGACGAGCCCGTCACTCTCGCCCTGTGGGGCGAGCTGCTCGACGAGCTGGTCGACAACATGCTCATGCAGCGCCCTCTGTTCCTCATGCACGAGCGCAACCAGGCCGCACTCGAGAAGCTGCACCGGGCCGAGCACGACGCCGAGCACGAGGACCTGCAGAACCAGTTCCGCCAGGTGCTGGCCGACGTCCGCATCCCCCTCGAGGACCGGGTCCGCATGGCGGCGTCCTTCGGCGTGCTCTTCTCGGGCCTCCTCCTCTCCGGCGAGGCGTTCTCGTCGTCGACGAACGAGGAACTGGGCATCTTGCTCCGCCGGATCCTCCACGACGTCGTCGGCGGATGACGGACCAAGTCCCGCCGGACCGCACGAGCGCCCTCCTGCCTGAACTGCCTCTTCGCTAAGGTCGCCCTCGTGGCAACCCCTGCGTCCAAGACCGCCGCCTCAACCGCTGCGCCTTCCGACAAGCCCCACGAGCACCCCTACACCCTCGCCTTCGACATCGGCGGCACCGGCCTCAAGGCCAACATCCTCGACGCCAAGGGCGCCTTCGTGTCCGACCGTGTGCGGGTCCCGACGACGTATCCACTGTCGCCCGAGGTCATGGTCGAGAAGCTCGTTGGGCTGGCCAAGAAACTCCCCGAGGCCGACCGCATCTCGGCCGGGTTCCCCGGCATGGTGCGCCGCGGCGTCGTCCTGAGTGCCCCTCACTTCGTCACCAGGAAGGGTCCGGGCACCGAGGTGGACCCGAAGCTGTCCAAGGCCTGGTCCGAATTCGACCTCGAGACTGCCCTCGGCAAGGCCCTCGGCAAGCCGACCCGGGTAGCGAATGACGCGGACGTCCAAGGCCTCGCGGTCATCAAGGGCCATGGCTACGAGGTGGTCGTAACCCTCGGCACGGGTTTTGGCACCGCCTTTTTCCTCTCGGGTCGTCTGTTGCCGCACATGGAGTTTGCCCACGTGGACTTCGAGAAGAGCCAGTCGTTCAACGAGCGCCTCGGCGAGCCGACGCGGAAGAAGATCGGCGACAAGAAGTGGAACAAGCGAGTCCGCGAGATGATCGCCTATCTCGACACGCTGACGATCTTCGATCACCTCTACATCGGAGGCGGCAACGCACCGCGCATCAACCGCCGCGACCTGGGCGAGGTCCTCGAGCGCATCACCGTGGTCCCCAACTCCGCCGGCATCATGGGGGGCATTGCGCTCTGGTCGGATCTCCATATCGGCGTGAGGGGACACCATCCGGATGGCGACAACTAGCACCGGAACCGCGGCCGAACCCCTGGCCTGGGACCCGCTGAACGAGAAGTACAAGGCCGATCCGCACGCCATCTGGAAGCGCCTGCGCGACGAGGCGCCGCTTTACTACAACGACGAGCTCGACTTCTACGCCGTCAGTCGCTTCGCAGACGTCGACGCTTTCAGCCGGGACCCCAAAACGTTCTGTTCGTCGCACGGCACGGTGCTCGAGATGATCACGGCCGAGAAGGCCGACATCGAGATGATGATCTTCATGGACCCGCCGGAGCACACCCGCTACCGGCGCCTCGTATCCAAGGCTTTCACGCCTCGGCGCATGGCCGAGCTC
>DATDIE010000174.1:0-2415 GCA_036521235.1 Acidimicrobiales bacterium | reverse complement strand
CGTCTGCCTCCTCGAGGCCATGACGATGGAGAACGCCGTGGCCGCCGAGAAGGAGGGGGTCGTCAAGGAGGTGCGCGTCGGCGCCGGCGACTCGGTCGGCGCGGGCGACATCGTCGCGGTCATCGAGTAGGTGGCCGCCGCGCCGGACCTCGTGGACGCGGCCAAGGACGCCGCCGCCGCGGTCGTCGACCGGCATCTCGACGAGCTGGTGGCGCTGAGCCACTTCGTCCACGAGCACCCCGAGCTCTGCTACGGCGAGACGGTCTCGTCGCACGCCGTGGCCGAGGCGCTGCGGGCCGGCGGCCTGGAGGTGCGGGAGGGCGTCTACGACCTGGACACCGCGTTCGAGTCGCGCGCCGGCAACGGCGACCTCACCGTGGCGGTGTGCGCCGAATACGACGCGCTCCCCGAGATCGGCCACGCCTGCGGGCACAACATCATCGCCGCCACCGCGGTCGGCGCCGGCCTGGCGCTGGCGTCGGTGGCCGACGACCTCGGCCTGAGCGTGCGGGTGCTCGGCACGCCGGCCGAGGAAGGCGGCGGCGGCAAGGTCCTCATGCTCGAGCGCGGCGCCTTCGGCGGCGTCCACGCCGCGATGATGGTCCACCCCTGGCCGACCGAGCGCCTGACGGCCACGTGCCTGGCGGTGGCGCACTTCGACGTCCACTACGCCGGGCGCGCCGCGCACGCCTCGGCCGCGCCGTGGGAGGGCGTCAACGCGCAGGACGCGTTGACCGTGGCGCAGGTCGCGATCGGCGTGCTGCGCCAGCAGCTGGCGCCGGGCGATCAGGTCCACGGCGTGGTCACCAAGAGCCCGGGCGCGGCGAACGTGATCCCCGACGCCATGACGGCGCGCTACATGGTGCGCTCGCTCACGGCGGCCGGGCTGGCCGCACTGCGGCCGCGGGTGGAGGCGTGCTTCGAGGCGGGCGCGCTCGCCACCGGTTGCACCGTCTCCTACGAGGAGCTCTCGCCCGTGTACTCGCACATGGAGCCCGACCCGGGGCTCCTCGGCGCCTACCGGGCCAACGCCGAGGCGCTCGGGCGCCGCTTCGAGGCGGACGACGCCGGCACGCCGCCGCCGACGCTCTCGACCGACATGGCCAACGTGTCGCTCGCCGTGCCGACGATCCACCCGCTGATCGGGATCGAGGCGGGCGGGTCGGTCAACCACCAGCGCGAGTTCGCCGCCGCCTGCGTGACGCCGTCAGCCGACGCGGCCGTGCGCGACGGCGCCCTCGCGCTGGCGTGGACGGCCATCGACGCGGCCGGCGACCCCGAACTGCGGGCGCGGCTGCTGTCCGACCGGTGATCACCGAGCACGCCCTGCTCGAGGTCGTCCCCGGCCGCGAGCTCGACTTCGTGGCCGCCATGGAGCGGGCGAAGTCGCTGATCGCGGCCAGCCCGGGCTTCGCCGGCCTGCGGGTCGAGCGCTGCATCGAGCGGCCGAGCTGCTTCCTGCTGCTCGTCGAGTGGGAGCGGCTGGAGGACCACACCGAGGGCTTCCGCGGCTCGCCGGCGTACGAGGAGTGGCGGGCTGCCCTGCACCACTTCTACGACCCGTTCCCCGTGGTCGAGCACTTCGAGGCGGTCGTCAGCGCCTGAGCGTCGGGGGCGCCGGCCCGGCGGGCGCGAGGTTCCCGGGCGCCCGGTGGGTATACCTCTGGCATGGCACAGACCACGATCCCCGAGAGCCACCGCGACCTCCTCGACGGCGAGTTCGCCACCCTGGCCACCGTCGGCGACGACGGCTACCCGCAACTGTCCGAGGTGTGGTTCGTGACCGAAGGCGACCAGGTCGCCTTCTCGCTGAACACGTCGCGGCAGAAGGTCAAGAACCTGGAGACGAAGCCCAACTGCACGGTGCTGATCCTCGACCTGGCCAACCCGTACCGCTACGTCGAGATCCGCGGCACCGCCGACGTGGAGCCCGACCCCGACCTGGCGTTCGCGCGCAAGGTCGGCGCCAAGTACAAGGCCGACCTCCAGGAGCACGACGCACCCGGCGACCGGCGCGTCGTCGTGCGGATCGTCCCGGTGCGCTTCCGGGCCGTCGACATGTCGGGCTGAGGGGTCGGGGCCGGTCGCTCTGACCCTTCGACGGCTTCAGAGAGGCGGGAGCGGACGCTGCGGGATGACGGCATCGAGGACCCCGAGGGGGACGACCTTGTAGGGGATCCCGAGCTTGGTCAGGTACGCCTCGAACGTCTGCTCGGTATAGGGGCCGGGCCCGGGTTGGGGATTGCCGAAGACGGTCGACGCCGCCGCCGTCTGGCTCGGGGCGAAGAAGAGCCACGCCGGGTTCTTCGTCGACGCCACCTCCGAGGAGATCGCCGTCGAGCGGTTCACGTCGAGCGGCGAGGGGCTGACCGTGGGGCTCCCCCCGCTCAGGAAGTCGAGGTCGTAGGCGGTCCA
>DATDIE010000173.1:0-3490 GCA_036521235.1 Acidimicrobiales bacterium | reverse complement strand
GAGCCGGCAAGGTTGCAATGGGAGCGGGACGGCTGGTGCCTTGTCGAAGGACTGCTGTCGGCGCAGGAGGTGCAGGCTGCCCAGGCGGCACTTCCAGCCCTCTTTCCCACGGCCGAAGAGTTCGAAGAGGATGCGGATCCCGCGCGCAACGAACCCTTCCGCGCCGACTCACATCGGGTGCTCCCGCGATTTCCATTCGAGGAGGCCGCGCTGAACGATCTCGTCGTACACGAACGGATCATCGACCTGGCCGAACAGTTTCTCGGGATCGGCGATCCCCGGATGTACCAGGCGATGGTGAGCGCGAAATACGGGGCAGGGGCCGTGAGCGACGAACAGCTGCTCCACGCTGACTTCGGCAACCACACGCTGACGGTGCCCCGACATGAGCCCGGCTATCAGCAGCTCGAGTTGTTCGTCTACTTGAGCGACGTCACGCCGGAGACTGGAGCTACCCGGATCGTCCCTCTCGGCCTCACCGAAGACATCCCAGTCGAGCGCACGTATCTGAGCCCGAGCGACTACGTGACTGTCTACGAATCGGAGGTCCCTGCCTCAGGGCCGGCTGGAACGATTCTCGCCTATCGACCGGACGTCTATCACCGTGGCGTCCGGATGACCGTGCCGGGCACGGCCCGATTCATGCTCCATGTCTCGTACAAGCCGGCCGGGACGCAGTGGCTGAATTCCTTCGGTCTGCCCAACGCGGGCGAGGACATGGCCTGGTACCGGTTCGTGGGAGGGGCCAGTGTCCGACAGCTCACCGTCCTCGGGTTTCCCGAGCCGGGACATCCGTACTGGACGGCCGAGACGCTGGCGGGGACGGCGGCTCGCTACCCAATGCTCGACATGACTCCGTGGCGCGAACCGTCCGAAGGGAGTTCGGGAAAATGACGACGGGCCGGCTGGCCGGCAAGGTCGCAATCGTCACAGGCGGGGGAGGCGGCATCGGGGGCGCGACCGCTCGCGCCCTGGCTCGCGAGGGTGCGGCGGTACTCGTGGTCGACATCGACGAGGCGGCCGCACTCTCGGTAGCGGAGGGAATCGGGATCACGGGCGGCACCGCGGTGGCGTGGCGAGCCGACCTGTCGGATGAGGGAGAGGTCGTCGCGACGATCGGCGAGGCGATCAAGCGCTACGACGGGCTCGACGTACTGCACAACAACGCCGCCTTGACCGATTCGGACTTCCTGAGCGCCGACACCGCGGTGACCGAGCTGTCGGTCGAGGTGTGGGAGCGAACCTTGGCGGTGAACCTGCGCAGCCACATGCTCATGTGCAAGCACGCCGTGCCGATCATGGTGGAAAGGGGCGGCGGATCCATCATCAACATGTCCTCAGGCGCCTCGCTCAAGGGGGACCGGACCAGGACCGCCTACGGGGTGTCAAAAGCCGGGGTGAACGCCCTGACCATGTACGTGGCGACGAGCCACGGGAAGAAGGGCATCCGGGTCAACACGATCTTGCCCGGGCTCGTCCTGACCGATGCCGTGCGTGCGCATTTGAACGAGACCACGCTGGCCTCCCTCGGCAAGGCCGTCCTGACTCGGTCGGTGGGCGAGCCCGAGGACATTGCCGACGTGGTCGTCTTCCTGGCCTCGGACGAGTCGCGTTACATCACGGGGCAGATGATCGCCGTGGACGGCGGCATGTCGGCCCACGTCGGGCTCGGAGACGGCTGAGCAGCGTCGGCCGCCGACGAATGGCCCGGGCCGATACGGGCCGGGGCGCGTCAGGTAGGCCCGAGGACGTATGCGCCGTGGTCGGGGTGGTGGTACCAGCCGCTGGCCGCCTGGGTGCCCCCGTCGACGTGAATGGTCTGGCCGGTGACGTAGCTGGAGAGCGCGCTGGCTAGGAATACGGCGGCGCCCGCCATCTCGTCGACGTGGCCGGCCCGGCCCATCGGCACGGTCAGGCCGAACCGTTCTTGTTGGCCTTCGGGGTCAGGGGCGATCGCGGCCAGGCCCTCGGTCCAGGTGATGTCGGGGGCGAGCGCGTTGACCCGGATGCCGTAGGGGGCCAGCTCGAGCGCGGCGGTCTTCGTGTAATTGATGACGCCCGCCTTGGCCGCGGCGTAGGCGGCGTAGCCGGGTGCGGCGCGGACGCCCTCGATGGAGGTCACGCTCATGATGCTGCCGGGCATCTCGCGTTCCACCATCTGGCGTGCCACGCGCTGGGTGCAGAGGATGACGTGCTTGAGATTGGAGCGGTAGAGAGCGTCCCAGCCGTTCTCGGTCGTCTCGAGCAGCGGCGAGTGGAAGACCCCGCCGGCGTTGTTCACGAGGATGCTGACCGGGCCGAGCTCGGCGATCGTGCGATCCAGGGCGGCGTCGACCTCGCCGGAGTCCCGGACATCGACCTGAAGGCCCAGGCCGCCGACCTCCTCGCCGGCTGCGGCCGCCGTGTCGGCGTGGCGCTCCCAGATGGCGACCTTGGCGCCGAAGGCGGTGAGCCCGTTGGCGATGCCCCGACCGATCCCCGAGCCGCCGCCGGTCACGACGGCAACGCGGTCGGTCAACAGGACGTCGGAGGGGTCGATCGGCATGAACTGACGTTAGTGTCAGGGATGTCCCCGCCGAGGGGAGCCGAGAGCAGCCCTCCGGGTGAGGCCCGGGGGCGGACAGGGGGTTGTGTGCCGAGGATCGAGCCGATTCCGCTGGACGAAATGGCGCCGGAGCCGCGCCGCATCATCGAGGAAGGGGTCGCCGAGGGGCTGTACGCCACCCCGATCCCGCTGCAGATCTTCGCCTACAAGACACAGCAGATCCTGATGACGAACGCGGCGCGCAAGGTCATGGGGAGCGGGTCGCTGCTGGGTGGCCGGATCCTCGAGCTGCTGCGGATCCGCAGTGCCCAGCTCGGCGAGTGCCAGCCCTGCATGCAGTCGCGCAAGCACGACTCGATCACCGAGGAGGACGTGGCCTGCCTGATCGCCCCGGGTGGCGCCGAGCTGAACGAGCAGGAGCGGTTGGCGGTGGAGTTCCTCGACCTCCTGTCGGCCGACCACCACGCCATCGACGACGAGTTCTACCGGCACCTCGGTGAGCACTTCACGGCGGCCCAGATCATCGAACTCGGGTTCGCCTGCGCGAATTCGATGGGCCTGCACCGCTTCATCCACACGCTCGACGTGTTCGGCCAGTCCGAGCCGGTGATCAAGTACGCCGCCGACCAGGTCGACAGCGCCGCCGAGGAGCCGCCGGTCCGCGCCTCGGCGTGAGCCAGACCGTTCTGGTCACGGGGGCCACGGGGCTCGCCGGCGCCAACATCTGCAAGCTGCTGATCGAGCGGGGGGACGCCGTGCGGGCGCTCGCTCGCGAGGGCGCCGACGTGGGGCCGCTGGTCGAGCTCGGTGTGGACGTCGTGGCGGGCGACGTCACGGACCCCGAGGCCGTCCTGCGGGCGGCCCAGGGGAGCGACTCTGCCATCCACTGCGCCGCCTTGTTGGGCGGGGCCAGCCAGGAGATGGCGGACTTCGAGGCGGTGAACA
>DATDIE010000172.1:0-4116 GCA_036521235.1 Acidimicrobiales bacterium | reverse complement strand
CGCTAAACAGACTGCCGGGGGAGGTTCGATGTCGTTTCTCGGGCTGATGCTCAGGACCGGCGTGAGACAACGTTGGCGATCCTGGCTGGGACTTGCACTGCTCGTCACGCTGGTCGTCGGACTCGTCCTGGCCGGCGCCCAGACGGCGCGTCGCACCGCCACGGCCTGGTCGCGGTTCGAGGCAGTTCACGGCTTCGATACTTTCGCCTACTCCTCGACCCCGTTGCACCACATCGCGGCGTTGCCAGGCGTGGTCGGTGCTGTCGACATCGAGTCGCCCGCCGTGGGACCTCCCGCCTGCGACTCGTGCACAGTCCAGATCAACGACGCCTACTTCAGCCTGCAACATGTCTCGCCCGCACAGCTCACCCGGCTGGTCAAGCTCGAGAGTGGCCGGCTGCCAAACCAGGCCGATCCAGAAGAGGTCCTGGCCTCAGAGAGCCTCGCACCACTCGGCGTCCACATCGGCTCCGTGCTCCGCGTCCCGCTCGCGTCGTCCGAACAACGCGCCGCGGTGCTGAACAATGCGATCATCTCGCCGAACGGGCCGACGGTCACCTTGCGCGTTGTCGGGATGGAGGCGGCGGAATTCGAGTTCCCGTCCAACTCCACGCCGGCCTACGACGTCTACACCACGACTGCCTTCGCCAAGAGGTACGACCCGGACGCCGTGATGTTCGACGAGTACGCGATACGGCTTCGGCACGGCCCGCGTGACATCCTGCGGTTCGAGGCAGCGCTCAACAAGACCGGGGTGGCCGGCTCGGAGGACCTCGCTGCACTTGCCAGCTCGATCTCGACGTCCATCGACCCACAAGTGGTCGGGTGGTGGATCCTCACGGGCCTGACCGCCCTGGTCGGGGTGATCGTCCTGGCGCAAGCGTTGGCGCGTCAGGACGCCATCGACGCAGAGGACTACCCCGTCCTGCGCGCCGTGGGCGCGGCTCGACGGCAGCTCTTCGCCTTCACCATGGTGCGCACGGTGTTGCTGGCCTTTGTGGGCGTCGTGGGCGCTGTGTGCCTCGCGGCCGTGCTGTCCATCTTCACTCCTGTGGGCGAGGCCAGGCTGGCCGACCCCAATCCGGGCTTCGACTTCGATGCGCTGCTGCTATTCGGCGGGGCGGCCTTGGCATTGGCGATCCTCGTCGCGGTCGGCATCTGGCCGGCGATCCGGACGTCGGCGCCCGTCTCGGATAACGACGATCTAGTCACTCGGCCGTCGCGGATCGTCAAAGCCGTATCCGCTTCGGGAGCTCCGCCCAGCGCGTTGATCGGGATCCGCAACGCACTCGAACGCGGGCGAGGCCGCCGCGCCGTGCCCGTGAGCTCGGCTCTCGTCGGTTCCGTCTTGGCGGTCGCTGCGCTGTGCGGGGCAGCCGTCTTCGGCTCCAGCCTGTCCCACCTCACCGAGACTCCGGCGGCCTATGGGCAAGGGTTCGACGCATGGTTCTCGCCCAACACGACTGGGACTCAAACGCAGAATCAGCAACTGCTCGCCGCCCTCGAGCGACCCGGAGTCACGGCCATTCTGGCGGGGGTCTCGGGCGCGGTCACCATCGATGGCACGCTGGTCGACGCGCTCGCTGGACAGACCGTTCGGGGCCCGTATGTCATGACGACCACGACGGGCACACAGCCGACGGCGCCAGATCAGGTCCTCCTTGGCAGCAAGACAATGAGCCAGCTGGGCGTGCACATCGGCTCGACCGTACGGGTGAACTTTCCCTCTTCGGGGGCGGATCCGGCGCAGAGCCGACGCTTCTCGGTGGTTGGCACCACCGTATTGCCACCGGACTTCAACCCCCGCGGTGGGCTCGGGACCGGCGCCGTCTTCTCGCTCGAAGGGTTCACGGGACGGCACTGCCCCTCGGCCCCAAGTGGAAATTCCTGCCTCGCGTCGGCCGTCTCCGCTAATGGTGGTGGTGCCTATCTCGTGCGCGTCGCTCCAGGAGCGCCGGGTAAAGCCACGATCGCCGCTTTGAGTCGTGCCTACCCCTACCAGGTGAACTTGCCACGTCCGCCTACAAATCTGGTCAACTTCGGTGAGGCTGTGAACTTTCCCCTGATCCTCGGCCTCGTCGTTGTGTTGTTCGGTGTCGGGACGTTGCTGCACCTGCTGCTCACCAGCCTCACCCGCCGCCGGCGCGAGACGGGCCTGTTGAAATCGCTGGGCATGCTGCGCCGACAGATCGCCTTCTGCGTCGCTTGGCAAACCACGACGATCGCCGTCATCGCGATCGTGATCGGAGTTCCGCTGGGCATCGCGACGGGCAGGTTCGTCTGGTCAGCTTTTGCGGACAACCTCGGGGTCAGCACCCAGCCCGTCGTTACCGCAGCCAAGATCCTGGGCGTCGCGCTTGGCGCGCTGATCGTCGCCAACGTGCTGGCGTTGATCCCGGCATTCATCGCGGCGCGCGCCCGGCCGGCATCGCTGCTCACATCCGAATAAACGTCCAGGTTACGGAGCGGGTCCCGTCATGCGTCGAGGTGAACCAGGTCCTCGAATGACTCGCGCCGCACCACCACGTGTGCCGTTGCATCGCGCACAAAGACGACGGCAGGCCGGGGCACCTTGTTGTAATTCGATGCCATTGAGTAGCCGTAGGCGCCAGTGACCGGGGTGGCCAGGACGTCGCCCACCTCCAGGTCGTCCGGCACGAAGGCGTCGGGGACCACGAGGTCGCCGCTCTCGCAGTGCTTGCCCACCACGCGGACGGGATGGGGACGCGCTGTTGCCGTCTCGCGTGGCAGGAAAGCCTCGTAACCGCTGCCGTAGAGGACCGGGCGCGGGTTGTCGCTCATGCCGCCGTCGACGCTCACGTAGGTGCGGATGCCCGGGAGATGCTTCACCGTCCCGACCTTGTAAAGGGTAATCCCGGCTGTCGCGACGATGGATCGGCCCGGTTCAGCGGAGATGCGCGTCGCCGGGTCGACTCCGGCCTTGGCACAGGCGGCCCGCGTCACCTCGGCCCACTCGAGCTGGGTCGGGGCGTGCTCACCGTTGAGGTACGGCACACCGAGCCCACCGCCCACGACGAGCTCGGGAAGCTCGAGAGGGGCGAAGAACGCCCCGAGCACCTCCGCCGCCTGTTCGAACGACGTCGCCTCGAACACCTGGCTACCGATGTGCGCGTGCACGCCGACGAGTTCGACACCTGGCATCAGCTCGAGCGCGGCAACGGCTTCCGACGCCGCACCCGACGACACCGAGAACCCAAACTTCGAGTCCTCCTGGCCCGTCCGGACGAACTCGTGGGTGTGCGCCTCGACACCGGGCGTGACGCGCACGAGCACGCGCGGTCGCTGCGCGCGCGGCGGCAGCGATTCGACCAGCCCGCCCAGCCGGGCCACCTCATCGAAGGAATCGACGACGATGCGTCCGACCCCGCGCTCGAGCGCAGCGGCGAGTTCCTCCGTGGACTTGTTGTTGCCGTGCATGACGAGGCGCTCGGCCGGAACGCCCGCCGACAGCGCGACGAATAGCTCGCCACCGGACGCGACGTCGAGGTCCAGACCCTCCTCGTAGGCGAGTCGGGCCATGGCCCGGCACAAGAAGGCCTTCGTGGCGTAAGCGACGCCGTCACCCCAGGCGTCCACCGCCTCGCGGCAGGCGTGGCGAAGATGGGCCTCGTCGTACACGAAGAGGGGCGTGCCGAACTCCTCGGCCAGCTCCAGGAGGTCGACGCCGCCCACGTGGAGGTGGCCCTTCTCGTCGACCTCGGCCGTGCGCGGCAGAAGGCGCCGCTCCAGAGGAGCCGTTGCGAGGTCGTGGTCCACCGGCATGGATGTGCAGGATACGGCAGCCATCATGTCCATCACGCCTGGTGGGGCCGGGTCAGGGACGGAGGACTACGATCGGTCCTTCGCACGCGCCGCAATGGCGCCGAGCGAGTAGCGCCCGCCCCCGTAGCTCAGCGGATAGAGCACCGGCCTCCGGAGCCGGTGGCGCAGGTTCGAGTCCTGCCGGGGGCGCTCTGTGATCTGGCAAGACATCGGAGAGCGATGTGGCAAGACATCGTAGACCGCCAATCGGTGCAGGTCACGGCTGAGGCTGGTAGTCCTTGCTCGGATCGAGCACGAGGCGGCGCAGCGGGGACCCGTCCAGGGCGACGATCT
>DATDIE010000171.1:0-9910 GCA_036521235.1 Acidimicrobiales bacterium | reverse complement strand
GAGTACGGTTTGCGCGAATACGGCGCCCGGGACCCCGAGGGCCACCGCTGGTGGTTCGCGTCCTCGCTCGCCAGCTGAGAGTTCGGACGGAGACGGGTGAGCATGCCCGAACAAGCAAGACCTCCCACCAGTCACGAATGGTCGAGCGGACGGGATTGGGATGCTTCGTATTGTGACGGCGCGCCGGCGCCCTGGGACATCGGCCGCCCGCAGAAGGCGTTCGTCCGTGTTGCCACCGAGCACGGGTTCGCCGGACCCGCTCTCGACGCCGGCTGTGGCACCGGCGAGCACGCGTTGCTCGCGGCGTCGCTGGGAGTTCGGGTGATGGGCGTCGACCTGGCAGAGACGGCGATCGACCGCGCTCGGGCGAAGGCAGCCGACCAAGGCCTCGACGCCGAGTTCCAGGTGGCGGACGCCTTTGAGCTCGACCGCCTCGGGCGCACGTTCGCGACGGTGCTCGACTGCGGGCTGTTCCACACCTTCGACGACGACGAACGAGCACGCTACGTCGCCAGTTTGGCCTCGGTGACCGATCGCGACGGCACCCTCTACCTGCTGTGCTTCAGCGACCTCGCACCAGCGATCGGCCCGCATCCCATCCGCCAAGAGGAGCTGCGGGCAGGGTTCGACTCCCGCAATGGATGGAGCGTCGTCGCCATCGACCCGGACCTGATTCAGACCACCTTCATGCAGGACGGCGTCCCGGCCTGGTTCGCGACGATCAGACGGCTCTGAGGCACACGCCCGGGTTCAGGCGACGGACTCTTCCTTCACATTGGGCTCGCCGTGCCCAGTCGTGATCAGACGACGGAGGCTGCCGTTGATGTAGAAGCCCCAGGCGCTCGAGCATTGCTCGTAGCACTCGGATTCGGGGGTGAGCCCGACGTGGTCAAAACGAATCTCCGTCCCTTCGCCCTTGGGCGTGACCTCGAAAATGACCTCCGTGCCTGCCCACTCGTGCGGGTCCTCAGTGAAATTGAGGTACGAGTCCACAATCTGCCAGACGACCTTGCGCCCGGGCATGAACTCGCTGATCCTCTGCTTCGTGTAGTGGATGTCCTGATAGCGATAGGTGAACTCTTCGCCCAGGGTGTCCGTCCGCCCCTCGATGTCGCCGGACCACCAGCCACGCACGTTCGTGATAGCGGCGAAGGCCTGCTCGGGTGTCTGGTCCACCTCGAAAGTCGTTGTGAAGTTCTGGCTGGTCATTGCTCGTGTCCTTTCGACCGACGTTCGGCTTCCACGGGATGTAACTAGCCGGGCTCAGGAAAGTCGCCGCGTTGGGCGAGAAGCCGCGACGACTTCTTGGTGGCCCGGCGGTTGTAACCCTCGACGGGGATCGTCCCCCGATGAAGGAGGTCCTCCGATGACCGACGCCAACCCCACCCCGACCGCGATCGTGACCGGCGCCAGCCGTGGTTTCGGTCGAGCCATCGCCCACGCGCTCCATGCCGATGGCGCCCTGGTCGTCGCCGTTGCCCGGAGCGCCGAACCGCTACATGCGTTGCGCGAAGAACTGGGCGAGCGTCTCATCCCCGTGGTGGCCGATGTCGCGGACCCTGTCGTCGCCGGCATGCTCGTGGGCCAGTACCGGCCGGACACCCTCGTTCTGAACGCCGGCGCGGCACCGCTCCCCAGGCGCTTGCAGGACCACACTTGGGAGACGTTCGGTCGGAACTGGGACGTGGATGTTCGCCACACCTTCCACTGGCTGCGCGAGGCGCTGCTCCTGCCGCTCCCTCCGGGCAGCAACGTCGTCGTGATGTCGAGCGGTGCGGCCCTGTTCGGCTCCCCCCTGAGCGGCGGCTACGCCGGAGCCAAAGCCGCCATCCGCTTCATAACCAACTACGCGGCCGACGAGTCCGCCCGCGAGGACTTGCGCATCCGGTTCGTCTCGATCCTCCCGAAGTTGACTTCCGAGACTGATCTTGGAGCGATGGCCGTCGCCGCTTACGCGAGGCGCTACGGCAAGACCGTCGAGCAATACGTCGAAGAAGCCGGGCCTGGCGTCACGCCCGACGATGTCGGGAAGGCCACGATCGAATTGGTGAATGCAGCTGAGCTCGATGCGGGTGCATTCCTCCTAACGCCGGCCGGATTGTCACCGGTCTCATGAGCGACCCCCGTCCTAGGCTGCATTCGTGAGTGGCCTACCGGGTAGCGGAGCGGTCACCGCCGAGCAGCTGGAGGAGTACCGCCGCGAGCTGACCGGCTATTGCTATCGGATGCTCGGCTCGATCCACGAAGCCGAGGACGCGGTGCAAGACGCCATGCTGCGCGCCTGGAGGGCGCTCGATCGCTTCGAGGACCGCGAAGGGCTGCGCCCGTGGCTCTACCGGATCGCAACCAACGTTTGCATCGACCTCTCGAAGGGCCGGGCGCGGCGCGCGCTCCCGATGGACGTGGCGGCGGTACAGACCGGCGAGCTGGTACGGGGCGACGCCCGTCCCGAGGCGTTCTGGGTCGGGCCCGCGCCGGACCAGATGGTCCTATCCGGCGGCGACCCCGAGGATCAGGCCCTGTCCCGAGAGTCGGTCCGTATCGCCTTCATCGCCGCCCTCCAACATCTGGCGCCCCGTCAGCGCGCGGTGCTCATCTTGCGCGACGTCCTGCGCTGGCGCGCCGCTGAGGTCGCGGTGCTCCTCGAGACCAGCACCACCGCCGTGAACAGCGCGCTGCGCCGAGCCCGTGAGGCCATCGACGACGCTGACCGGGACCTGACGCCGAGCGAGCCGGCAGCGGACGACCACGCGGTCCTGGCGGCCTACATCGACGCCTTCGAACGCGACGATGTCGAAGGCCTGGTCGCCCTACTGCGCGAGGACGCCATCCTCGAGATGCCCCCCTTCGAGCTGTGGATGCGTGGACCGGCCGACATTCGTAAGTGGATGCTCAAGGCCGACGCCTTCGGCCAGGAGAGGTTCGCTCCCGTCGGCGCCAACGGCTCGCCGGCCGTCGCCGTGTATCGGCCCCGCGAGCCTGGCGGCGTGCCCCAGGCGTTCTCCGTCCAGGTGCTCGACGTCGTCGACGGTCGCATCGGGGCGATCCATGTCTTCTTGGATCCCACGCTCTTCGGGCTCTTCGGCCTTCCGTCCGAGCTGGGCGACTAGGGCCGCTCCAAGATGTCGCCTGGACAGAACGCTCCAGACTTTCCTGCGTCCGAGGTCGACCTCGATGTCTCCTGGCTCGTGCCTGCCGACTTGAGCGCGGTCGATGCACTCGCTCGCCTGCACCTGACCGCGGCGCGCTGCGGTCGGTCCCTGCATCTTCACGGCGCCTGCGGCGGACTCTCGGAATTGCTGGACTTCTGCGGCCTCGGTGACGTCCTCAACGTGTGCGGCTGCGCCGGACAGCCCGCACGCGAGCGACAATGACGGTCGGTGGCAGATCTCCAGATTCCGAGTTATCTCAAGGACGCCTGTCGCAACGACGGTCGTGAGCGCTGGCTCGAGGGGTTGCCGGCCGAGGTGAACGAGTTGGCCGCCCGCTGGTCCCTCACGCTCGGTGACCCCTACGAGCCGGGAGGCCAGACGGCGTGGGTGGCGCCGGCCCGGTCCTCTGAGTTCGGCGACGTGGTGCTCAAGGTCGGCTGGCGCCACATGGAGGCGGACGACGAGGCGGCCGGCCTGCGCGAATGGCGGGGCGACGGAGCGATCTACGTCTACGCCGACGTTCGAGTCTCAGCGACGACGAACGCGCTGCTGCTCGAACGTTGTACGCCCGGCACCACGCTGGCCACGCGCCCCGAAGAAGAGCAGGACGTCGTCCTCGCCGAGCTGCTGCACCGCCTCTGGCGCCGCCCCTCCAATCCCGCGTCGTTCCGGCCGCTCGAGGAGATGTGCGACTACTGGGCCGGCTGCTTCGAGCGGAAGCTCGATGAGGGGCGCGGCGACAGGATCGATCCCGGACTCGCCGACGAGGGCGCCACGCTGTTCCGCTCGCTGCCGTCCACGGCTACCGAAGAACGACTGCTGTGCACGGACCTTCACGCCGAGAACGTGCTCGCCGCGGAACGCGCACCCTGGTTGGTCATCGATCCCAAGCCCTTCGTGGGCGACCCGACGTACGACGCCCTGCAGCATCACCTCAACTGCAGGGACCGGCTGGTCGCTGACCCGAAGGCGCTCGTGGGGCGCATGGCGGGACTCCTCGGGCTCGATGCCGAGCGCCTCTTGCTCTGGCTGTTCGCGTACTGCGTGGTGCAGTCGGTCGACTTCCCCTGGATGCTCGGGGTCGCCGAGCAGATCCGCCCTTAGCGGCGGGACCCGGCCCGAGCGCGGTTCGGGCGTGTCTGGCGCGCCGGACGGGTCTGGGTGGCCAGGCGGGCCACCAGGATCTCGATGACGAGCTCGGGCTCGAGTCCACTGACGCCGCGACAGTCGAGGTCCGCCGCGGCGATCAGCTTGATGGCCGCGGCGATCTTCTCGCTCCCCAGCCGGCGCGACTGCTCCAGCGCCTTCTTGGCGACGAAGGGCGCCGTGCCCAGGACGGCGGCGGCGTCGCGCTCGCTCATCACGTCCTCGCCGTCGAGGGCGAGCATGTTGGCGAAGTGGCCGTGGAGCGTGGCGAGGATCTGCATGGCCGCCAGGCCACCCGCCTCGAACAGGCGGTGAAGCACGCGCAGCGCCAGGCGCGGCTCGCCGCGGTCGATGGCGTCGGTCAGTGCGTAGCGCGGCACGTTGCCCGCCTCGCCAAGGTACGGCTCGAGGTCGTCCGCCGTGACGCTCGCCCCCTCGCCGTAGGCGGCGCTCAACGCGGACAGCATCCCCTCGACCCGGCCGAGGTCCTCGCCCACGTGGTCGGCCAGCAGGTCGGAGGCCCCACGGTCGAGGTGCACCGGCGCGGCCCGGAGATGTTCGTTCAGCCACGCCTTGCGGTCGCCCGCCTTGCTCGTCGTGACGTCGATGACCTCGCCGTGCGCGCCGATCGCCTTGATCAGGGGGGCGGGGATCGTGCCGCCGCCGGCGACGAGCACCAGCACGGTCGTCGCGAGGGGCTCCTGGACGACCTCGACCAGCCGGGGCACATCGGCCGTCAACAGCCGTCCGGCGTCGCGCACCACCACGACGCGCAGGTCGATGAGGAAGGGCGGGGTCAAGGCGGCGTCGACGATGGCGCCGACGTTGAGCTCGTCCCCCGGCGCGCCCCCGATCTCCTCGACGACGAGTGCGTGGTCCCGATCGCCGACGACCTGGGCCAGGAGCGTGCGCACCTCCTGGGCGACCAGCGAGGCGTCATCGCCGCGGACGAGATACGCGGAGGGGTGGTCGCTCACTGCGCTCCGCTCACTGCGGCCAGGGCATCGCGGGCCCGGCAGGTGCCCACGACGTCGTGCACGCGGACGATGCGGCAGCCCCAGGAGATGCCAAGGGCCGCCGCGCCGATGGAAGCGTCACCCCGCTCGGTGATCTCCAGATTCAACACCTTGCCGAGAAACGTCTTGTTCGACGCCGAGAGCAGGAGGGGGTAGCCGAGGCCGGCGAGGTGCTGCGAGGCACGCAGCAGGGTGAGCGACTGCTCTGCCGTCTTGCCGAGATCGAGCCCGGTGTCGAGCACGATGCGCTCGGCGGGGACGCCGGCGGCGCGGGCGCCGGCGGCACGCTCGGTGAGGAACGCCGCCACGTCGGTGACGACGTCGTCGTAGTGCGGGTCGGGGTCGGCGACGCGGGGGGCGAGGCGGATGTGGGTGATGACGACGGCCGCTCCGTACTCGGCCGCGGCCGGCGCGTAGTCGGGGTCGGCCAGGCCGCTGATGTCGTTGCCCATGACGGCGCCCTCGGCGTAACAGGCGCGGGCCACCGAGGCGCGCCAGGTGTCGATGGAGACTGGGGTGTCGAAGCGCGCCACGAGGCCGGCGACTACCGGGACGACGCGGTCGAGCTCCTCAGACTCGGTGACCTCGGGGCCGGGGCCCGCCTTGACGCCACCGATATCGAGGATGTCGGCGCCGTCGGCGACCAGTTGCTCGGCCCGCGCCCAGAGCTTGTCCAGCTCGAAGGTGGCGCCCTTGTCGTAGAAGGAGTCGGGGGTGCGGTTGAGGATCCCCATCACGAGCGCACGGTGGGTGAGGTCGTAGCGCCGGCCACCGAGGTCGAGGGCCGACGCGGCGGGGACGAAGGGAGTGCGGGGGTCGGCGTGGGCGGCCGCGGTGCCGGCGGCCCCGGGCGGCATCAGAACAGCCGCGCCGCCAGCGCGCGCCGGTACTCGTTGGTGCGCGGGTCGTCGGCGCCCATCGCCTCGAGGAGGTCGACGTACTCCTGGCGGGCGGCGTCGTCGTCGCGGACCCGCTCGAGGAGCTCGTTGAGCTTGGTTTCGACCTCGGCGCCGTCGGTCCCGGCGAGGTCGACCCCGGCCTCGAGGAGGCGAGCCTCGGCGGCCAGGGTGCGGGTGGCCTCCGTCTCGGGCACGCGCTGGATGAGGGCGAGCGCCTCGGGGGCGTCGCCCCGATCGATAAGCAGGCGGGCCAAGGCCTCGATGGCGCCGGTGTGCCCGGGCTCGAGCTCGAGGGCGCTCCGCAGCGACGCCTCGTCGCCCGCTGCCACGAGGTTGTCCGCCTCGGACGGCGCCGGCGCCAGCTTCTGCACGAACGCCTGCACCTGCGCCTCGGGGACCGCCCCGATGAACTGGTCCACGACCTGGCCGTTGCTGATGGCGAACACGGCCGGGATCGACTGGACGGCGAACGACTGGGCGATCCGCGGGTTGTCGTCGACGTTGACCTTGGCGAGGGCGACGGCACCGTTGGTGTCGGCGACCGCCTTCTCGAGCATGGGGCCGAGGGTCTTGCACGGCCCGCACCAGGGCGCCCACAGGTCGACCACGACCGGCACGGTGGCGCTGCGACCCAGCACTTCGTCTTGGAATGTCTCGTCGGTGACGTCCATCGAGCATCGACGCTAATGGTTGTCCCGGGTCGGGAACGACGGTTCGGGCGGCGTGGCGGCCGGCGTGGCGGGTTGGAGGGGGTAGCCGGGCAGGGGTGGTGGTCAGGGGGTCCCCAGGCACACCGATTAGCGTCGGGACCCGTGTCAGAGGCACCCGAAGGCATCAACGAGCAGCAGGTCACCGAGTGGATGGCGGCACGGCTGCCCGAGCTGCGGCCGCCGCTGACGTTCACCCTCATCGCCGGCGGGCGGTCGAACCTCACGTTCCGGGTGCAGGACGTGGACGGCCGGGCGTGGGCCCTGCGCCGGCCCCCGCTGCACCACGTGCTGCCGACGGCGCACGACATGACGCGCGAGTACCGGCTCATCGACGCGCTCGGGCCGGCCGGCATCCCGGTCCCGGTCGCCATCGGGCTGTGCACCGACGAGGCGGTCAACGAGCGGCCTTTCTACGTCATGGAGTTCGTCGAGGGGCACATCTTGCGGACTGCGAAGGAGGCCGAAGCGGCGTTCGACGAGGCGACGCGACGGTCGATCGGCGACCACATGGCCGACACGCTGGCCGCGCTGCACGACGTCGACCCCGACGCGGTCGGGCTGGGCGACCTGGCGCGGCACGAGGGCTACATCGAGCGCCAGCTCAAGCGGTGGCGCGGGCAGTACGAGCAGATGCAGGTCGAGGGCGTGGACCACGGCGGCCTGGTCGAGCGCGTGAGCGACGAGCTGGCGCGGCGGATCCCCAAGCAGCAGCGCACCTCGATCGTCCACGGCGACTACCGCATGGACAACGTCGTCCTGGCTCCCGACGGGCGGGTGCGGGCGATCCTGGACTGGGAGATCTGCACGCTGGGCGACCCGTTGGCCGACGTCGGGCTGCTCATGGACTACTGGGCGGACCGGGACGACGCCATGGGCGCGCTCATCGGGGTCTCGCCAACGACGGCCCCCGGCTTCTCGACGCGGGCGCAGGTCCGCGCGCGCTACGCCGAGGTGTCCGACCTCGACACGTCCGGGATCGACTACTACGTCGCCTTCGGATACTGGAAGCTCGCCTGCATCCTCCAGGGCGTCTACGCCCGCTACGTGGCGGGTGCCGGCGCCGGCGACAAGGGCAGCGTCGACGCGTTCCCGGCACAGGTCGGGCGGCTGTTCGAGATGGCGGAGCAGTCGCTGGAGAGCGTCCGGTGAGCCCCGAGGGCCCGGGAGGGATGACGTCGATCTTCGAGGTGCACACCGAGCCGGTCCTGCACGACCCGGTGCTCGTGGTGTCGCTCGAGGGATGGGTGGACGCCGGGCTCGGCGCCACCACCGCAATCGCCTCGTTGCTCGGGCGCGGCACGACCGAGACGATCGTCACGTTCAACGGCGAGCACTTCTTGGACCAGCGGGCGCGCCGCCCGGTAGCGCGGATCGTGAACGGCGTGACGACCGAGCTGACGTGGCCGCGCACCGTGGTGCGCCAGGGCACCGACGCCGACGGGCGCGACGTCCTCTTCCTCGTCGGCCCCGAACCGGACTTCCACTGGCGCGCCTTCACCGACGCCGTCGTCGGGCTGGCCCGCTCGTGGCGCGTGCGGATGGTCGTCGGGCTGGGCGCGTTCCCCGCGCCGGCGCCGCACACCCGGCCGGTCCGGCTGGCGGCGACGGCACCGGCGGGGTCGTCGCACCTGATCGAGCAGGTGGGGATCGTGCAGGGTGAGCTCGAGGTGCCAGCGGGCGTCTTGTCGGCGCTGGAGCTCGGGTTCGGGCAGATCGGCACGCCGACGGTCAGCCTGTGGGCGCGGGTGCCGCACTACGTGGCGGCGATGCCGTTCCCCGAGGCGAGCGCCGCGTTGCTCGACGGGCTGGCCAGCGTGGCCGGGCTGACGATCGACTCCTCGGCGCTGCGGCGGGCGGCCGACAGTTCGCGCCGCCAGGTCGACCAGCTGATCTCGGACAACGAGGAGCACCAGGCAATGGTGCGCAAGCTCGAGGAGAGCATCGACGCCTCGGAGGGCAACGCGATGGGCGTCGAAGAGGTGCCGTCGGGCGACGAGATCGCGGCCGAGCTCGAGCGGTTCCTGCGGGGCGAGGAGCAGTGAGGGCAGTGAGAGTGGCAAGGAGGTCACGGAGATGAGGAAGGCCATGAAGATCGACGGCGGCATCGGCTTCGGAGATGCGAGCGCGGTGGCGAAACAGGCGGCCAAGGCCGAGGCGGACGGGTACGACGGCGTGTGGTCCGCCGAGACGAGTCACGACCCGTTCCTCCCGATCGCCATCGGTGCGGGTGCCACGTCGAAGCTCGAGTTCGGCACGGGCATCACGGTGGCCTTCGCCCGCAACCCGATGACGCTGGCCGTGGCGGCCAACGACCTGCAGCTGCTGACCCAGGGGCGCTTCATGCTGGGCATGGGCAGCCAGATCAAGCCGCACATCACGAAGCGCTTCTCCATGCCGTGGTCGCACCCGGCGCCGCGCATGCGCGAGCTGATCCTCGCCATCCGCGCCATCTGGAAGACGTGGGAGACCGGCGACAAGCTCGAATTCCGCGGCGAGTTCTACACGCACACCCTGATGACGCCGTTCTTCAACCCGGGCCCCAACCCGCACGGCAACCCGAAGATCCTCCTGGCCGGCGTGGGCGAGCACATGACCGAGGTGGCGGGCGAGGTGGCCGACGGCTTCTTGGTCCACGGCTTCACGACGGAGCGCTACCTGCGCGAGAAGAGCCTCACCGCGTTGGAGCGTGGCGCGGTCAAGAACGACAAGAAGGTCGCCGACCTGATCATCTCGTATCCGGGCTTCGTGGTGACGGGGACGAACGACGAGGAGATGGAGGCGGCCAGCGACGCGGTGCGCCAGCAGATCGCCTTCTACGGCTCGACACCCGCCTACCGCCCCGTGCTCGAGCTGTCCGGCTGGGGCGACCTGCAGCCGGAACTCAACACGCTCTCCAAGCGAGGCGAGTGGGTGAAGATGGGCGAGATGATCGACGACGACGTGCTCAACGCCTTCGCCGTGGTCGCCCCGCCCGAGCAGGTCGCGGC
>DATDIE010000170.1:0-2006 GCA_036521235.1 Acidimicrobiales bacterium | reverse complement strand
CGTCGGCCAGGATCCTGCCGGCGATGAACGCCACGGCGTCGTCGAGGAGCGGAGACGGATGTGCAGCCGCGATCGCCTGGCCGGTGTAGCACTGGTCGCGAATCCAGGCGTAGCGGTAGTCGTAGTTGCGTCCCGCCCGGGCCCGCTCGGGCAGGCACATGGTGGCGGCGGCGACCATCCCTCCACCAGCGGTGGTCAGGCCTCGCAGCACGGTGTAGGCGTGACGGGCGTCGGTAGGGGCCAGGTTGTCGGAGAGCTGGGGGATCTCCCGGTTCCACGCCGCTTCGGTGGCATCCCAAGCTCCTTGGGCCGACGGGGGCGGGTCGGTGAAACCATGCTCGCCGACCTCGAACACCAGGTCGTGGTGGGCGCCGGGGTCAACCTCGAGGTCAAGGGTGAGGCTCCCGTCGGCGACGCGCTTGGCCGGTCGGGCGCCCGACCATCGCAGGTAGAGCCGGCCGCTGCGAGCGGTCCACCGCCCGCCCGGATGCTTCACGTTGGTCATGGGACGCTTGCCGAACTCGGCTCGGGGGTCGAGGACCACCCGGACCCTCGCCCTTCCGTCAACAGCGATGACGCGGCGGAGGATGACTGCCGTGTGCGCGTCGCCTGGGAAGGTCAGCGCCTCCCGGCACTCGATGATCCCCGTGCTCGTCACCCACCGGGAGTGCCAGATGAGCGTACCGTTCTCGTAGTAGCCGCCCCACACGAAGCGAGGGTCGGTGGGGGTGACGGCATAGATCCCTCCGCCTCCGATCAAGGCGGAGAAAACGGGGTCGGAATCCCAGCCAGGGGCGCACATCCACACGTAGTCGCCTCGAGGACCGACCAGGATGCCGCGCTCACCATCGGCGAGCAGGGCGTACTCACGCAGGACGTGCGGCGGAAACGCTGCCGCGCTGTCGGATCGCTCTCCGGTCGACGACGCCTTCCCGCTCATGGCCGGCGCGGCCGGCGGGTTCGATCGCGGATGGTGTTGGCCGCGGCGACCACGAACGTCTTGGCCGCGTCTGGAAGCGTCTTGAGGAACGCGGGATCGGTGAAGCCACCCGCTCGGTCGTCGAAGATCCCGTGGGCGCCGTGGTCGCGGTCGACGTCGACCGGGTGGCGGAGGTTGTCAGGCCGATCTGACGCGATGGGCTGATCGGTGAGCTGGGTGTCCCAGGCGCCGAGGGCGGCGTACTGGTTTCCGACACCCGGGAGAAGTTGGCCGGCTGCGACGAGCAGCTTGTTCCAGGAGCCGATCGTCTTGGATCGCCGTCCGTCGAGCGCGGTGCGGAGGATCCATGCCGCGGGGATCTCCGGCTGGTAGATCGGCGGGACCGGTTGGGGGTGGCGCTCCATGGAGGTTTGGCACCAGTCGAACTGCGGCGTGTTCACCGCGGGCAGGTGCACCATGCTCATGCGGATGTTGCTGTGTTCGTGGATGAGCTCGGCTCGGACGGACTCGAAGAAGCCCCGGCAGGCGAACTTCGACGCGCAATAGGTCGACTGGAGGGGGATGCCGAGGAACGCCAGGGCGGAGCCGACGTTGACGATGCTGCCCCGGTCCCGGGGGCGCATGCGCGTCAGTGCGGCTTTGGTGCCCCACACCTGGCCGAGGAAGGTGACTTCGACCGCTCGGGCGAAATCGGCCGGATCGGTGTCCCAGATGGGCGCGAAGACCGTGGTCATGGCGTCGTTGACCCATACGTCAATGGGGCCGAGCTCGGCCTCCGCCCGGGAGGCAGCCGCCTCGACCTGATCGAAGTCGGCAACGTCCGCGGCGAGGGGCAGCGCCCGGCGACCGGTCGCGGTGATCTCCGCCGCGGTGGCGGCGAGACCAGCCTCCCCGCGGGCCAGTAGAGCCACGTCGAAACCGTGCTCGGCGAACGCCACCGCGCTGGCCCGTCCGACCCCTGCTGAGGCCCCGGTCACCACGACAACTCCTAGCTTTTCCACTGAACTCTCTCCTTCGCTGTCCGCCGCGGGGGCGGTTTGGGTAGAGACTCGAGGTGGCGACGATG
>DATDIE010000169.1:0-3009 GCA_036521235.1 Acidimicrobiales bacterium | reverse complement strand
GCGCAACGCCATGTTGTCGAGCACCGAATAGGCGGGACGCGGTGCCGGGTCGTTGCGGTCGGACGTCTTGATCGGCTGCACCCGCTCCGGGTCGGCCCCGGCCAGCGTGAACACCTGGCGCACGAGGCCGAGCCACGTCGTCACCCCGCTGCCGGTCACGTGGAACGTGCCCGGCCGACGGTCGAGCCCGAGCGTCACGATCGTCGGCGCCAAGTCGGCGGTGAACGTGGGCGAGCCCTGCTGGTCGTCGACGAAGCGGAGCTCCCCGTCGCCTTCAGACAGCCGCAGGGCCGTCTTCACGATGTTCTTGCCGTGCGCGCCGCACAGCCACGACGTCCGCACGATCGTCGTGCCGGGACGGCACTCGCGCTCCCCCGCCAGCTTCGACATGCCGTAGACCGACGTCGGGCACACCGGGTCCCACTCACGGTACGGGCGCGTGCCTGTGCCGTCGAAGACGTAGTCGGTGGACACGTAGACCATGTGCGCCCCCACCGCGGCCGCGGCGTCGGCGACGTGGCGCGTGCCGATCGCGTTGACCGAGTAGGCGCCGTCCACGTCGGTCTCGCACTGGTCGACCGCGGTGTACGCCCCGCCGTGCAGCACGAGCTCGGGGCGGAAGTCGGCGAACGTGTGCTCGACCGCGTCGCGGTCGTCGACGGGCATCGTGTCGATGTCGGTCCCCAGGACCTCGTGCGTGAGGCCCGGGCGGGGCCCTTCCGGCCCCAACAACGCGCAGCGGACGCCACCGTCGGGCACCCGCCCGGCCAGCGCGTCGGCGAGGTCTCGGCCGAGCTGCCCATAGGCCCCCGTGATCAGGATGCGCACGGTTCAGCCCGCTCCGGCGCCGCCCCAGGCTCCTTCGGCAACGGGCGCGCGGGCGATGAGCGGCTCCCACCAGTCCCGGTTCGCCGCGTACCACGCCACCGTGTCGGCCAGGCCCTGGTCCCACTCGACCGAGGGGGCCCAGCCCAGCTCGCGGCGGAGCTTGGAGGAGTCGAGCACGTAGCGACGGTCGTGACCGGGGCGGTCCGGCACGATCGTCTTGAGCGACTCCGGCTTGCCCAGCGCGCCCAGGATCCGGTCGGCCACCTCCATGATCGAGGCCTCCACGCCGCTGCCGACGTGGTACGTCTCGCCGACCTTGCCCCGGGCGAGCACGGCGTCGATCGCGGTGCAGTGGTCGACGACGTGCAGCCACTCGCGGCGGTTCTCGGTGCTGGCGTAGAGCGTGAGCGGCTTGTCATCGAGGGCGAGCGCGCAGAAGTGCGGGATCAGCTTCTCGGGGAACTGGTACGCGCCGTAGTTGTTGGCGCAGTTCGTGATCGTGATCGGCAGCTCGTACGTCTCGGCGTAGGCGCGCACCGCGTGGTCCGCCCCGGCCTTCGAGGCGTTGTAGGGCGTGCGGGGCCGGTACGGCGAGTCCTCGGTGAACGCCTCCTCGGTGTCGAGCGGGAGGTCCCCGTACACCTCGCACGTGGAGACGTGATGGAAGCGGTCCACGCCGACCTGGCGGGCCGCCTCGAGCATGGTCTGCGTGCCGAGGACGTTGGTGCGGAAGAAGAGTCCGGGGTTCAGGACGGCGAGCGAGTTGTGCGACTCCGCGGCGAAGTGCACGATCGTGTCGATCTCCTCGCCCCGCAGCGCCTTCTCGGCGGCATCGGCGTCGCAGATGTCGCCCTGGACGAAGACGATCTGGTCCTCGATGTCGGACAGGCTGGGTCGGTTGCCGGCATAGGTGAGCACGTCGTAGACGACGACATGGTCCTCGGGGTGCCGTTCGACCCAGTAACGAGCGAAGTTCGACCCGATGAAACCGGCACCTCCCGTGACGAGAAGGCGCATAGTGCCGGACATATTAGCCCGGCCCAGGTAGCCCCCTCGGTGGACCGGGCGGCCCGAAAACCGCTGGTCTACTCGTCGGGACGCAGGTGGACGACGTCGCCGGCACTCACCGCCCGCGGGCCCGACGCCGTCTCCACGACGAGGCGTCCGGCGTCGTCGATCGCCGTCGCCACCCCGGTCAGCTCGCCGGCCGGCAGGGTCACCCGCACGCGCCGGCCCAGCGTGGCGCAGCGGCGCCGCACCTCGTCGGCCAGGGCACGTCGCCCCGCCTCGTCATCGAGCAGCGGGCGCCGGGCACTCAGCCCCTCGAGCATCCGCCCGAGCAGGACGGCCTTGTCGACCGGCTGCGCCGCCCCGCCCGCGCCCTCCAGGCAGGTGCCCCCCGCCTCCGCCGGGCCCGGCCACGCCACGTTCATCCCGATCCCGACGACGACGGCTGACAGCCGGGGGCCGTCGAACTCGGCCTCGGCCAGGACCCCCGCCAGCTTCGCCCCGCCCACGAGCAGGTCGTTGGGCCACTTGAGCGCCGGCTCGACGCCGGCCACGTCCCCGCAGGCGTCCGCGGCCGCCAGGGCCACCACCCCGCTGCAGAGGTGGAGGTCACCCGAGGCGCACGCCGGGCGCAGGAGGACGGAGGTCAGGAGGTTCGCCCCGGGGGGCGACTCCCAGCGGCGGTCGAGGCGGCCCCGTCCGGCGGTCTGGTGGTCCGCCACCGCCACGAGCCCTTCCGGAGCCCCGTGGCGGGCCTCCTGGCGGACGTAGGTGTTGGTGGAGTCGATCTCGGGGAAGCGGCGGATCTCCCACTCACCGGCCCACATGGCAGACACCATACGAGCCGTGCAATTGTGATGATCCGTCCCAGGGAGGAAAAACCCAGCGTGCTCGACAAGATCCTCATTGCCAACCGCGGCGAGATCGCCGTCCGGGTCATCCGGACGTGCCGCGAGATGGGCATCGGCACCGTCGCCGTCTACTCGAACCTCGACCGTGACGCGCTCCACGTGCGCATGGCCGACGAAGCCTACTTGATCGGGCCGGCTTCACCGTCCCTCAGCTACCTGAACGTCGACAAACTCATCGAGGTCGCGAAGCGCGCCGGCGCCGAGGCGATTCATCCCGGATACGGCTTCCTCGCCGAGAACGCGCCGTTCGCGCGGCGCGTCG
>DATDIE010000168.1:0-6924 GCA_036521235.1 Acidimicrobiales bacterium | reverse complement strand
ACCGGCCGGGGCGTCGGCCCCTGCACGACGGGGTTCACCAGCTCGCCCACCCCCTCGATGGCGATGCGCACCACGTCGCCGCCGGCGAGGAACTTGGGCGGGCTGAAGCCCGCGCCCACGCCGGCGGGCGTCCCCGTCGCGATGATCGTGCCCGGCTCGAGCGGGAACGCCGTCGTCAGGTACTCGATCATGGCGGCGCAGTCGAAGATGAGGTCGTCCGTCGTCGAGTCCTGGCGGAGCTCGTCGTTGACCCAGGTGTGGATGCCGAGGTTGCCGGGATCGCCCACCTCGTCACCCGTCACCAGCTCCGGCCCGCACGGCGCGTGGCTGTCGAACGACTTGCCCATCGTGAACGTGGGGCTGCGCCACTGCCAGTCGCGGGCGCTGACGTCGTTGATGACGGTGTAGCCCGCCACCACTTCGAGGGCGCGTGCGGCAGGGACGTGCTGGCAACGCGGCCCGATCACCATGGCGAGCTCGCCCTCGTAGTCGACCGCGTCAGAGACGGTGGGCAGCACGATCGGGTCGCCCGGGCCGGCGATCGCCGTCCGCTGCTTGTTGAACCAGTACTGCCACTCCGGGGGCTCGCGACCCATCTCGGCGACGTGCGCCCGGTAGTTCATCCCGATGGCCAGGATGTTGGGCGGATCGGGCACCGGGGCGTGGAGCGTCACCTCGGCGCGGGCGTGGCGGGCCGCCCCGGTGGAGGGCGCGGCGCGGGCCTTGTCCAGGCCGGCCGGACCGAGCGCCAGCAGCTCGCGCAGGGCGGGCGGCAATCCGACGGCCGGGTCGCTCAGGTCGACGACCTCGTCGCCGAGCACGAGGCCGGGCCGGATCGGCCCGCTGGGAATGGAGAAGCTGACGAGACGCACAGCCTCCTGGCTTAGCGCATCTCCGCCTTGGTCTTCTCCCAGTACTTGGTGGCGTGCCGGGCGGAGAACGCACCGATCACCTCGACGGCGCCGAACACGATGAACAAGATCCCCATGAGGACGACCAGCGCGGTGATCGGCGCACCGGGGTGGCGGAGGCACAGGAAGCCCAGGGCCACGGCGATCACGCCGCGGATGAGGTACGCCCACCAGTACGGCAGGTGGTGGAAGCGGACCGAACTGATGATGTCGAAGATGCCGAGCACCAAGAAGCCCCAGCCGATCAGCACGGCGATGATGTAGATCGTGATGTGCGGCCAGACGAAGCCCACGATCCCGACTCCGATCCATATCACGCCGAAGACGAGATGGAGCCAGCGCTGGCGCGCCATCGTGAACGACCCGAAGAACTCGAAGAGACCTCCCACGATGAAGAAGGCGCTGGCGAAGTAGATGACGGCGTACACCGTGGCGTGGCGCCAGCTGATCACGAAGAAACCGAAGATCATGGCGATGATGCCGCCGGCCAGATACCAGCCCCACATCTTCTCGAGCTTGGTGCTGACGGCGTCGCCGACGGCGATCTCGTCGTCTGTGAGCACGTCGGTCATGAGGTTCCCTCCCTGGCCAGCACCCCGGGCGAGAAGGGATGCGCTACGCCAAAGCGCAGCGTACAGCGGGGTTTCCCGCGATCAGTGGATACAGGCGCCCAGTGCGTCCAGAGCCCGGCGGCCCCATGAAGCGCCCACCGCGGCCCACCGATCCGGGTGCTCGAGCACCGCGTCGGCTTCCCCCCACAACTCGTCCTCGACCGGATCGAGCACTTCGCGCACGGCGGCGAGCGCGTCGGGATCGTCCTCGACCCGCCGTCGCACGGCGTCGGCCGCCTGCCAGAGCTCCTCGTTGGCGAGCTCGAACGGCACGAAGGGCGGCGGCCCGGCCGCGCTGCGCGGGAACGCAGGGACGTAGACGCTCGCGCACGGGCTGCCCAGCGCGACCCAGGCGCGGAGGGGTGCCCCGCCGGCGATGTCGTCGGGCAGCTCGGCGATCATGGAGGCGGCGCTCACGTAGTGGTCCCGCACGTGCATGCACACGCTGACTCCGCCGAAGTCGTCACCGACCAGGCGCGGCACGGGTGACACCTCCCCCTCCGACCCGGGCGCGCCCCACGGCCCTGCGCCGTGGTCGCGCAGGTGCGAGGCGGTGGCCGCCGGGGTGAGGCCGCCAGGAGGGACCGACTCGAGAAAACGGCGGCTGGCGGCCAGGCGGACGTCAGCGGGACCGGTGGGCTCGGTGGGGTCAAGGAAACGCCCGAAGTCGTCGCCGGGTGCGAGTCCGTCCGACGCAAGCGTCCATCCGGTGCCGAGCGCCAGGCGGTTCGAGATGGCGGTGCCGCCCGCGAACGGCGCCACGGCGTAGTCGCGGCCGGCGGTCTCGACGACGAAGGCCTCGAACGGGTCGGCCACGAGGAACGACGAGTCGTAGGCCTCCCCGTGGATCGCGTCGGCGACGCCCCCCTGCCCGCACGCCTCGAGGAGGGCGGTCATGACGTCGACCGCGTCGGCGGCCGTGCGGGCCCGCTCGAGGCCGAGCCGGACCAGGTCCATGCCGATGAGGGCCGGCGGGGCGGCGGCCGCGTCGTGGGTCGTCGCCACGCGTTCGTTGCCGATGGCGACGCCGTGTTCGTTCACGCCGTGCTCGGCTCCCCAGAGCCAGGTCGGGCACGACAGGAGCGCGGCGTGCGCGCCGATGTCGCCGATGCTCAGGTACTGCGTGCGTAGCGTGCACCCGGCGGACGCTCTCCGGCCGAACGGCCAGGCCACTTGGGGCTCGCCGGGAGGACGGTCCGAGTTCTTGGCGAACACCATGCCCGAGGCGCCCGGCGCGCACAGGGTGTCGCACATGGTCGCAGTGTAGGGACGTGGATAGGGTGGGCTACATGGAGCCTCACGCGGTCCTCACGGCGGACGAGATCAACCTTTCGGACATGGAGTTCTGGGCGCGGCCCTGGGACGAGCGAGAGGGCGCGTTCCAGACGCTGCGGCGAGAACGCCCGATGGCGTTCTTCGAGGAGCCCGAGATCCCCGAGGCGCTCTCGTTCATGGTGCCTCGCGGGCCCGGGTACTACGCGTTGACGCGCCACGCCGACATCTCCGAGGCGAGCCGGCACCCGGAGACCTTCCTGTCCGGCCCGGGCGCCACGTCGATGATCGACCTGCCCGAAGAGATGCTCGACTTCTTCGGCTCGATGATCAACATGGACAACCCGCGCCACGCCCGGCTGCGCCGCATCGTGTCCGCGGCGTTCAACCCGCGCATGATCAAGTCGATCGAGGACCGCATCGAGTTCCAGGCCAACGACGTCATCAACCGTGTGGCCGACCAGGGCGGCTGCGACTTCGTGGTCGAGGTCGCGGCGCGCCTGCCGCTCGAGATCATCTGCGACATGATGGGCATCGGGCCGTCCGACTACGACACCGTCTTCAACGCGTCCAACGTCATCCTCTCCAACGGCGACCCCGAGTACGTGCCCGAGGGCACCGACCCGATGGTGGCGTTCATGACGGCGGCCCAGCAGCTGAACATGCTGATGCTGGACATGGCCGCGCATCGCAAGGAGCACCCGACCGACGACGTGGTCTCGGCGCTCGTCAACACGAACGTCGACGGTGAGGCGCTCACCGACACCGAGATCGCGGCGTTCTTCATTCTGCTGGTCGTCGCCGGCAACGAGACGACCCGCAATGCGATCAGCCACGGACTCTTGGCGATGACCCAGTATCCCGACCAGCGCGCGCTGTGGCGGGCCGACCCGGCAACGATCGCCGCGACCGGCGTGGACGAGATCGTGCGCTGGGGCTCGCCGGTGATCTGGATGCGCCGCACGGTGGGCGGCGACACGGTCCTCGGGGGGACCGAGCTCCACGAGGGCGACAAGGTCATCATGTTCTACAACTCGGCCAACCGCGACGAGGACGTGTTCACCGACCCGTTCACGTTCGACGTGCGGCGTGACCCCAATCCCCACATCGGCTTCGGCGCCGCCGGGCCGCACTTCTGCCTCGGCGCCCACCTGGCCCGCCAGGAGATCTCCGTGATGTTCCGCCAGTTGTTCGATCGGCTGCCCGACATCGAGGCCGTCGGCGAGCCCGACCGCCTGCTGTCGCCGTTCATCAACGGGATCAAGCACATGGACTGCAAGTTCACGCCGGCGCCTGCCGCAACCTGAGCGTTCCTTCCGGCGGCGTCTCGTCGGTCCCGACCGACCAAAATCCGATCCGACGCGTTGTTCGCCAGGTATATGACACGAAGCCCGTGCGTCGCGAGCGCCTGTATATGGCCTCGGCCTTCTCGATCGGACCGAATCGCTTGGGACGGCGCTGGAGGTTGGGGCGACCGTTCGGGCGGGACTTCTGTTACGACGTCTCGGGGCTCGGCTCGACGGGGCCGCCAAACTCGTCGTAGGCGGCCAGCGCTCGTGGGCCCCAGACGGTGGCCGGGCCACCGTTGAGGTTGATGGCGACGCCGATCGCCTCGGCGACCTCTTGACGGCTCACCCCGCGCTGCGCGGCACCGCGGGCGTGGGCGACGATGCAACCGTCGCACTCGCGAGTGATCGAGATCGCAAGGGCGATGAGCTCCTTGGTGGTGACCGGCAGCGCGCCGTCCTGCATGACCGCGGTACCGAGCGAGTGGTAGGCGTTCATGACCTCGGGGATCAGCTCACGTAGCGCGCGGTACGGAAGGCGGAGGTCCTCTTGGATCTGGTGGTACTTCGCATGCTCCATGCCGCATGCTGGCACGCGGGCAGCGTCAGCCGCCGCCCGCTGACTTCGGTCCCCTATTGCGAACTTCCTCGACCGCGGTCATGGCGGCACGCAGCTCTTCGATCCACTCCCGCTCGTGTTGGGAGACCAGACGGACGCACCAGGCCAGCGCCTCGCTGCGACTGCGCGCCACCCCGGCATCGATGAGCGTGTCGAGGACCCGCCGATCGTCCATGCGCAGGCGGGTCATGACCGGCACGCCGGTCGTCGTGAACAGGATCTTGGTGTCACCGCACTCGGCGCCCCATGACACGGCGCGACGGAAGGCCGGCTGGGCCTCGTCGGCGATGCGCATGCGTGCCCCGCGCGTCTCCTCGCGGAACCCGGCGATGCGGGCCTGCTCGGCCACCCTGAGCTCGTCCTCGGGAGTGCCGTCCGGCAACGCGGGCGGCGCCAGGCTCCCGACGACCAGGATCTCGTCGCCGTCGATGTCGATGGTCGGGCTTCCCTCGTACCAGCCGTCGGGCACCCGGCCGGCGAACCACGCGCCGATCAGACGCTCCTGCTCGGGGCCCGATGGCGGCGCCGTCGTCGACCGCCGACGGCCGCGGGAGGGGCCACGGCGCCCTGTCTGGGTTTCTTCATCCATACTTACTAGATTACACAGTTACATATCGCTCGGCAAGGTCCGCCTGACGCGCTGGTCCCGAAGGAGGTCGGCCCGGGACGCAGCAGGAAGAAGAGGAGAACGCGGCCGAGAGTTCGGCTCAGCCGGCGGCCTTGCGCTGGCGCAGGGTGATGGCGCGACGTGGACAGTCCCGGGCCGCACGGCGGGCCACATCGACGAGCTCGGGGGGCAGCGGCTTGCCGTCCACGATCGGGTAGCCCCACTCGTCCAGCGAGATGGCCTCGGGGAGCAGTTCGGCGCAGAAGCCGTAGGCGTCGCAGGCCGCCGGGTCGATGACGATGCGAATCATCGCTGCGCCATCCCCACGGCGGCTGGGAACCGCAGCACGGTCGGCCGATCGGCGTGCGGACACGGGGTGCCGTGCGTGTGGGCGTGCACGTCCGCGGCGAAGACCCGCAGCGCGCTGCGGACGAGGCCGACCGCACCGTCGGGATGCCGGCACGCCCCACGGCCGTTGACTTCGCGGAGGCGGCGCTCCAGCCGTGGCATGAGGCCCGCGTCGCAGCGACCGTAGGCCAGGCGGGTGATGTCGTCCGCGATGGCCGGAAGCCCGTAGACACAGGGCCCGCACTGGCCGGCACTCTGGCTCGCCAGGTAGTGGGCGACCCGTGCCGACTCCATGAGACCGCAGGACTCCGGGCCGAGCACGATGACCAGGCCGACACCGGCGCTGGCGCCGACGGCGCGCAGCGGCAACGAGGCGTAGGGGGTCGCGAAGTGTGCGGGTTCGACCCATGCCCCGCCGTACCCACCCAGGAGCAGCGCCTGCGGCGTACCGGTCGGCGTCGCCCGACGCGCGATGTCGATGAGCGGCGTGCCGCGGTCTACTTCGATCACCCCGGGCTGCTCGACCGCGCCCGAGATCGTCACCAGGCACGTCCCAGGATCCTCGACGAGGCCCCGGGAGCGGAAGGCGTCCGCGCCCGTGCGGGCGATCATGGCCACGTGGGCCAGCGTCTCCGCATTGTGCACGAGCGCGGCACGCCGCCCGATCTTCAACGGCGTTCCCTTCTCGGGGCGGAACGCCGGCAGCGAGGCGCCCGTCTCGATCCATCGGGCCAGGGCCGACTCCTCCCCGGCGATGAAGCGGTCCGGTGGGCGCACGAGCACCTCGGGCACCGGCGCGTGTGCCGGGCCGGACCGCTCGAGCATGGCTGCGCCCGCGGCGCCGGCGACGTGGTCGCGGCCCTCGGGCACGCACACCATCACCTGGCGGGCGCCGGATGCCGCCGCGAGGAGCTGCGCGCCGTCGAGCACGACATGCGGCGACCGCAGCAGCAGGAGCTTGTCCTTGTCGCTGGCCGGCTCCCCCTCCATGGCGTTCACGACGATCGTGCCGCCGCGTCCCGCGGCGCACGCGACGGCGAGCTTGGTGGCGGCGGGGAATCCCGCTCCACCACGACCGGCGAGACCCGAGGCCTCGAGCTCCGCGAGGAAGGCGTCGCGCCAGCCGCGGGCCGACGAGGTCGGGAGCGGGGCGGGGCCGAGCGCGGCGAGGTGGGCGGCCAGATCGGACGGATGGCCGAGGATGCGATAGCGGGCGGTCTCGCGCAACGTGTCGCTCTGACTAACCACGAGGGGACCCCGCCCTCGTGCG
>DATDIE010000167.1:0-5691 GCA_036521235.1 Acidimicrobiales bacterium | reverse complement strand
CGGGCACGCTCGGGGTGGGCGCCGGCGACGTGGTCTCGGGTTCTGCGCTGTCCGGCGCGGGGCTCGATCCGATCGTCGTGCGTGCCAGCGGCCCGATGGCCGTGAGCGAAGACGTTGCCCCGAGCGGCATGGTGGGCGTGGTCACCATGCCGGGTCTCCCGCTGGCCGCCGCCATCGGCCTCTGAGCGCTAAAGGCGATGGCGTTGATAGCGGCGCCAGAGCACGCGACCGCCCACCGCCGCGAGCGCGAGACAGAGCAGGGCGAACAGGAAGGGGCCGGCCAAGCGGACGACGCCTTCGATGCCCGCCACGAAGCCGCCGACGCTGCTGTGCCAGGCCTGCACCAATCCTGATTCAGGGAGCGGGTTCGGCTTCGGCGGGGGAGTGCTCGCGCCGACCGTCACGGTGAGCGTCGAATAGGACGTCTGGCTCGTCAGCACCTGGAGCTGGCCCTGCAGCTGCTCGATCTGGGACTGAATGGTGTCGAGCTGCTCTTGCACCGAAAGGATGTCGCCGATGCTCGTTGCCTTGGCGAGGATGGCGAGGTACTGCTGACGGCTGGCCTCCAGTGCGGTCAGCCGCGCTTGGAGGTCGACGTACTGGCCCGTGACGTCCGTCGCCTTGGTCGAGACGTCTGAGGCCTTGCCGTAGCGTTCGGCCTGTTGGAGCGCCGCGGAGAAGTCGTCGACCGGCACCTGCAGCGTGATGGTGCCGTAGGGGGCGCCGCCGCCCGTGCCGCCCTGCGTCTGGGAGCTGGCGACGAAGCCTTGATACGAGGCGGCCAGAGCGGTGAGGCGCGCCATGGTCCGGGCCACGCCGCTGCGGCTCACCGTGAGGCTGAGCGAGCCCGTCTGCTCGATCTTCGTGGACTGTCCCACCGCGCCGCTGGGGAGCGCCGGTTGGTTGGGGGTGCTGGTACTGGCGCCCGTCGACGAGCCCGCCGCGCCGGGCGCCGCATTCGAAGGGCCGAACGTGGCGGCGCCCGGTGCATGGGCCGCCGGCACCGTGGTGGTGGTCACCGGCAGGCGCACGCCGCCTCCGGCCGGCGTCCTCGGCGCCGTCAGCGCCGCGCTCCGCACCGAAGTCGCGGGCGCACGCACCGCCGCGCCGACCACTCCGGCGGCGATCAGCGCGACCACGAGACACGCCGCCACCGAGAGGATGCGGTGCCGGCGTGCGACCGCCACAACACGACGACCGCGCCCGGCCGCCGGGAAGTCGTCCACCCCCTCATCGTTCGCCTCGCCCGCGACGGACCCGGGCCGGTCTTCGGCCGAATCGGGTGCAGCGTCCGTGCTGCCCGCCGCCCGGGCCAGGATGTCGTCGGGGCCGGAGGCGGGAACATCGAAGGTTGCTGCGGCGCGCTCGAAGAGCTCGGCCAGGCGGTCGTCGTCGAGCATGGTCATGATCCGGCCTCCTCGGCGGGCGTTGCGTCCGTGTCGCCGCCGAGTGCGAGTGCGCAGAGATCGGGGTCCGCGGCCAGCCGGCGACGTGCCTCGTGCAGGCGCGACTTCACCGTCCCCTGGCGCCGCCCGATGGCGTGCGCGATGTCGCGCTCGCTCAGGTCGGCGTAGTAGCGCAGCACCACCGGCACGCGCAGCGAGATGGGGAGCCGCGCCAACGCGGCCATGACGGTGTCGGCGACCTCGCCGTGTTCGGCGCCGGCCTCGGGACCGGTGCCCGTGGCGGGGAGGTGCGCCAGCGGCTCCTCAGAGGCGCGCCGGTCCCGGTGCGGGATCTCGCTGCGCAGCTTCGAGTAACACGAGTTCACGACGACCCGGTACAGCCAGGGCTGGATGCTCGGCACCGCGGAGAGCGAGTCGCGGAAGCGCCACGCCCGCAGGAACGCCTCCTGCACCGCCTCCTCGGCGTCGGCCGGGTTGCCCAGGATCAGGCAGGCCGTGCGGAACGAGGGCGCATACCCCTCCTCGAGCCATTCGGCCAGCTGTGCGTCCACCATCCCCCTTCATGACGCAGCCCGGCGCGGATTGGTTCGAGGCCCGGGGGGTGGAGGAGCTCCTAGCCCCCCGAAGATCCCTCGGGCGAGCCCGGCGCCGGGTTGGCGGGGGGCCACGCTGGGGGCGGCCACGCCTCTGCGTCGGGCGGCCGCGTGGCCGCGGGCGTCGCCGGGGCGGCGGGCACGGCCACGACGGGGCCGTCGTCCTTCACTCCCGTCTCGTCCAGCGTGCCGTGGCCGTTCGGCTGACCCGCCGTGGCGGCGCGGTCCGCGGCGCCGTTCGACCCGTTGGTCACCTTGGCCGCCGGCGCGGTGATCGCGGCCTCGGAGAAGTGCGGGACCGACTTCACGCCCTCGCCATGGACGGGCGACCCATGCGCCTCGTCCACGACACGGGCCACCTCGGCGCCGTCGATGATCTCGTTGTCGAGGAGAGCGCGGGCGATGGCGTTGAGCCCGCCCCGGTGCTTGCTCAACACTTCCATCGCCCGCTGTTCCTCCGAGCGCAAGATCCGTTCGACCTCATCGTCGATGATCTTGGAGGTGTCCTCGGAGTAATCCCGCGTGTGCATGAGGTCCTCGCCCAGGAACACCTGCCCCTGGGAACCCCACGCCATGGGGCCGATGGCTTCGCTCATGCCCCATTCACGCACCATCTTGCGCGCCAGCTCGGTGTTGCCGACGAGGTCGTTGGCGGCGCCCGTCGACAGGTCGCCGTAGACGAGGAGCTCGGCGCAGCGGCCGCCCATGCGGACACAGAGCGCGTCCTCGATGTACTGGCGCGAGTGGATGTGGCGCTCCTCCATCGGCAGCTGGTGGGTGACGCCGAGCGCCATGCCCGTCGGCAGGATGGTCACCTTGTGGACCGGGTCGGCGTGCTCGAGCACGTAGGCCAATACGGCGTGGCCACCCTCGTGGTAGGCGATGCGCTCCTTCTCCTCCTCGGAGAGCACCATCGACTCCCGCCGTTGGCCCAGCAGCACCCGGTCGCGCGCCGTCTCGAAGTCGGCCATCGCGATCTCGGCACTGCCGCGCCGCACCGCGTGCAGCGCGGCTTCGTTGACCAAGTTCGCCAGGTCGGCACCCGACATGCCAGGCGTGCCGCGCGCCACGATGGTGAGGTCGACGTCGTTCGCCATGCGCTTGCCCTTGCAGTGCACCTGCAGAATCGGGAGCCGCTCCTCGAGGTCGGGCAGCGGCACCACGATCTGGCGGTCGAAGCGACCCGGACGCAGCAACGCGGGGTCCAGGATGTCGGGGCGGTTCGTCGCCGCGATCATCACGACGCCCTCCCCGGTGTCGAACCCGTCCATCTCCGAGAGCATCTGGTTGAGCGTCTGCTCGCGCTCGTCGTGACCGCCGCCGAGTCCGGCGCCGCGCTTGCGGCCGATGGAGTCGATCTCGTCGACGAAGACGATGGCGGGGGCCTGCTTGCGGGCGGTCTGGAACAGGTCACGCACCCGGCTGGCGCCGACACCCACGAACATCTCCATGAAGTCCGAGCCGCTGACGGACATGAAGGGCACGCCCGCCTCGCCGGCCACGGCCCGTGCGATCAGGGTCTTGCCGGTACCCGGCGGGCCGACGAGCAGCACGCCCTTGGGGATCTTGGCGCCGATCTCCTTGAAGCGGGCCGGCGTCTTCAGGAAGTCGACGACCTCGCTGATCTCCTGCTTCACGCCCGTGTAGCCGGCGACGTCCTCGAAGGTGGTGGACGGGCGGTCGCTGCTGAAGGTCTTCGCCTTGGAGCGCCCGATCGACATGATGCCGGACATCTGGCCCCGCGTCTGGCGCCCGATGAAGTAGATGAACGCGGCGCCGATGGCGATGATGAAGACGTAGGGGAGGATATCGCTCAGCAGGTTCGACGACGGCGTGGGGAAGCTGACCTGCACGCCGTTTTCGCGCATGGTCGTCACGTCGTTGGGCAGCGACGGGCTCGGGCCCTGGACCGTGTAGCTCGTCCCGTCCTTCAGTTTCCCGGTGATCACGCCCGACGAGTTCGAGATCTGGGCCGTGGAGACCTGCTTGCCGTTCACGTCCTGGAGGAACTTCGTGTACGTGAGGCTCTTGGCGTTGTTCGTGTGGATCGTGCCGACGGCCAGGAGGATGGCCACGATCCCGATGGCGAGGACGCCCCACAGCCAGCGCCAGCTCTGCCCGCCGCCCGGCGCCCCGGGTTGGGGCGGACCGCCCTCGGGGCCCTGTTGGGGCGCGTTCTGGCGGCTCGCGGGCTTGTCAGAGCGCTGTGGACTCACCCCCAACATGCTAGGCGCCGCCCTCACGCGACGGTGACCGCCCTTGACCAGGTGCGTTGCCCGCCGGCCCTGCAGGTATTGGACAAGGGGCACCCCGGTATCGTCTTGCCGATGACCGACCCCGAGTCCGGCGCGCCCGCCTCCCGGCCGCCGGCGCGGCCGCCCGGCGACCTCCCGCCCGGCTACGTGCCCCGCGATTCGGTGCGGCCGACGAGCCCACCGCCGCCTCCGGCCGCCGCATCCGTGGTCGCACCGCCGCCGCTGCCGGCGCTTCAGCCCCGGGACTCGATCGTGTCGAACGACGCGGCAGGCGGACGCGAGGGCGAGGTGCCGTTCCTCGACACGCCGGGGGTCCCGCCGCAGACGAAGCGCCAGGCCGGGTACTGGCTCGTGTTCGCCGTCGCCGGCTTTCTGGTCGGGCAGATCGGCGCCGAGATCTTCGCCGTGATCTCAGGGGCGATCGCCGGGAAGTCCGCCTCGCAGATGACGGCGATCGCGACCGCCTCCGTGCCCCCCGAGTGGTACGTCGTGTCGACCCTGGTCGGCCTGTGGATCGGCTTCATCGGCGCACCCTGGGTGGCCAGCCGGACCCAGGGCACCCGCAACTTCGTGCGCGACCTCGGGATCCGGTTCAAGCCGATCGACCTGGTCGGCATCGGCATCGGCATCGCCGGACAGTTCGCGATCACCCTCATGTACGCGCCCTTCCAGCACGACATCCACAACTTCAACGCGCCTTCCCAGAAGCTGACGGGTGCTTCGCACGGCAGCGGGTTCGTGATCATCGCCATCGCCACGGTCCTGCTCGCGCCCGCCGCCGAAGAGCTGTTCTTCCGCGGGCTCCTGCTCAAGTCGCTCGTCCGCCTGTTCACGCCGCTGCGGGCGATCGGCGGCGCCCGCACCGTCGGCGTCGTCCTCGCCGTGGTGGCCGACGGGCTCCTCTTCGGCGCCGCCCACGGCGAATGGGTCCAGTTCGCCGGGCTCGCCTTCTTCGGCATCGTGCTGTCCGCCGTGTCGTACCGGACGGGGCGGCTCGGCATGAACTACATCTCGCACGCCACGTTCAACCTGGTCGCCATCGTCGCCATCGCGCACAACGGGAGCGTGATCTTCCACTAGCCCCGCGCGGCGGTCCGGAGGTCCGTCGGGACGGAGCGCCCGGCGGCCGCCCCCTATGGTGGTGTCCCGTGAAACGCATGGACCAGGTCTTCAAGGCGTACGACGTGCGTGGGATCGTGCCCAACCAGCTCGACTCCGACATGTGCGTTGCCATCGGGCGGGCGATGGCGCGCTTCTCCGGTGCCCGCGAGATCCTGGTGGCGCGGGACATGCGCGGCTCGGGGATCGAGCTGTCGGGGGCGTTCTCCGACGGCGTGCGGGCCGAGGGCGTCGACGTCACCGACCTGGGCCTGGCCTCCACCGACTTCCTCTACTTCGCGTCCGGCCACCTCGACGCGCCGGGCGCGATGTTCACCG
>DATDIE010000166.1:0-2050 GCA_036521235.1 Acidimicrobiales bacterium | reverse complement strand
CTCGGGCGGCCAGCCGTGCTTCGGCCACAGGAGCATGCACATGCCGACGCCGCGCCCCTTGCCCATCCGAAACCGGACCCGGTACTTGCCGTAGGTCTGGTTCAGCGACCTCCCCATCGAGACGCCGGCCGACACCCAGCGGCCGCCGTAGGTGCGGTCGCGATAGTTCTGGAGCCGCAGGAGGCCGCCCCTGACGACGGCGTGGGAGGGCGCCCAGCGCGTGTCGTGGCAGCAGTGGGGGGTGCCGTTGTAGCGCGTCCAGATCTTGGTGTTGAGGCCGTGGCGGAAGTTGCCGACGAAGCGCAGCTTCCAGGCGGCGGACGCCTGCGAGGGGGTTGCGAGGGCGATGAGCAGGGCCATGCAGAGCACGGCGGTTGGCGTGGCGAGACGGCGCAAGTCTTCCAACTCCTTCCGGGGGGGCCGGGCGACGGTCGCCCATACCCGCCCCGGTGGTCAAGCCGGCCGCGGCCGAATTAACCGAGTCCTTACGCCGGTCTCACATCCCCGGGATGTCCCAAACATCAGTGCGGATGGAACCCCGGCGGCGGCGGCCGGCAGTCGCGCAGCATGGTCGCGTGCAGGCGGCGGAGCTGCGTCCGGTAGGCCGGATCGTTCACCAGATTGTGGAGCTCGCCCGGGTCGCGGTCGATGTCGTAGAGCTCCTGCGCGCCGCTCTGGTACTCGGTGTAGAGGAACTTCGTCGAGCGGATGCCGCAGTAGGTCGGGTCAGGGGTGGGCGGGCTGCCGTCCCAGCTCTCGAGCAGGAACCCGCTGCGCCAGGGGACGTTGCCGTGGCCGGGGCGCAGCAGCGGCAGAAAGTCGAGCCCCTCGGTCTTGGGATGGGCGGCGTGCGCCAGGGTGGCCCAGGTGGGCGCCCAGTCGGTGTTCAGGATCAGGTGGTGGTCGACCGTCGGGCGCGTCGTCATCGGGTCGTAGCGGACGACGAGCGGGATACGGATCGACTCGTCGTACGGAGTGCGCTTGACGGCGGCAGGGAACCGGTGCTGGCCCCACTCGAGGCCGTTGTCGGAGGCGAACACGATCATCGTGTCGTGCAGCCTGCCGGTGGCCTTGAGGGCGCCGACCACCTTCTTGACGGCGTTGTCGACCGAGATCAGCGACTCGTACTGCCTGCGCCGGAACTTGGCCACGAACTTGATCCCACGCGCCTTGAGCGGGTGCATCGCCTTCAGCCACGCCGGCTGCGACGCTGTCACCTTGTTGAAGTCGGCCGGCCGGTATGGGCGCAGGCCGTAGAAGCGGTTGAGATAGCGGTGCTCCGGGGTCGCGGGCAGATGCGGCGCGTACGGCGCGAAGTACAGGAACATCGGCTTGGAGGTGGGCGCGGTGCGGATGAATTTGGTCGCAAGCCCCGCGAGGACGTTCGTCGAGTACGCCGTCTTGGGGTAGGTGACCGGACATTTGAAGGCGCCGTTGCACTGCGCGGGATGATTGTTCTGGTAGAGCTGGAAGCCGTAGTAGCCGAAGCCGTAGTTGAACGCGTCCCACGTGTCCCACCCCGGCGGGATGAAACGGCCGTGGTAGCCGTTCAGGTACTTGCCGACGAGCGCGGTGTTGTACCCGGCCCTCTGCAGCCAGGTGGCGATGGTCGACTTGTCGTCGCCGTAGCGGTGGAAGTCGACCGCACCCCCGTGCGGCGGGCGGTTGCCGTAGATACCGGTCGTGTGGGAGTAGTTCCCGGTCAGGATGGTCGAGCGGCTGGGGCAGCAGAACGAGTTGGTGACAAACGCGTTTGCGAACGTGACGCCGTGATCGACCAAAAGCTTCTTCACGTTCGGCATCGACCAGAGCGTGTCCCAGCGCTGGTCGTCGGTCAGGATCAGGACGATGTTCGGGTGCTTGCGGCCGGCCGTGGAGGTCGTCGTAACGGGCGGGCTCGTCGTCGTCGTCGTACCGCTGGTGGGCGGGGGCGGCCCGCTCGGGCCGGCCTCACGGTCGACCATCACCACGACCCCCGCCGTCACCACCGCGACGATCCCGATGGTCACCGCGACGGCCACGATGAGGCGGATGGCGAAGCGCGACGGCA
>DATDIE010000165.1:0-8743 GCA_036521235.1 Acidimicrobiales bacterium | reverse complement strand
GTGAGTCGGAACCGGAGCATCTCGATCGCCGCCCGCGGCATCGTCAGGCCGATGGCCACCTCGTTCGCGATCCACCGGTACGAGCCGTCGTTCGGACCGACGCGGTAATCCGCCCCGAACATGAGGAACGTCCCCATCGCGATGGCGTGGCCCGTGCACCCGACGACGACCGGGCGCGGGTGCATGAGCAGGCGCTGCGCCAGCCGGAACCCCCCGATCACCATCTCGCCGGCGGCCGCTCCCCCTCCGCCGATGGTCGCCAGGTCGAAGCCGGCGGAGAACATCCCCGGTCGCCCGGTGAGCACGATGGCGGCGTCGTCCGCCTCGGCCCGGTCGATCGCCGCCCCGATCTCTGCCTGCATGGCGAGGCTGAGGGCGTTGACCTTCCCGTCGTCGAGCGTGATCGTCGCAACGCCGTCGCCGAGCTGGTAGTCGAGGAGGGACATCGGCTCGGAACTTAGTTCCGGCCTCGCCCGGGGTGCCGTCCGACGGTCCCGGAGCCGCCGGAGACCCCCACATGGATAGAGTGCCGCCCCGTGCCGGACATCGACCAACGCGACCCGGACGAGGTGGCGGCCGTCCTCACCCGCTGGCTCGCCACCAAGACGCCCGGCGGGAGCGGTCCCGAGGTCTTCGGCGTCGAGGCGCCCGCCTCCAACGGGTTCTCCAACGAGACGATCCTGTGCCGGACCCGCTCGGCCGACGGCGAGGAGCGCCGCCTGGTCGTCCGCGTGGCGCCGACGAAGCACCTGCTCTTCATGGACGCCGAGTTCTCGACGCAGTACCGCGTGATGAAGGCGCTGGCCGACGGCGACGCGGCCGTGCCCCTCCCCCCGCTTGGCTTCTACGAGGACGACACCCAGTACCTCGGCGTGCCGTTCTTCACCATGGAACACGTCGAGGGCAAGGTCCCGTCCGACAACATCCCGTACACGATGGAGGGGTGGGTGATCGAGGCGACGCCGGAGGAGCAGGCGCGCATGTGGTGGAGCGGCCTCGACGCGCTGGCCGCGGTGCACCGAACCGACTGGCGCGCCCTCGACCTCGACTGGCTCGGTATGGCGGGGCGTGGCAAGCCGGGCATCGACCAGCAGATGTCGTACTACCGCGACTTCCTCGACTGGGCCGCCAAGGGGCTCAAGGTCCCGGTCCTCGAGGCGGTATGGCAGTGGCTGGTGGACCACCAGCCCGACGAGCAGGGCGAGCTCGTGCTCAGCTGGGGCGACAGCCGCCTCGGCAACATCATCTGGGACGACTTCCGTGCGGCGGCCGTCTTGGACTGGGAGATGGCCTCGCTCGGGCAGCCCGAGATGGACCTGGGCTGGTACCTCTATTTCAACCGCCAGTTCGCCGACCCGCTCGGCGTGCCGCGGCCGCCCGGGTTCGGGTCGCACGAAGAGACGATTGCGCGCTACACCGAGCTGCTCGGCCGGCCCATGCGCGACGTCTTCTTCTACGAGATCTTCTCGGGTTTCCGCTTCGCGGTGATCATGCTGCGCCTCTCCGACCTGCTGGTCGGGAGCGACATCTTGCCGCAGGAGTCCGACATGGGGACCAACAACATCGCCACGCAGCTGCTGACGACGATGCTGGAGCTGGGTCCGCAGTAGCAATCGAGGGCCCGACGGACATGTTCGAAACGGCTACGGGGTTCGGCTCTCAATCCAGGCGAGGAATTCCACTTTGGCCTCACATTTCCGCGGAATTCCACTCTGAGCTAAAGGTTCCGCACCAAAACCTGAGGCGACCCGCATATAGGAAATTGAATCTGGATCAGACGGTTTTTTTGAGCGCCGCTTTGTTGGCCAGGACGTAGCAGCCCTCAGACGGAGCGCCCTGAGACGCTTAGGCTCGGCCCTCGGGCCCGTCGTCGACGATGGCGTCGTCTCCCGGGGGCACCACCGCAACGCCGGCGCCACGCAGGCGGTCGCCCAGCCACTGGGCGCCATCGGGGCTCGCCATGTGGTCCTGCCAGCCCTGGAGGATCCTGTGGACGTCGTCCTTCGTCGGGATGTTGGCGATGACGTGGACGGTCATCTTCTTGTCGTAATCCGGTGACGGCGAGACGTGCATGCCGCCGAAGGGGTCCTCGCTGACATGCGGCGACGGCTCCCGCAGCACGTAGAGCTCGCCGGTGTCCTCCACGTAGTTCAGCTCGTGGCGGACGTTGTCCTTATCGAGCCATTCCGCCCCCAGCTCCAGCTCGGCCGACGCCCGTCGACGTGGGTCGGCCTCGTAGAACTCATCGATGTCCATCGGGGGGACACTACTTGGGACCAGGGGCGACACTCCGATGTCGGACGGTGGGAGCGATCGGGGGAACGCCGGTCCCCACCGTGGCGCCCATGCCCGACTCTGCTCGCTCTTCATCGTCCGCTTCGTCCGCTTCGTCCGCTTCGTCCGCCCCGTCCGCCCGCCGACGCACCAGCCGTCCGGCCCGTCCCCGCGTCGCCGTCATCGACCAGATGGCGGCCGAGTGGCGCTCGATCGGCCGCACCGCCCACGCGGTGCGCGTCCTGCGCGAGGTGGCCCACAACGACCCTGGGCTCGCCGACCTCGTCTTCGGCAAGGACGGCGGACCGCCCGTCTGCCCTACCCCCTGCGACCTGGTCGCCCACATGCGGCGAGCATCCGGGCGGGCGGCGCGGGACGAGGCGGCGCGCCTGGTCCGGGTGTTGCTGCGGGAGGCGGGCACCGATCCCTTCATCTCTCGTCTCCTGATTCAGGTCCTGGTGCCGGGCCTGGTCAGCGTGGCCAACAAGCTCCGCTGGGGCCGCGGCGGCGACTGGCGGGACGGCGAAGAGTTCTTCGGCGAGCTCTTGACGACGGCGTGGTGCGTCGTCGCCGAATGGGCTGGCCAGGACCGTCGCTACGCCGTCCTCGACCTGCTCTCCGCCATCCGGTGCCGCCTCCGGCGCCAGCTCTTCCGATCCAAGGACCAGTCGAAGCGCGTTGTTTCGATGGGCGGAGACGACGCGGCCGACCGCACCTCCTCCACCGAGACGCTGCTTGACGAGCTGGCCCGCGCCCTGGTGGAGCACGGTGCACGCGACGACATGCCGCTCGAGGAGTTGCAGGTGCTGTACTCCCACAGCGTCCTCGGCTACTCCATCGCCGAGCTCGCCGTCCTGACCGGCCGCGACCGCCGCGGCCTGTACACCCGGCGTGACCGGGCGCGCCGTCGTCTCTGCGCCTAACGACCCCTGTACGGACCGGATGACGCGTGCGTATCGTGGGCGGGCAGTGGCTGAGGGGATCGGCTCCACGGAAGGTCGGCGCCCGCGTCTGGCCCGCGGCCGCCCCAATTGGTGGGTCATCCTCGCCGTGTCGTTGGCCTTGATGGCGTTACTCGTTGCGACGGCGGGCAACCCGGTGCGCGCTCCCCACGGTTCCGGCGGTCACGTGCTCGCCGATGCGCAGGCCCACGACGCGCGCAACTCCGCCGGCGTTCGAAGCGCGCCGGACGCGTCGACCACGACGACGTCCACGGTGGTGACGCCTCCCACGTCCGTCACGTCGTCACTGCAACCGGAGCGCGGGGGCACGACCCCGACGGTGCCGAACGTCGGAGCGGACCCGGGTGCCGCCGCACCGGTCGCCACGACGACCACCACCGTCGCGCCAACGACCACGACGACCGTCGCGGCCTCGCATCCGTCGGACATCCAGTCGCAGGGTGTCATCGAGCCGCCGCAGCAGCGTTCGAGCAGTTTCGGTTTCAACGGCACCGGCGCCATGGAGGTCTCGGTGACGTGGTCGGGCGACACCTACCTGACGATGGAGGTGAACTGCCCCAGCGGCAGCCAGAGCGTCGGCGGGTCGTCGGCCATGGCGGCATCGCTCCCCGACGCGAGTGGCAGCTGCCTGGCCACGGTGAGCGAGCCGACGTCGGAGTCGGCGGCGCTGACCTACACGATCACGATCGGCCCCGCCGGTGGATAGGCACCGGCCGCGCCGGGTCGCCGACGTCCTCGGGGCCGTCTTCGCCGCCCTGCTGGCCTTCACCGCCGTGCCGGTCGTCTTGGTGCTCGTCGTCGGGAACCCGCTGTCCGGCGGCCTCGGCCATGCGTGGCAGGCGCTCCCGCGTGACCTGATGTGCGCGCTTGCGCTCGCGGCGTGGATCGCGTGGGCGGCCTGCGCATCGCAACTGATCCGGGGCGTCACAGTGCACGTGCGCCGCGGCGAGATCCGTCCGCTCGGCGTCGCCTCGCCGCTCGACCGTGTGGCGGCCCGCATCGCCGTCGGCGTCCTCGCCCTCACGAGCGCCGGTGCCCCGCTGGCGGTGGCGTCGATTGCGGACGCGTCGACGCCGACGGTCGTGAGGGCGGCGGCTGCGCCGCACCAGGCCCCCGGCGCTACGCCTTCCGCTCCGGCTGCACTGTCCCTCGACGAGGCGCCCGCACCGGCCCATACCGTCCGTCCCGGCGAGGGCGTGTGGCAGATCGCTGACGCCCGACTGGGCGACGGCGCCGACTGGATGCAGATCGCCGCCCTCAACCTCGGCCGCGACATGGGCGCCGGCAGGAGGTTCGTCGACCCCGACCGCGTCGAGGCCGGCTGGCGGCTGCGCCTCCCCGACGAGGCGCGCCATCACCCTGAGGCCCGCCGCACGCACCCGTCGTCGCACACTGGCGACCCCGACCGCCTGCCCGAGCTGCTCGCCCTCGGGATCGGGTCCTTGGCCTGCGCCGCCCTGGCCCGTCGGTCGAGAAGACGCCATCGACCGGTCCCCTTCTCCAGCGACCTCGACCTACCCCTACGCCGTACGCCCGCGTCCGACGCGGCGATCGACGCCGACGTGTTGCTCCAGCGGTTCCATGGCGTGCCCGCCCTCCAGGCCTTCGAGGCCGCCAACTGCCTGCTCGGCGACGCGTTGGCGCACCACGAAACGCCGCCCCGCGTCCGCATGGTCTGCGTCTCATCGTCGGGCGTGACGTTCACCCTTTCGGACGCGGGCGCGCCCACGGACGCACCCGACGGGTTCGTCGCGCTCGACGGAGGCCGGGCCTGGAACGTCGCCCACGCGACGCTCGACGGGATCGAGCCGTCGTTTCCCTACGCGCCGATCGTCGTGCCCATTGGCGACGACGACGAAGGCACGTGGCTCGTGGCGCTCGGGCCGGGCGATGTGCTGCCCGTTCTCGGCGAGTCCGCCCCTTCGCTTCTACGCGCCGCCCGCGCCGCCGCCGGGTCGTGGACGTGGTCTGACCTAGTCGTCGTCACCGACGACCCGGGAGATCCCGCCCTGTCGGCGCCCCGGCGCAGCCTCACGCCAGCCCTGTTCTTCGGCGACCCGGCCGCACTGGCACCGGACGTCGCCCGGCACGCCGCTGTCGTCACCACCGCACCGGTTGCCGCCAGCGACCTCACCGTGCTCGTCGACCGGCAGGCGGCGACGTTGCACCCGGTCGGCCGGGTCCTCCGGCCAGACCTGCAGTCGGCCGAGACGGAACGCCTCATCACCGAGCTCGTGACCGCGCCGACCGACCCGGCGGGGGTCCCGGCCGTCGAGCCGTTCGAGCCCCTCCCGCTCACCGCCGCCACCGATCCAACCGACGCCACCGCCGCCATGACACCCGGCCTCGTCGACGTGCGCCTCCTCTGCGTGACACCCCGCCTCGACGGGCTCGCCGAGGAGCTGCCACCCAACCGGGCCCGGCGCGCCGTCGAGCTCGTGGCGTACCTCGCACTGCACCAGCCCGACGTCATCACGAGCGACCGCCTGCGCACGCGCGTCCTCGGCTCCTCCGACGCCGACGCCGCGGCCAAGACGCTGTTCAACACCGCGTACGCCGCCCGCCGGGCCATGGGCGGCGACGACGCGGGCGACCAGTTGTTTCCGTCCGGCTCCCGCAACGGCCTGTACCAGCTCTCGCCGAAGGTCACCGTCGACGTGCACCGCGCCGCGACGCTCACCGCGGCGGCCAAGTCCCACGCCGACCCCCAGCTCGCCATGGCGTACTACCGCGCCGCGCTCGACCTGGTCGAGGGCGAGCCGCTCGCCAACGCGCTCTCCGGCTACTCGTGGTGGGAGGCCGAGGGCCACGGGGCTCGCATCGCGGCGGTCCTCGTCGACGCCGCGTGCACCCTCGCCGCGTTGGCTGCGGAGGCCCACCTCTTCGACCTGGCCCGCTGGGGGCTCGAGCGCGCCCGGTTCGTCGAGCCCTACAGCGAGGCGCTCTCACGCGCCGCCATGGAGCTCGCGGCCGCCGAGGGCGACGCCGACCGGCTGCGCCTCGAATGGCGCGAATGCCAACGCCGCGTCGACGCGCTCGATCCGGGCAGCACCCCCTCGCCGCGCACCGAGACGCTCTACGGCGAGCTCAGCCGCCGCGTGCTCGTCTCCGACGCCTGAAGCTGATCAGCCGACCCCGGCGCCCTCGGCGCCCCCGGCGCCCTCGACGCCCCCGACGCCCCCGGAGCCCGAGCCCTCGTACGCCCGCACCACGTCCTCCAACCGCGCCACCCGGCTGCCCTTGATCAACGCGGCGTCGCCGGGCCCGAGCCCCCGCAGCAACGCCACCGCCGAGCCCACGTCGTCCACCCGGGCCCGGCCGTACAACTCCGTCTCGTACCCCACCACCTCGACCCCCAGCGACTCGGCCAGCTCGGCCAGCCGCCGGTGCTCCGGCTCGGTCGTCGCGCCGAGCTCGGCCATGAGCCCGAGCAGCGCCAGCTTGCGGTCCGCCGTCAGCGCGGCCAAGGAGCGCAACGCCGCCTCCGTCGACGCCGGGTTGGCGTTGTAGCAGTCCACGATCAGCGTCGGCCCGCCCCCCGCCTCGTGGCGCACCTCCATGCGCAGCGCCGGCGCGTCGACGGAAGCCAACGCCTGCACGACGCCCTCCAACGGGACGCCACACCACAGCGCGGTCGCCGCCGCGGCCAGCGCGTTCGACACCTGCTGCACGCCGTGCAGCGCCAGGCGCACGTCGGCCTCGCCCCACGGCGAGACGAGACGAAAGGCCGGACGCAACTCCTCGTCGAGCGAGACCCCTTCGGCGCGCACCTCCGCCTCGCCGACCCCCGCGGCCGAGAACCCGACCACCGGGCCGCGGCACTGCGACCGCATCCCGGCCACCCGCGGGTCGTCGAAGTTGAGCACCGCCACGCCGGTCTCGGGCAACGCGGCCACGAGCTCGCTCTTCGCCCGCGCCACGCCGTCGAGGTCACCGAAGAACTCGATATGCGCCATCGCCACACTCGTGACGATGCCCACGTCCGGGCGGGCCACCTCCGCCAGCTTGGCGATGTGCCCCGGCCCGCGCGCTCCCATCTCGAGCACGACCCACCGCGCGTCGTCCGGTGCGTTGAGCAGCGTCAGCGGCAGGCCGAGCTCGTTGTTGAACGACTGCTCGCTCGCCGCCGTCGGGAACGCCGTCGCCAGGCACGCCCGCACCAGATCCTTCGTCGTCGTCTTCCCCACCGACCCCGTGATCCCGATGACGCCGCCCGACACCCGCTCCCGCGCCAGCACCCCCAGACGCATCAGCGCCGCCGACGTGTCGTCGACCACGATCGCCGTGCCGCCCACGCTCTCGTCGACCACGGACGGATGCGCCGTCAGGTACGCCGGCGCCCCACTGGCGACCGCCGTCCCCACGAACTCGTGCCCGTCACGTGCCGCCACGATCGGCACGAAGAGTTGTCCCAGCCGCAGCGAGCGTGAGTCGATCGACGCGCCGTCCACCACGACGTCGGGCCCGACGAGCGCTGCGCCGAGCCACGCCGCGAGCTCAGATGTCGAGAAGCGCACGCATCAGTCTCCGGCGGGCGATCCTATAGCCTCGGCCGATGCCCGAACCCGCCCGACCGCCGGAACTGGCGGTGGTCTACGGGGGCCCGTCCGCCGAGCACGAGATCTCGTGCATCTCGGCTCGCCGCATCGTGCAAACAGCCCTCGATGAAGGATGGAACGTCACCGCGGTCGGCCTCACGCACGATAAACGCTGGGTCGACGCCCGCGCCGTGCTCGTCGACGTCGCGTCCAACAATGACACCCACGCGCTCACGTCCCCCGACGACCTCCTCACCGAGTACGCCGGCGTCGAGCTCCCCGGCCTCGGCGCCGCCCTCGCCGACAACAGCGTCGTCTTCCCCGTCCTGCACGGCCCGTTCGGCGAGGACGGCGTGATCCAGGGCCACCTCGAGGCGCTCGGCGTCCCCTACGTCGGTGCCGGCGTGCTCTCCTCGGCCGTCTGCATGGATAAGGGCATCGCCAAGTCGGTCCTCCACGACCACGGCCTCCCCGTCGCCGCCTGGCGCCTCGCCAGCCGCGCCACGTGGTCCCGCGACCTCCTCGACGAGGCGGCGCAGGCGCTCGGCCTCCCGCTCTTCGTCAAGCCCGCCAACCTCGGCTCCTCCATCGGCGTCACCAAGGCCACCGACCTCGCCGCCGTCGGCGATGCGGTCTCCGCCGCCTTCGAGTTCGACGACCACGTCATCATCGAGGAGTTCGTCCGCGGCCGCGAGCTCGAGCTCGGCGCGCTCGGCAACGACGACGTCCGCGTCACCAAGGCCGGCGAGATCCTCGCCAGCCGCGACTTCTACGACTACGACGACAAGTACCTCCTCGGCGCCGCCGAGACCGTGGCGCCCACCGACCTCACCGCCGCCCAGCTCACCCACGCCCAGCGCGTCGCCCTCGCCGCCTACCGGGCGCTCCGCGTCGAGGGCCTCGCCCGCATCGACCTCTTCCTCCGCGAGGACGACGAGATCGTCGTCAACGAGGTCAACACGATGCCCG
>DATDIE010000164.1:0-3294 GCA_036521235.1 Acidimicrobiales bacterium | reverse complement strand
GACGCGTGGAAGGAAGAGGCGCTGGTGCTGGCCTTCCTGCTCGACGCCCTCGGCCGACGCCAGGACGGCTGAGTTAGAAGCCCCCGCTGTTCGACGTCGTGCCCGACGTCGTCGTCGTGGTCGTCGAACCGGTGGCGGCGTTGGCGGTGCTCGTGCCTCCCGCACCCGGCGTCAGGAACTTGAGCGTGAAGGGTGCCTGGTAGCCGAAGGGCAGGGCGACGGTCACGCCGTTCACCGTCGCCGCAAAGGCGGCCGGGGCGCCGGCGATCACGGTGACGGGGCCGGTGGCCGCGACCGTGTGCGACTGGCCCGAGGTGAGGACGCCGCTGAACAGGGTGGTACCGGTCGACGTGTCGGTCGCCGAGATCCAACACTCCCCGGTCTTCGCCGACAGCGCGAGCGAGTAGCTCGCGTCCGCCACTTGGTACGTCGCGCCGTTGGCCGACGTGAGGGTGGGCGACGACACCGCCGGCGCGACCGTGGTCGTGGTGGTCTTCTTCTGGTGCGTCGCGTTGCCGGCGCCCGTTTGCGCGTGGGAGTGGGCGTGGGCCGGCGCCGTCGTCGTCACGGTCGTCGCGGTGCCCGACTTCTTCTTGGGCGGGTTCGAGTGCAGCCCCGTCACGATCAGCACCGCAATGAGGACGGCCACGGCCGCCACGGCCGCCAGCGGGCCACCCAGCCGGCGAGGCCGGCGGTTGATCGAATCCATGACCGGGTCGTCGACCCCCGTCATGAAGGTCCGGGCCTCCGATCCCTTGTCGTCGTCGAACAGCACCGGCTCGGAGGGATTGGGCACCGGCGGCGGCGGCACGGGCGGGACGATGGCATGGCTCGGGTCGTCGGTCAGGCGCACCGTCGACGAGCCGGACACCCGGAATGCGCTGGCCGGGAACGCAGCCTCGCTATGCCCGTTGTCCTCCCGGCCCTCGGCTCCCGCGGCGGTGTGCGTGCGGAGCTCTTCGAGGGTGTGCAGCCGCTGGTGATAGTGCTCGACGGAGTGTTCGTCATCCTGGGCGCGCCGGCTCACGATGATGGCCGCGACCAGGCCCACGACGACCACGGCAGCTAACGCCCCACCTATCAGCACCGCCCCCTATTCAACCGTATCCACGGAGTACGCGAAGACGCGGGGTCGGGGGTCGACGGCCGCCCTGGCGCCCCGACCTAAGGGGCGGGAACGGCGGGAACCTCGTAGGGCTCGGGGAGCGTGCGCGGCGGCGGGCGGCGGGCGAGCGCGGCGGCCTTCGCCCCGCTGAGCCGCTCCTCCTTGGCTCTGTCCGCGGCGTCGGCCCGCTCCGCGAACTCGGGCAACACCTCGCGGGCGAAGAGCTCCATCGACTCGCAAATGTCCTCGTGCCGGTTGCGCCCCGCCTGGCTCACGAAGATGAGCTGATCCACCCCGACCTCCTCGTAGCGGCGGATCAACTCGCGCACCTGGTCAGGGGTGCCGATCGCGCCCCGAAGCGCCCCGAGTCCCTCTTCGAGCAGCTTGGCTCCCAGGACCTGGCCCCGCTGCGCTGCGACCCGGCGGTCGAAGCCGAACGCCGAGCGGTTGCGCTCGAATTCCTCCCAGACATTGGTCTCACCCAGGCGGTGCCGGCCGAAGGCGTAGTAGTGGGCCAGCGAGTACCCGAAGAAATGCCCGCCGTCGAGGCCCCGCGCGATCGCGGTCTCCTCGTCCTGGTGGCACATGAAAGGGAGGACGCAGGCCACGTTCGCGTTCACCGCAAAGCCGCCCGGTACGCAGTCCTCCGAGGCGATGGTGGCGTAGTAGTCGTCCACCCACATCCGAGCCTCGTCCGCCTCGATGAAGGAGAAGGAGAGCGCGCCGATCCCCTTCGTCGCGGCGAGATGGATCGTGTCGCGGCGCGAGCAGGCCACCCACAGCGGCGGGTGTGGCTTCTGCAGCGGCTTGGGTACGACGTTGCGCGGCGGCATCGACAGGCCCGGGCCCTCGTGTCCAGCGAACGGCTCCTCGACCATGAGGCGCGTCACGACATCGAGCGCCTCGGTCCACTCCGCCCGCTTGCGCGCTCGCTCGACCCCGAATCCGCCCAGCTCCATCTCCGAGCTCGACTCTCCGGTGCCGAATTCCACCCGCCCGTCGGAGATGAGGTCGAGCGTGGCGATGCGCTCGGCCACCCGGGCCGGATGGTTGAAGCCGAACGGCAGCTGGACGATCCCGTGCCCGATGCGGATCCGTGAGGTGCGCTGGCTGGCCGCGGCCAGGAACACCTCGGGTGCGGACGAATGCGAGTACTCCTCGAGGAAGTGGTGCTCGACCTCCCACAGGTAGTCGAAGCCCAGCCGGTCGGCCAGCTCGATCTGCTCGAGCGCGTCCTTCAGGAGCTTGTGCTCGGCACCGGGCTCCCAGGGCCGGGGAAGTTGGTGCTCGTAGAAGATCCCGAACCTCATGTGCCCCCCGGCGATTCCGAATTAGCTCGCGATGCGGGGACGGATGTCTTCGGGGATCTCGCCACGGCGCGGGTTGCTCTGGTCGCGTCCCGACAAGATCGGGTCGCTGACGCCCCAATCGGCCCCGACCTCGGGGTCATCCCAGGCCAACCCCAACTCGTCGGCGGGGTCGTAGTAGTTGTCGACCAGATAGGTCAGCAGGATGTCGGTGTGTGCGGCGAAGCCGTGGGCGACGCCGGGCGGGATGTACACGCCCTGGTCGATGTCGCCGTCGAGGTCGATCACCTCCGTCTTCCCATCGGTAGGCGAGCCGACGCGCAGGTCGTGCAGCACGACGCGGATCTTGCCGCGCAACAGGTACCAGTAGTCCGCCTGGAAACGATGGAAGTGGAGGCCGACCAAGGCCCCGGCTTGCTTCTCGGAGCGGTTGCCCTGCACCATCTCGCGGCCTTGGGGAAACCAGCTGCGCCGGTAGGTCTCGACGAAGCGTCCGCGCCGGTCGCCGTGCACATCGGGACGGACCAGGACGACGTCGTCGATAACTGACGAAGGGATGATCTCTGGCATCGCGGGAACGGTAGCCGGGTGTCCGTCAGGGGGCGAAACGGCCGAAGCCGGAGCGGTAGAACAGCAACGGGCTGCCGTCTCCGACCTCCGTCGCCACCACGTGGCCCGTGACCAGCTCGTGATCACCGCCATCGAAGATGTCGCCGAGACGACACTCGACGACGGCCAGCGAGCCCTTGAGCACGGGTGAGCCCGTGATGCCCGGCACCCAGCCGACGCCGTCGAACTTGTCGCCACCCGAGACGGCGATCGTGCGGCACAGCGCCTCTTGGTGCTCCTCGAGGAGGTTCACGCAGAACGCGCCGGCCTGGC
>DATDIE010000163.1:0-22205 GCA_036521235.1 Acidimicrobiales bacterium | reverse complement strand
CGCCCCGGCGGCCTTCTCCGACCCGATGACCATCGCGGCCGCACCGTCCGACGACGGGCACGACTCCAGATAGTGGAGCGGGTCCCACAGCATGATCGAGTCCTCGACCATCTTCATCGAGATGTCGGGCAGGTGCAGGTGGGCGTACGGGTTCTTCAGCGCGTGCAGCCGGTCCTTGACCGCCACCATCATGCCGATGTCACTCGGCGCACCGGACCGGTACATGTACGCCCGGATGATCGGCGCGAAGTACCCGCCGGCCCCGGCCAGCAGCGGCGCCGAGAACGGCTGGGGCACCGACAGCGCCCACATGGCGTCCGAGTCGCTCTGCTTCTCGAAGGCCACGGTCAGGACGCGCTCGTGGATCCCCGACGTCACGAGGTGCGACGCCACGATCGACGTCGACCCGCCGACCGACCCGGCCGTGTGGACCCGGAACATCGGCTTGCCCACCGCCCCGAGCGCCGGCGCCAGATACAGCTCGGGCATCATCACGCCCTCGAACATGTCGGGCGCCTTGCCGACGACGACGGCGTCGATGTCCGCAAAGCTCAGCCCCGCGTCCTCGAGCGCCATCACGGCGGCCTCGCGCACGAGCCCGGCGATCGACACGTCCTCGCGCTTGGACTTGCACACCGTCTGGCCGATCCCGATGACTGCGGCACGATCCGCCATCACACACCCTCCAGCACGGCGACGAGATTCTGTTGCAAACAATGCCCCGACGTGGCGTGCGCCACCGCCCGGTCGGCGTCGCCCGACCAGATGCGCTGCGCCGCCTCGCCGATGCGGATCAACCCCGCCGACATCATCGGGTTGGCCGCCAGCGCGCCGCCCGACGGGTTCACCGACACCCCGTCACCGAGCCCCAACGCCCCCGACAGGATCAGTTCCTGGTGCGCGTACGGCGCGTGCAGCTCGGCCACGTCGACCTTGCCCTTGGCCACGCCCGCCTTCTCGCCGGCCACCCGGGTCGACGGCGACTCGGTGAGGTCCCGCGCCCCGACCGAGTGCGTCTCGATCCGGTGGTCGATCCCCGTGATGAACGCCGGCCGCTCGCACCACTCGTACGCCTTGTCCCCTGCCGCCAGCACGATCGCCGCGCACCCGTCGGTCAGCGGCGGCAGCGCGTGGCGCCGCAACGGAGCCACCGCGTAGTCCTCCTTCAACAACTCGGCAGCCGAGCGGTCGTACGCCACCTGCGCCTTGGAATTCCCCAACGCCGACTTGCGGGACCGGGCCGCCACCGCGGCGAAGTCCGCCTCGCTGGCCAAGCCCCGATCGATCATCGCCTGCGCCTGCAGCGCGGCCAGCGCCGTCGGGTCCGGCCACAACGGCGCCAGATAATACGGATCCAACTGCACGGCCAGCACCTGGCTCAGGTCCCCCATCGACGACCGCCCGAACGAGTACACCAGCGCGGCGTCGATCTCGCCCTCCTGCAGCAGCACCCATGCCTCGTACAGCGCCCACGCGCCGTCCATCTCGACGTGCGACTCCGCCCGCGGCGGCCACACCCCGACGGCGTCCAACGCCGCCACGAACGAGAACGGCCCGCCGATCAGGTAGTCGGTCGAGCCCGAGCAGATGAAGCCGACGTCGTCCTTCGTGATGCCGATGTTGCCGAACACCTCGCCCACGACCGGCAGGAGCATCTCGACCTCGTTGCGGTCGTCCTCGCGCCGCACGTTGTCGTACTGCGCGAACGACACGACGCCGACCGGCCGCCGGCCCGACGTCAGCTCGGGGAACGACCCCTTCGGGCTCACAGGTACTCCTTGTACGTCTCGTAGTCCGCGTCGGGCTCGCCGTTGGGCCGGAAGTACTTGACCGACGCCAGCGTCGGCCCCCACTTTTCGGGCGGCTCCCACACCGCCTCGACCCGCATACCCATGCGGATCTCGTCGGTCGGGATCTCCTGGATCAGCCCCATGAACGAGAGGTTCGCCCCGTCCAGCAAGATCTGCCCGCAGATGTACGGGATCTCGATCGACTGCCCGGCGAACGGCACGTTCACGATGCAGTACGTCGTCATCGTCCCCGTGTTCGGCAGCACGACGATCTCGTCGGTCCCCACCCCGTCGGTCGGGCACGACCCCCGCGACGGCACGTAGACCTTCTTGCACTTCGGGCACCGCTGCCCGATGAACTTGCCCTCTTCGTACCCGTGCAGGTTCCGGCTCATCGCCACGCCCGCGGTGAACACGTAGTCCAGCTTCGTTGCCGCGTCCATCATCGTCACCGGCTCACGCTCGCTCACGACGCACCTCCCACAGCCACGAAGTGTTCGATGTCCCTGACGTGACCGACCCGTTCTGCCTCGGGCCGGAACTGCGGCCGCACCCGCATCCCCGTCGACACCTCGTCGGGCGACGCGGCCGGCAGTACGTGGAGGAACGACGTGTCCGCGCCGTCGAACTGCACCAGCACCCACGCGAAGGGCTCGGACAGCGGTTGCTTCTCCCGCGGCTTGCCCGCCCACGACCACGACGTGACGGTGCCCTCGGGCCCCACGTCCACGACGCCCGACGTCTCCTCGCCCGTCTCGGGGTCGTACTCGGTCGGCGGCACGATCACCCGGCCGCCGGTCCCCTTGATCCCCACGACCTTCCCGTCCCGTAGGCCCGTCAGGAAGGCGCCCACGACCGGCCCGACCGAGCGCACGAAGGGGTACTCGAGCACGTGGTCGGCCCTGTAGATCACCGTCTCCTCAGCCATCGCACCTCCCCATTCCCCGGACTCCGACAGACCCGTCCCGGGTCCCGGCTGAAAATAGAACAGATTCCAGTTCCGTGCCAGGTGCCCAGGTCCGCCGCCCTACCCCGCGACGGCCTCGTCGCCTTCACCCAGGTCGACCCCGGCCAGCAACTGCGAGATGAACGCCCGGTCGTTGAGGATCGGCACCTCCGAGACGAACATCCGCCCGTAGCGCTCGAAGTACATCAGCTGCTTCGCCAAGAGGAACGTCCCCCGGTCGAAGTCCGACATCAGGCCGCCCGACTCGTCGGCCATGCGCCGCACCCGGCGCTGGCTGCGGAGCCGGCGCACGATCGCCCGGACGCTCCGCTGGTGCGCCTCGACCCCTTGCGCCTTGGCCACCTGGAGCTGGACGCCCTGGATGAGCCCGGCCAGGCTCACCTCCCCGAACGGCCGGTTCAGCGCCGGCTCCAGCAGCGAGCGGAAGAACGCGGTCAGTTCGTCGCCCGAGAGCCCGACCGCCTCGCCGATGGCCGGGCCATAGACGTCGGTGATGTGCTTCGTCACGATCGCCCACGCCGCCTCGTTGCCCATGGCGGCCGACAGCAGCGAGATGAAGAACCGGTGGGTCGACGGGTCCAACCGCCCGACGATGCCCCAGTCGATGACGCCGATCCGCCCGTCGCGCAGCAGCATCATGTTCCCGGCGTGCACGTCGCCGTGGAACGCGCCCCACCGCACCGTCGTCAAGAAGAAGGCGCGCATCACTTCCTGCACCAGCGGCGTCGGGTCGTGGCCGAGCTCGGCCACCTTGGCCAGGTCGTCGATCGGCACGCCGTCGAAGAACTCCATCGTGAGCACGTTGCGACCCGACAGGTCGACGTACGGCTCGGGCACCGCCATGAGGCGGAGGTCGAACTCGGTCTGCAGCCGCCGGAAGTGCACCAGCGAGCGCGCCTCGTTGCGCAGGTCCATCTCCTCGCCGATCTGCACGCGGAAGCCGTCGAGGAGCTGCAGCACGTTGCCCGCCATCTGGTCGCCCGTCTGGCGCACCAGGATCTCGAGCAGCGGCTGCATGAGGTCGAGGTCGGTCGCCACGACGTGCTCGACGTCGGGCCGCAGCACCTTGACCGCGACGACCCGCCCGTCGAGGAGCCGGGCGCGGTGCACGACCGCGATCGAGGCGGTCCCGATCGGCTCGGTCTCGAAGTCGCTGAACGCGTCGCGCAGCGAGAGCCCGAGATCCTCTTCCACCCGCTGGCGGATGTCGGCGAACGGCACCGGCGGCCCGCTGTCGAGGCAGGCCCGGAACTCGTTGGCCACCTCGTCGCCGAACATGCCCGGCGACGACGCGATGATCTGGCCGAACTTCATGAACGTCCCGCCGAGGTCCTGGAAGCTCTTGCGCAGCGGCCGGGCGAGCTGCGCCGCCGGCAACGCACCGTGACGGATCGTCCGCAGCTGGCGGATCGCCGTCGGCGTGAAGTGGACCGCCACCACCTTGACGATCGTGCGGCTCCGGCGCAGCAGCTCCCGTCGGGTCGGGTTCGGCAGGCGCCGCGGGTAGATGCGCGGCACGTCCTCGGTCAGCGGTCGTGCGCCCGGCGGGGGTGCACCATCCGCCGCTGCGTCCGCCGCGCGTGGAATCACGGGGTCAGGGTAGGCGAGTCCCCTTCGCGCCCACCTATCCCCAGGTCGGCGCTGCTCAGGAGAAGGCGTTCTCCAGCGAGGCGAGCGCCGCCTTGTAGGTGTCGCCGAAGATCGGCGCCATCTCGTCGGGGGTCACGGCGTAGGTCCACGTGACCTTCGACCCGTCCCCCTCCGACTCGACCTTGATGGTCGCCTCGTGGCTGTCCACCGGCACGCCCTCGACGACCGAGTAAGTGATCGAACGCCCGGCGTCGTCCCGCGCCACCAACCGCTCGCGGATCTCCATGCCGAACATGCCGATGATGCGGTCGTCGCCCTCGAGACGGAACGAGTCGATGCCGGGGAAGAAGTCGGCCAGGCCACCGAAGTCGCCGACCTTCTCCCATACCGCGTCCGGTGCAGCGCCCACCGTCACGTCCACTGCGCCCTCTGCCATCACTGCCTCCTCGCCCCGAAGTCCCAACCCGGAGTCGCCGGTACAGTACAGCGCAGTCGCTGCGGCCGCATGGACCGGCGATCGGGGAGGTGCCTCGCGATGGAGACGCGCACGATCGGTTCGCTCAAGGTGAGCACCGTCGGCTTGGGCTGCAACAACTTCGGCGGCCGCATCGGGCGCCAGGAGACCGACGCCGTCGTGGGCGCCGCGCTCGACGCCGGCGTCACGTTGTTCGACACAGCCGACATCTACGGTGGTACCAAGAGCGAGACATACCTCGGCACCGCACTCGGCACCCGGCGCGACGAGATCGTGCTGGCCACCAAGTTCGGCGGCCCGTACGAGGGCCACGAGGGAGGCGCCTCGGCCGCCTACGTGCGGATCGCGGTCGAAGACAGCCTGACGCGGCTCGGCACCGACCGCATCGACCTCTACCAGCTCCACATGCCCGACCCGAAGACCCCGATCACCGAGACGATCGGCGTGCTCGGGGAGCTTGTGGCCGAGGGCAAGATCCGCGAGTTCGGCTGCTCCAACTTCAGCGCGGCGATGCTCGAGGAGGCCGCCGCCGCCACGCCACCCAGCGGCCCGGGGTTCGTCAGCGTGCAGAACCAGTACAACATCCTCCACCGCGACCCCGAGAAGCGCGTGCTGGCCGAGTGCGAGCGCATGGGCCTCGGCTTCCTGCCCTACTTCCCCCTCGCCAGCGGGTTGCTGAGCGGCAAGTACCGCCCCGGCGAGCCGCCGCCGGAGGGGACGCGCCTCGCCGGCATGGGCGACCGCGCCGCCAGCCAGCTGAGCGACGAGCGGCTCGCCAAGGTGGCCGCGCTGGACGAGCTGGCCCGTGACCACGGCCACAGCGTGCTCGACCTCGCGTTCGGCTGGCTCCTGTCGCGCCCCGTCGTCTCGTCGGTCATCGCCGGCGCCACCCGTCCCGAGCAGGTCACCACCAACGTCGCGGCCGGCGCGTGGAGCCCGCCCGAAGAGGTGCTCCGCGCCGTCGACGAGATCGCGCCCCGCGTGCCGCCGGCCTAGGAGGCGGACGCCTCGCTGACGGCGTGCGCCCCGCGCCCTCGCCCCCCCTCCAACGGCCGCACCGGCGCCAGATGCACCAACAGGTTGTACGTGATCAGCGCGATCGCCAGGTGCATCAGCATCAGGAACGCCACGGCGTGCGCCGGCTGGCCCTTGTGCCAGATCCACACGTCGGGCAGCCACAGCACGAGCGTCACCAAGATGGCGCAGCGGAAGAACACCCACCGCGGCGCCGAGCTGATGCGCGTCACGACCGGCCAGGCGGCGCAGCCGATGATGATGCCGACGATCGTCAGCTTGGCGTAGTCGGAGAACTGGAAGTGCGAGTATCCCTTGGTGGCGGGGTACACGTGCGTCGCGATCGCCACCAACGCCGCGTCGGCCGCCAGCGAGAGCCCGATCGCCAGCACCGTGGCGAGCCCGATGCGCCACCACTGCGGCTGGCGGTGCGCCGGCGCGAAGTCGACCTTCGACCACTCCATCACGCGCGTAATGAAGTCGGGGGACGCAGCCACGACACCCAGGCTACGGAAGCGCCCCGCCCCGCCGGATCAGTCCTGAGGCGGAATCGGGCGGCCGGCTCTCATCCTCAGGGTGGGTGCCGGCGCCGCCCCCTACGTCCCCGACGTCCCGTTCGTCCCCTCCGTCTGCATGATCGCCGCCTCTACGATCTGGATGTCCGGCGGCTGGATCGCCAGCGGCCCGCCGGCCACGGGGACCTGCCAGACCATCGAGAGGTACGGCGTGGGCTGCACGAGGGAGCCCGCCGGGCACGATGGGTCGGGGTAGCCCGTGATGTCGAGCGGCATCGCCGGGTCCGCCGTCGCCGGACCGCACACGTCGGTGCGCCGGTGCCACTGCACGAGTGCGCCGTAGGGCATCGGCACCGTCGTCTCGGTCGCCGGCAAGATGTAGAACGCCGCCGCGAGCACCTGCTGGCCCGACGGCGTGTCGGCGTAGATAAGGCCGTCGACGTGCTGCGGATCGAGCGTCCGCCGGGCGGCCGCATTAGCGGCGACGATCTGCGGGTTGACGTAGTACACGACGGGGTAGTCCGTCGGGGAGGCCGCCACGTATCCCGCCGCCACCGCCTCGACGGGGTTCGCCAGACCCGAGACCGCCTGGCTCGTCTCCTGCACGTACTGCTGGCTCGCGATGTCCTCGCCCGACGTGAGCCGCTCGGCGCACCCGCTGAGCGCCATGTGGACGTCGCTCGGCGCGTTGTTGCCCTCGTTTAACAACGACTGCGCCTCGGCGTTCGGGATGGCCGGGCCCGTGTAGTGCCAACCGGGCTTGGTCGTGTTGAACCCGGCCGCGGCGCTGGCGTCGGCGCCGTTCATGTTCATGGTGGCGCCGGGAGTGGCGCCCATGGCCATCAGCGGGCTGTTGGCCAGATCGAGGCCGGCGATCTTCGTCGTGCCGTTGCCCGTCGTGCGGCACGTGGACGCGGTGACGGACTCGCTCGTCGACGCCTGCGTGCCCGTCCCGCTGGCGCTGCCGCCCATGGCCATGCCCGACATTGCGCCGTTGGCGGACTCCGCCGTGGCGGCCGGATAGCTGGCGGAGAGGGCGAGCGCCGCGCCGACGCTGGCGATGCCGAGGACGCCGACCGCCGGGAACCGCCGCAACACCTCACCGGCGGGCGACCGCCATGCCGCCTTGGCGGCGATCACGGTGGGCGTCATCGCCGCGGCCAGCAAGATGATCACCGGGCCGGTGTTGGGGTCGGTGTCATTGCCGGTGAAGAGGTTGCCGACGAGGCCCTGCCCGGAGATCCAGAGCAGGAAGGCGAAGAGGGCGCCGAGCGCGAGAAAGATGCCCGGGCGGCGGGCGATGAGTGGTCCTGCGCCGATGATGACGGCGACGATGGCGAGGACCCACGCGGTCTGGGTGCCCGACGTGGAGAACAGGTTGCCCAGGTCGGTCAGGAAGCGGGCGTACCAGCCCGGTTGTCCCTGTGCCATGCCGACGATGGCGCTCTGCACCGACGTCGTGGTGCGGTTGTCGGGCAGGAGGAAGAGGACGGCGGCCAGCCACCAATAGCCGGCCCACACGGCGAGCGGCGTGATGGAGCGGCCGATTCCCTGGGCGGCGGCCGAGGTGGCGATGCCGGTCGGCTGGTCACTCCAGTCCGGGGCGTAGCGGCGCGGGGCACGGGGCCAGGCCATGAGGCCGAGCAGCCCGTACATCAGCACCGAGCCGGGTGCGCCCGTGAGCGCGCTGGAAGTGCCGGTGAGCAGCATGCCCATGCCTTCGCCGAAGAACCAGACACCGAGGGCCCAGACGAAAGAGACCGCCAGCGCGGGGCGGACCGTGCGACGGAACAGCAGGCCGACGCCGATGGCGAGCTGGATCAGGGCGAAGAACGTGTTCCACACCGCGACGTCGGGCGCGATGAAGTGCCCGATGTGGGTGATCAGGTCGCCGACGACGAAGGGCTGGCCTTGGGCGTTGGGGAGGATGAACGAGTCGACGAAGCCCTGCCCGAACATGTAGGGCTGGAACTGGAGGGCGGCATCGAGGATCCAGAGGACGCCGAGGACTATCTGGAGCGTGCGCTGCGTGCGGAGGATCGGTGGGATGTCCCGATCGGCGCGTGGCTGCCCCGTCGTCAGGGAGTCCGTGTCCCGGTCGGGATCGTCAGCGGCGGTGGTGTCTTCGCCTTCGTGCGCCGTGTCCACGTCCATGGGCTTACGCACAACGCTACCGGCCGGATTGTGTCCCTTCGGGTCGGCCGGCGACGGGCCCGATCAGCTACGAGGGGACCAGGAAGTCCTGGGTGACGCAGTTCGTCGGCGTGACGGCCGCTGCGTAGGGCAAGCCCTCGAGATTGTCGTAGACGTTGAGGGTCGCGCCGTTGAGGCACGAATAGGCGGGCTCGTTCGTCTGGAAATCGGTCACCGTGCCGTTCGAGAGGAACTGTCCGACCTTGTTGGAGGCTACCGGGGTGAGGGTCACCGATTTGCCTAGACGCTGCCCCGTGATGAACGGCGCGGCGGTCGTGGTCGTCGTCGACGCGGCCGCCGGTGCGGGTGCGGGTGCGGGTGCCGGGCTGGCGGGGCCGTTGGTCGTCGCCGGGCGTGTGGTCGGCGTGGCTGGCGCCGCCACCGCCGGGGCGCCGCTGGCGCCTCCGGTCGGGGCGCCCGGGGAGGGCGACGACGACGTCGTCCCCGGACCGGTGCCGGGCGTCGCGCCCGGGTTGATGCCGTCGAGTGAGGCGATCATCTGGGGGCCGTCGTTCTCCATGCCCAGCGCCCAGATGCCCACGCCGCGCACGTTGTACTGCGAGGCCAGCTGCGAGACGTCGTACAGGCCGTTGAGGCCCTCGTAATACGACTCGTGCCACTGGTTCCCGACCTGGTAGCTCGTCCAGGCCGTGCCGGTGACCGGGTCCCAGTACTCCGGCCCGTTCGACGCGGCCTGCGAGTCCGGAATGTCGTTGGCGCCGCCGGTGGCGTTGGCCGCCATGGTGCCGTTGTTCGTCGGCCAGTCGATGCCGAAGAACGGAACGCCGAGGATGACCTTGGAGGCCGGCACGGCGGAGGTGTACTGCTTGAGCGTCGTCAGACTGCTGAACTGCCCGCTGGTCAACGGCGAGGCGGCGGAGGGCGAGCCCTGCAGGTTCAGCTCGTAGTCCATGACGAAGAAGGCGTCGACCGCAGGCGCCAGCGCGGGGATGTTGTAGAAGCCGTTCGTGTCGCCGGCCGACGAGGCGTACGTGTCCATCGTGATCTGCCAGTGCGGGTCGGCCGCCCGCAGCGAGGTGGCCACCGAGGTGATGAGGTTGGTCAGGCCGGCCTGGTCGCCGCTCCCCTCACCCTCGAAGTCGAAATTGACCCCGTCGAGCGACTTGCCCTGCAGCAGCGGGATCAGGGCCGACGACAGCGTGCCGGCCGCGGTGGGTGACGAGGTGATCGCGTCGAGCGAGCCCTGGTCGAAGTCGGTCACGGTCAGCACGACGCGCTCGCCGGCGGCGTGGGCGCGGGTGATGAGGTCGGCGAGGTCCTGGCTCTGGAACCCGGTCCAACCGGGGCCGCTCTCGTCGAGCGTCCCGTTGGCGTTGGCGTCGATGGAGAAGTAGGCGATGGTCGAGAGGCCGGTGATGTTGAACGTCTCGGATTGCGCCAACGTCCAGTAGGGCGCGAAGGCGAAGTTCTCGCGAGCGGCGAGCGGCGGCTGGTTCACCAGGGACGCCGGTGCGGCGGTCGGAGGGGCGCTGGCGGGAGCGAGGTTGACGTGCGCACCGGCCCCGAGCATCTTGACCGCGTTGCCTTCGGTGTTGGTGTACGTGGCGCTGTCGTCACGGGTGTGCCGGTGGGTGTGCGATGCCGCCGCCGTCTGGTGCGTGTCACCCGACGACGTGCCCGGGCTGAAGCCGATCAGGAAGCCGAACGAGAGCATGGCGAGGAAGAAGACGGAGGCGGCGATGGCCGGTGCCTTGTGCTTGGCCCGGCCGCCGTACTTGATGACGCGGGCCTCCGCGACGTCCAGGACGCGCGTCCACTGGGCGGAGAGCCGGACTTCGAACGGGACCGGGTCAGAGACCGGGGCAGCATCCGGAATCGGGATGCAGATCCGGGTGGGGTTCTCGCTGCCACGGTGCCACCACCGGCGACGTTCGCTCTGGATGGCGGGGTGCTCCCCGGTGATCAGCGGGTCCGTCTTCGTGGCGTGGGCCGGCAGTTGGGGCACCTGGTCTGGATCGGCTTGCTGGGCGGCGTGACGCGGCGAGGTGGTTCGGGACAGCAACGTCCGAACCGATCCCCAACCCAACCCCCCCAGGATCCGCCCCCCGGCGTGGTGGGCCAGCTTCCTCCGAGCTAGCACCATCCCTCCGGAAACACCGAGGTGGCGGGAACCTCACGGTCGACGGGGTGGCGGCCGGGGCGCCCACGGGCCGCTCCCGGGTGCTCACCTCCGTCTTCCCAGGTCATCGGCCGGTCCGGTCCGGCCGGCGGCGGGAGGGATCTGGTGCGGCGGACGGAGAGTCGGGCGACCGTTCTCTCGGCGATGACGCGGATTGAGCCGGCAGCCAAACCCACGTTGTCGCTGCCTGCGGTCGGCGACGGCGCCTTGGCGGCACTGTCGAACGACGATCTCGGCGCCCGGCTGGACGACCTCTTCCGCCTCCGTTCCGCCCTCGACGGCCACATCGTGCAGTTGTTGGGTGAGGCTGAGCGCCGAGAGTCGTATCGAGACGACGGCGCCACGTCGGCCTCCGCCTGGGCCGCCGAGCGCTTCGACCTCTCGAAACCAGGCGCTCGTGCCCTGGTGCGCGTGGCGCAGAAGGCGTGGGACGTGCCGTGCCTCGTCGCTGCGCTGCAGGCCGGAGAGATCAGCTTCGACAAGCTCCGCGTCCTCTCTCCGGTCGCCACGCCCGCATCCGATGCGGCGCTCGTCGAAGAGGCCCGTCGGCTGCCGGTGCGCGAGCTGGCGCAGCTCGTACGGACCCGGAAGTTCTCGCCGCGCCGGGACCGGGCGGCGGAAGAGGAGCGTCGTTCGCTGCGCTGCAATGACGACGTCCGCACGCTGACCGTCCAGCTCCCACCCGAGTCGTACGCGGAAGCGAGGAGCCGTCTGGAGTCGATGGCCAAGGAGATCCCGGCGGGCGACGGAGAGACGCCGTGGGATCAGCGGATGGCCGATGCATTCATGGGGCTGATCCGCAACGGAGGCGGCGCCGGGTCGGAGAACGCGACGCCTCGGAGCCCGTACTTCGTCGTCGTGCACGCACCGATCGCTGCGTTGATCGACGAGTCGGGTGCGGCCTCGGAGTTAGCCGGCGACCTCGAGCGGGGCGGGTTTCTCAGCGTCGAGGCGGTCCAGCGGGTCGCCTGCGACGCCACGATCGCCCTGGCGGTGGACGACGACGTCGGCCGCACGATGTACGAGGGCCGAGCCACACGCGACCCGACCGGGCCGCAACACCGGGAGGTGCGGCGAAGAGATCGGCACTGCCGGTTCCCCGGCTGTACCAACGTGCTCTTCACCAACGTGCACCACATCAAGAGGTGGACCGCCGATCGCGGCCCGACGGACCTGGACAATTTGGCGCTGCTCTGCGTCCATCATCACGGCCTGGTGCATTCCAAGCAGTGGACGATGTCCGGGAACTCGAACGGGGTGCTGACCTTCACCGGCCCGAACGGCCGGACCATGAGCTCGCGGCCGTCGCCGCTCTGGACCGCCGTGACAGGTCCGGCGGCGACGCGGGCGGCCGATTAGGCGTCGTTGACGGCGGCCACCAGTTTCTGCAGGGTGTCCTTGGCGTCGCCGAACAGCATCGTCGTCTTGGGGTCGTAGAGCAGGTCGTTGTCGATGCCGGCGAAGCCGGGACGCATCGAGCGCTTGAGGAAGATGATGTTCTCGGCCTGGTCGGCGTGGATGATCGGCATGCCGTAGATCGGGCTGCCGGGCGTCGACTTGGCGGCCGGGTTGACCGTGTCGTTCGCTCCTACCACCAGCGCGACGTCGGCGGTCTCCAGCTCGGGGTTGGCCTCGTCCATCTCCTTGAGGTCGTCGTAGGGGACGTTGGCCTCGGCGAGGAGGACGTTCATGTGGCCGGGCATGCGGCCGGCGACGGGATGGATGGCGAAGAACACGTCGACGCCCCGGGCTTTGAGGGCCTCTTCGAGCTCACGGGCGGTGTGCTGGGCCTGCGCGACGGCGAGGCCGTACCCAGGGATGATGACGACCTTGCGGGCGTAGGCGAGCAGTACGCCGACGTCCTCGGGCGTGCCGGCGCGGACGGGGCGGCTGGCGTCGCCCTCCTCGCCGCCGGTGGCGGTGATCACCGAGCCGAACGCGCTGAAGAGGATGTTGGGGAGCGAGCGGCCCATGGCGGAGCTCATCAGGCGGGTGAGGATGATACCGGAGGCGCCGACGAGGGTGCCGGCGACGATGAGCAGGTAGTTATCGAGGACGAAGCCCGACGCGGCGACGGCGAGGCCGGTGAACGAGTTCAGCAGTGAGATCAGGACGGGTACGTCGGCACCGCCGATGGGGAGTACGAAGATCACGCCCAGGACGAGCGAGAGGCCGAGGATCACCCAGACGTAGCCGATGCTCCCGGTGACGAGGGCCAGGACGATCATGACGGCGATGGCGACGCCGACGAGGCCGTTGATGAGCTGCTGGCCCGGGTACGTGATCGGGCGGCCGGTGATCAGCTCCTGGAGCTTGATGAAGGCGATCGCGCTGCCTGAGAACGAGACGGACCCGATGAGCACGCCGAGGAGCACTTCGGCGGTGACGTACACGGCCGGCTTGAGGCCGAGCGAGTGCAGGTGGAGGAGCTCGACGATGGAGATGAGCGCCGCCGCGCCGCCGCCGACGCCGTTGAAGATGGCCACGAGTTGTGGCATCGCGGTCATCTTGACGAAGCGGGCCACGGGGACAGCGATCGCCGCTCCTAAAACCATGGCGATGAGGGCGAGGACCAGGTTCTTGCCGGAGTCCCGGAGCTCGGGCAACGTGAACGTCATGCCGACGGCCAACGTGGCGGCGGCGGCGCCGACGAGGTTGCCCGTGCGGGCGTGCTTGGGCGAGCTGAGGAACTTGAGCGCCAGGATGAAGCCGATGATGGCGACGAGGTAGGCGAGGTCGCGCACGTCCGCCAGCGTGAGGGTTGTCGCGAGCATCAGGAAGCCGCCCCGCTCCCGTCCTCCGCCTTGGACGCGCCCGCGCCTGCTCCGGCGTCGGCCGCCGGCTTGGCGCGCTCATTCGGCTTGCCCTTGAACATCTCGAGCATGCGGTCGGTGACGACGAACCCGCCCACGATGTTCAGGGTGGCGAGGAACACCGCGAGGAAGCCGAGGACGAGCTGTCCCGTGCCGTGCGCCTCGCCCATGATGGTGAGCGCGCCGACCAGGACGATGCCGTGGATGGCGTTGGAGCCGGACATCAACGGCGTGTGCAGGATGCTCGGCACCTTCGACACGACCTCGATGCCGACGAAGGCGGCCAACGCGAACACCGTCAGGAAGGCGATGATCCCGGTGTCCGACCCGCCGCTCGGGGTCGACTGCATGATGAGGGCGATCACGACGGTGCACCTCCGGTCCCTGTCCCGCTGCCGCTCGCGCTCCCGCTCCCGCCGAGCAGCTCCACGGCGGCCGGCGCCATCGCCTGGCCGTCACGCAGCACGCACATGCCGGCGACGATCTCGTCGTCCCAGTCCGGCGTGAGCGAGCCCTCGGGCCCCATGAGCCCCAGGACGTTGGCGACGTTGCGGGAGAACAGGAAGCTCGCGTGGGTCGGCATGCCGGCGGGCGGGTTCGTCATACCAACGATGTGGACGCCGTTGTGCTCGACGACCTCGCCCGCCTTGGTGAGCTCGCAGTTGCCGCCCTGGTCGGCGGCCATGTCGACGACGATGGCGCCGGGCGCCATGCGCTCGACCATGGCGGTGGTCACCAGGACCGGCGCCTTGCGGCCGGGCACGGCGGCGGTGGTGATGACGACGTCGGAGCGCCCGACCTCATCGGCCAGCGCGGCACGCTGCCGGTCGAGCTCCTCGGGCGTGAGCTCTCGCGCGTAACCGCCCGTCCCCTCGGCGGAGACGCCGGTGTCGACGAAGGTCGCGCCGAGGCTCTCGGCCTCCTCCTTCGCCGCGGCGCGCACGTCGTACGCCTTGACCACCGCGCCGAGCCGTCGCGCCGTCGCGATCGACTGCAGGCCGGCGACGCCCACGCCCATGACGAGCACCTTGGCCGGCGGCACCGTGCCGGCGGCCGTCATGAACATCGGAAAGAACTTGGCCAGGTTGTCGGCCGCGGCCAGGGCGGCCCGGTATCCCGACACCGTCGCCTGCGAGCTGAGCGCGTCCATGCCCTGGGCCCGGCTGATACGCGGCAGCAGGTCGAAACTGAAGACCGTCGCCTTCTTCGCGGCCAGGGCGCGCACCGCGTCCTCGGACTGGCCGACCTGGAAGAAGCTCAAGATCGCGACGCCCTCGGGCAGGGCGGCCGCCTCCTCGGCGCTCGGCGCGTTCACCCGCACCACCAGGCCGGCGCCCGACAACGTGGCCGCCACGTCGGGGGCGATGGTGGCCCCGGCATCTTTGAACGCGTCGTCGGGGAATTCGGCCGGCGTGCCGGCCCCGGCCTGCACGCAGACCTCCCAACCCGCGCCGACCAGCTTCTTGACCACGTCGGGTACGAGGCCTACTCGGCGCTCTCCGCGACGGGTCTCCGTGGGGACCGCCAATTTCACGGTCGCTCTGTTTAGCAGCTGTGCCGCGATCGGCCCTTAATCCGAGGTCAACCTGGGTGCGGGCAGCGTCCCCTCGATCAGTCCGACGGCCCTGCGTCGCCCGCCGCACGCAGGAACGCCGGCCACTCGCCACCCCCATGGAGCACCAGATTGGCGCCCGAGACGTAGGACGAGCCCGGGCTGGCGAGCCACAGGCAAGCCTCCGCGACGTCGACCGGGGTCCCCATCCGACCGAGCGGCACGGTCGCGGCCATCCGCTCCATGCCCTCGGGGCCCCCGTAGAACTCGTCGCCCGCCCCGGTATCCAGCAGGCCGGCGCTCACACAGTTGATCCGCACGAGCGGCGCCCATTCCACGGCCAACGTCGTCGTCAGGTTGATGAGCCCGGCTTTGGCGGCCCCGTACGCCGACGCCCCCGGCGAAGGGCGTAGCCCCGAGACGCTCGACACGTTCACGATGCAGCCCCCGTCCTCCTGCACAACCATCACCTTGTGCGCCGACTGCGCGCACCACAGCGGGGCGAGGAGGTTCAGGTTGATCACGGCTTCCACGAAACGGGGCGACATGTCGGCCGCCATGGCGTGTGGCGCACCTCCGGCGTTGTTCACCAGCACGTCGAGGCGGCCGAAGTGCTCGACCGCCTTCGCCACCACCTTCTCCGCGTCGGCCGGCTTGCGCACGTCGGCGCTCATGAAAAGAGCGCCCTCGACCTCCGCCTCGTGGCGACCACACGTCACCACGTGGGCGCCGGCGTCGTTAAACGAGCGCACGATCTCAGCACCCACGCCCCGCGTCCCCCCGGTGACGACGACCACACGCTCACTGAAGTCGTACGACGGCTGCGTCACGAGGCCAAACCCTAGGACAGTGGCCAGCGGAGTCCCCGGCCGGCCGCCACGGCCACCATTCGTGTTGGCCCTGCCCAGCGCCCTGGCCTAAGTTCCCTCAGGCTTTCTGACGCCGCGTCAGCAGCCCAGGGTGCCTAAGGAGCGGACCCCTCCCCATGCCGATCGACGTGATCCAGGACCACGAGGGGATCGCCGAGGTGGTGATCGACCATCCGCCGGTGAACGCGCTCGATGTGGCCGGCTGGTTCGCCCTGGCCGACGCCCTCATCGCGGCCGGCCGGGTGCCCACCAACCGTGTCGTCATCCTCCGCGCCACCGGCCGGGGTTTCTGCGCCGGCGTCGACATCAAGGAGATCAACGCCAAGGGCGACGAGGCCCTCGTCGGCGTCAACCGCGGCTGCTACGCCGCTTTCGCCGCCGTATACGACTGCGAGGTCCCCGTCATCGCAGCCGTCCAGGGCTTCTGCCTCGGCGGCGGCATCGGCCTCGCAGGCAACGCCGACATCGTGGTCGCCTCCGACGACGCCACCTTCGGCCTGCCCGAGGTCGACCGGGGCGCCCTCGGCGCCGCCACCCACCTCGCCCGCCTCGTTCCCCAGCACGTGATGCGCCAGATGGTCTTCACGGCGAAGCCCATCACCGCCGCGCAACTCGCCTCCTACGGTTCGGTCGCCGCCGTGGTCCCGCCAGACCGCCTCCAGGCGGCCGCACTCGAGCTCGCCACCGACATCGCCGCCAAGAGCCCGACGATCATCCGCCGGGCCAAGGAGTCGCTCAACGGCATTGATCCGGTCGACGTGAAGCGCAGCTACCGGTTCGAGCAGGGCTTCACCTACGAGCTGCACGTGCGGGGCGTGGCGGACGAGCAACGCGCCGCCTTCGTCGAGAAGCGCGACGCCGATACGTCGAAATGAGCGACAAGCGCACGACGGTCGACGACATCGTCGGCGAGCTCCACTCCGGCATGACGATCGGCATCGGCGGCTGGGGCTCCCGCCGCAAGCCGATGTCGGTGGTCCGCGCCATCTGTCGCTCCGATCTCACCGACTTGACGATCGTCGCCTACGGCGGCCCCGACGTCGGGCTCCTGTGCGCCACCGACAAGGTGCGCAAGGTCGTGTGCGGCTTCGTGACGCTCGACTCCATCGCCCTCGATCCCTACTGGCGAGCCGCCCGGCAACACGGTCGGGTCGAAGTCATGGAGGTCGACGAGGGCATGTTCTTCCTCGGCCTGCAGGCGGCGGCGTGGAGGGTGCCCTTCCTGCCCACCCGTGCCGGCCTCGGGTCCGACGTGCTGGCGATCAACCCGGATCTCCGCCTGATCCGTTCGCCGTACGGACTGGGCAGCCCATACCTGGCGGATCCGGCCGACTCCGAGGTCGAGCTGGTAGCCATGCCGGCCCTTCATCTCGATGCCGCCATCGTCCATGTCAACCGGGCCGACAGCGCCGGCAACGGGCAGATCCTGAGCCCCGACCCCTTCTTCGACACCCTTTTCCTCGGCGCCGCCGAACGGCGCTTCGTCACTACGGAGCGGATCGTCCCCAACGGCGAGCTGGCCGACGAGGCCCACCCGCTCTCGTCGGTGCCGATCCACCGCATGCTCACCGACGGGGTGGCCGAGGCGCGCGGCGGCGCACATTTCACGGCCAACCCACCCGACTACGGACGGGACGAGGCGTTCCAAAAGGAGTACGCCGCGGCCGCATCCGACCCGGCGGAATGGGAGACGTTCTCCCGGCGCTACGTCTTCGTGTCCGACGACGAGTACCAGGCCCACGTACGCGAACGGCAGGCCCAATGACCGACCTGACCGAACCGGGCGGAAGCGGTGTCACCCGCGCCGAGTCCTGCGTGATCGCCTGCGCGGACGCCTGGCGCGACGCCGGCGAGGTCATGGCGAGCCCGTTCGGCAACATCCCTTCTCTCGGCGCTCGCTTGGCCAAGCTCTCATTCTCCCCCGACCTCGTCCTGACGGACGGCGAGGCCGCGCTCATGGTGGGGGCGCCCCCGATCGCCACCCGTCCCGCGGAGCTGGTGCGCGAGGCCGCCATGCCGTACCGGAGCGTGTTCGACGTGGTGTGGTCCGGGCGACGCCACATAATGATGATGGCGAGCCAGATAGACCGCACCGGTAACCAGAACATCTCCGCCGTCGGCCCGCACGACCACCCCAAGGTGCAGCTCGTAGGCGTACGCGGGGCGCCCGGCAACTCGGTCAACCATCCGACCAGCTACTGGGTCCCGGACCACAGCCCCCGCACATTCGTCGAGCACGTCGATGTCGTCTGCGGGGTCGGCTACGGCCGCGCCGCGGCCGCCGGCTCCGGCGCCTCGCGCTTTCACGACGTCCGTCGCGTCGTCTCCAATCTCGGCGTCTTCGACTTCGAGACGCCCGATCGCACGATGCGCCTGCGCTCGTACCACCCTGGCGTAGCGGTCAACGACATCGTCGCCGCCACCGGTTTCGAGCTCACCATCTCGAGCGACGTTGACGAGACGCGTCTACCGACCCCCGAAGAGCTCGACCTCATCCGCGTCGTGCTCGACCCGGGCTCGCTGCGCGACCGTGAGGTGCGGACCTGAGCGCCCCGGACGCACCGGACGGCCCTTTGCATCCCGCGCTCCACACTGCGTTCTGCGAGCGGGTCGGCGTGCGCTACCCGCTCGTGCAGACCGGCATGGGCTGGGTCGCCGGCCCACGGCTGGTCGCCGCGACGTGCGAGGCCGGCGGGCTCGGGATCCTGGCCTCGGCCACGATGACCCTTTCTCAGCTCGAGGCGGCCATCGTCGAGGTGCGCAGCCGCACGGCGGCGCCGTTCGGGGTCAACCTGCGTACCGACGTGGCAGACGTGGCCGACCGGATCGAGCTGATGATCGAGGCGGGCGCCCGCGTGGCGAGCTTCGCCCAGGCGCCCAACCCAGCACTCGTGACCCGCTGCAAAGAGGCCGGCCTGTTCGTGATGCCGACCGTCGGCGCCCGGCGGCACGCCGAGAAGGTGGCCGAATGGGGTGTCGACGCCGTCATCGCCCAGGGGGCCGAGGGGGGCGGCCACACCGGCAACGTCCCGACGACACTCCTGTTGCCCCAGGTCGTCGATGCCGTCGGCGACCGGGTCCTGGTCCTCGGGGCGGGCGGCTTCTTCAGCGGCCGGGGCCTCGTTGCCGCCTTGGCCTACGGCGCCGCCGGTGTCGCCATGGGCACCCGGTTCCTCCTCTCCGCTGAGAGCCGCGTGCCCGAGGCGGTCAAGGGCCTCTACTTGCAGACGCCGGTGACCGGCACGGTCGTCACCACCAAGGTCGATGGCGCGCCCCAGCGGGTCGTGCGCACGGAACTGGTCGACCATCTGGAAGCCCAATCGTGGGTGCGCGCCCTGCCTCGTGCGGTACGCAGCGCTTTCAAGTTCCGGAAGGAGACCGGCGCCTCGATGCGCTCCTTGTTGCGCGAAGGCCGCGCCATGAAGGCGGGCAACGAGCTCACATGGGCACAGGTAGTCATGGCAGCCAATGCGCCAGTGATGACGAAGGCCGCGCTGGTCGACGGCCGCACTGATGTCGGCGTGCTCCCGACCGGTCAGGTCGTGGGCGTGCTCGACGAACTCCCGACCGTCGCCCAGATCATCGGCAACATCATGGCCGAGGCGGACGCCCGGCTACGTCGCTTGGCCTCCTCGAACTAGCTCGAGTTCGAAGACGCGGCAGCGTTGCCCTGGGCGACGCGGCGCAGCAAGTTCGAGACCCGCTGGTGCGTCACACCGAAGAGATGAGCGATGCTCGGGATGCTCTGGCCTTCGGCCCGAAGCGCGACAACCAAGGAGCGGCGCAGATAGCCGCTGGCCTCCGACTGGCGGCGCAGGATGGTGCTCACCAGCTGCACCGTTCCCGGCTCGTCCTCGTCGCCAAGGATCGCCTTCCACTCCCGCCCGTTCTCTCGGGCGAGGCGGACGTCGGCGATCCGCTTGGCCAGGAGACGCTCGCTCTCAGCGTTCTCCTTCAGCACTGACTCCAGTTCGGCCAGAGCGTTCAGGACGTCGTCGGACCCCGTCCCGTTCAGGTGGTCAATCTGGTCCGGCATTCCGTTTCTTGCTCCTTGCTGCTGCTCATCTTGGCGCAACTCAGAAACTTCAGTGGCCAACATGTATTTGGTTCCTCCAATCGCAGCGTCGTTCCGTTTCTGGCGTCGCATGCTGCCGACGTCGAATTAGACGACTCACGCGCACCGCCAGCCTAAGCAAGGCACTGCACTCGTTGACGTCATCCCAGCCAATACCCCAATGGGCAGGGATCACACACGTCGTGCAAAAGCCTCCACTTTGGAAGGATTAACGTGCCGTCTACCAGGGTTTTAGCGACTGAGAACCACGGACGACCCGTGGCCGAACAGGCCCTGGTTCGCCGTCACTGCCACCCGTGCACCCTCGACCTGGTGCCCGGTGGCCTGGCCGCGCAGCTGCCACACGGACTCGCAGACCTGGGCGATGGCCTGGGCCGGGATCGCCTCGCCGAAGCAGGACAGGCCGCCCGAAGGGTTCACAGGCACCCGTCCCCCGAGCGACGTGACGCCGTCGCGCAAGAGTTTCTCCGCTTCGCCCTCGCCACAGAGCCCGATGTCCTCGTACCAGTCGAGCTCCAGTGCAGAAGAGAGGTCATAGACCTCGGCCAGGCTGACGTCCTCGGGGCCGATCCCCGCCTCGGCGTAGGCCGCAGTCGCGATCGAGGGACGGAACCCGCCCGGTGCCGGATCCCCGCCCTTACCGGTGGAGGCGACAGCGGAGTCGGTGGCGAAGTTCGGCATCTCGATCACGGTGCTCGGGAACGAGGGTGTGACCGTCGACACGGCGTCGATCGTCACGAGGGGGGAGGACCCACCCGCGTGGCGCCGGGCGAAGTCCATGCTCGACAGCACGAGGGCGGCACCGCCGTCAGAGGTGGCACAGATCTCCAACAGGCGGAGCGGATCGGCGACCATGGGAGACGCCAGCACTTCGTCGACCGACACCTCCTTGCGGTAGCGGGCGTACGGGTTGGCCAAGCCGTGGCGCGCGTTCTTCACCTTCACCTGCGCGAAGTCGTCTTCGGTGGCGCCGAAGCGATCCATCCGACGCCGCGCATAGAGAGCGAAGTACGTCGGGTTGGTCGCGCCCATCAGATGGAAGCGCAGCCAGTCGGGGTCGTCCTTGCGGTCGCCCCCTCCGACCGGGGCGAAGAAGCCCTTCGGCGTGGTGTCCGCGCCCACCACGAGCGCGACGTCGCACAGTCCGGCCAAGATCTGGGCCCGGGCGTTGGCGATGGCGACCGCACCCGACGCGCACGCCGCATACACGCTCGAGACCCGGGCGCCCGTCCAACCGAGGGCCTGGGCGAACGTCGCGCCCGAGACGAAGCCGGGGTACCCGTTGCGAATCGTGTCGGCCCCCGAGACGAACTGCATGTCGCGCCACCCGAGCCCGGCGTCGGTCAGCGCGTCCCGCGCCGCAGCGAGTCCGTACTCGACGAAAGGCCGGCCCCATTTGCCCCACTCGTGCATGCCGGCACCGAGAACTGCCACCTTCTTGTCGTCGGCCAACGCTCAGCCCTCCCCGCCGTCGGACGTCCCGGCCGAGGCCAGCGGACGCCACTTCCACACCAGGTAGTCGCAGCCGTCCTCGCTGTAGAGGGTGTCGACCACCAACTCGACCTCGTCGCCCACGGCGAGGTCGTCGACCGTGACCCCGGGGACGACCTGGCCCATGACCACGAGCTTCTCGGCCGCCAGTTCGACTGCGGCCAGGCAGAACGGCACGTACGGATCGGCCGCCACATAGGGCGGCGGGGGTTGGTAGCGAGCGTCCGTGTAGGACCAGATCCGGCCCCGGCGTGAGAGCTCCACCGTCGAGAACGCGGTCGAGGCACAGTCGGGGTTCCCGCAGTAGCTCGTCTCGGCGGGAAAGGCGAACGTGCCGCAGCCGTCGCAACGCGACCCGAGCAGCGCGGGCTCTTGACCGTCCTCGCCCGTGGTGAACCAGCCCTCGACCGCCGGCGCACGCGTCGTCGCCATCAGCCGAGCCGTTCGATGATCGTCGCGTTCGCCTGCCCGCCGCCTTCGCACATCGTCTGCAGGCCGTAGCGGCCTCCGGTGCGCTCGAGTTCGTTGAGCATGCTGGTGAAAAGCTTTGCCCCAGTTGCGCCCAACGGGTGGCCGAGTGCGATCGCGCCCCCGTTAGGGTTGACCTTTTCCGGGTCGGCCTTGATCTCTTTGAGCCAGGCCAGCACGACCGGCGCGAACGCCTCGTTGATCTCGACGACGTCGATGTCCTCGATGGAGAGGCCGGACTTCTCCAACGCGT
>DATDIE010000162.1:0-13285 GCA_036521235.1 Acidimicrobiales bacterium | reverse complement strand
ACGCCGGCAACTTCGGCTCGCCGGCCGGCCAGTTCGGTGGCCTCAACCCCGCCACCGCCGTGTTCGCCACCTCCGACGGCGGCGGCTACTGGGTAGTGAGCGCCAACGGCACGGTAGAGAACTTCGGTGACGCCCCGAACGACGGGGGCATGAACGGCACCAACCTCAACGGATCGATCATCGCGGCCACCGGCTGGTAGGCGCGCGCCTCACGGCGCCGCCGCGGGCTCCAACACGATCAGGTCGACGAAGCCCCGGCGCTCCGTGTCGCCCGGCGGGAGCGCCCGCAGCGCCTCGATCGCCGGCCGGGTGGCCTCGGCGGCGGCCGAGTCGTCCAGTTCTCGCAAGGCGGGCCACGACTTGCGGGCGATCGCGTCCAGCTCGCCCTCCGGGCTGGACACGAAAGAGCGCTCGCACGGGTGGACTTCCCCGCGGAATCCCGCCAGGGCGGACCATTCGAGGACCTGTTCCACGGACACGCCGCGCGGGCGCTTCCCTGTCCGCCGCTCATCGACCGCCCGGCTCATACGGTCGATGATGTGGCCGATGGCGTCGTCGGACGCGGGACGCTGCGTCGTGCACACGACGTAACGGCCGCCCGGGCGCAGCACGCGCGCCACCTGGGCGAAGAGGCGGACGGGATTAGGCACCGATTGCACCACCCACACCGAGACGGCGCTCGTCAGACTGTGTGCGGCCAGGGGCAGGTCCATGGCGTCAGCCAGGACCACCGTCGGGCCGAGTCGTTGGCGCGCCCGCGCCAACATCGGCGCCGACACGTCCAGCCCGATCACCGGGTAACCGCGTTTGGCCAAACCGAGCGCGACGACGCCGGTGCCGACACCAACCTCGAGGACGGTGTCGGCGTGCGGAGGCGGCAGGTGCTCTGCGATCAGGGAGGCGAACTCGTCGCCGCGGGCCTCGCCCCCGCGGGTCTCGTCGTAGAGATCGGCCAGCTGATCGAACTCCGGTGCCGGTCGGATGCTCGCCACGACCGTTCATTGTGACCGGGCCGAGGGGTCGGCGCCCCGCCCGGGGCCGCCCGGTTCCAACTGGGTTTGGGCGCGGCTTGGCTGGGCAGGATGGGTGGGTGGCGACCACGGACATTGCAGGAGCGCGGACGTCACCACGCACACCGTGGGTCCTTGCCGCGCTCGGCGGCGCCGCGGCCTTGGCCGCGATCGTCGCCGTGCCACAGGATGCCCGCGGCGCGGCCGCACAGTCCTGGCCCGCCTTTGTCCTCGTGGCCGGGCTCCTCCTGGTCGGCTTCGTGGCGCATGAGGACGGTTTGTTCGCTGCGGGGGGCCACGTCCTTGCGCGCGTCGCCCCGAACGGGTGGGCGCTCTACGCCGGCACCGTCGCGCTCGTCTTCGTGGTGACCACGCTGTTGAACCTCGACACCTCGGTCACGTTCCTCACGCCGGTCGTGGTCTACGCCGCCCGGCGGCGCGGCGAGGGCGAGGCACCCCTGCTCTACGGATGCCTGTTGCTGGCCAACGCAGGCTCCCTCCTCTTGCCGGGGTCGAACCTCACGAACGTGATCGTGCTCGGGCACCTGCACCTGTCGGGTCGGGAGTTCTTCGCCCACATGGCGCTGGCGGGCCTTGCCGCCGCCGCGGTCACCGCGCTCGTGGTGGCGGCGGTCCACCGGGGCGAGCTGCGCACGACGATCGCACCCGACGTTGGGCGAATAGAGCGCCCGGTGCTCGGCGTCGGGCTGCTGGCCGTGACCGCGGTAACGGTGCTCGTCCTGGTGCTGTGGTCGCCCGCCCTGCCGGTCCTCGTCGTCGGCCTCGTCGCGACCGTCCTGCGGGCGCGCCACGGGGCCGCTTCGCCGAGCAACGCCGTGCGCGTCCTCGGCCTGCCGGTGCTGGTCGGGCTGTTCGGCCTGGCGGTGGCGCTCGGGGCGCTCGGCCGCAGCTGGTCGGGTCCCGCCACGCTGCTCACGCACCTCGACGGCTGGGGCACCGCTGCGCTGGCGGCGGTCCTCAGCGTCCTCGTCAACAACCTGCCGGCGGCGTCGCTCCTGGCGGCGCACCGGCCACCGCACCCGTACACGCTGCTCGTCGGGCTCAACGTGGGACCCAACCTCTTCGCGACCGGGTCGTTGGCCTGGGTGCTGTGGCTGCGCGCCGCCCGCACCGCCGGGGCACGGCCCGACGTTGGCCGAGCGGTGCGGCTCGGGCTCGTCAGCGTCCCGTTGGCGATCGTCGCGGCGCTGCTCGTACTGAGCGCCCAAGGCCTCAGCTAGCGACGGCTACGCGTCCTTGTCGGTCACGCCGAGGGCGCGCCGCAACACCACGGCCGCCTCGCGCGCCGCGCGCTGGGATACCGCAGCACGCATGACGAGCGCGGAACCGTGGAAGGTGCCGGGGAACTGGTGCAGCTCGACCGAGACCCCCGCCCACAGGAGCGCCTGCGCGTACGCGAGCCCCTCGTCGCGCAACGGGTCGTTCTCGGCGGTGGAGACGTAGGCCGGCGGAAGGCCGGCGAGGTCGGTGGCGCGGGCGGGTGCCGCGTACGCCGGGACCTCGTCGGTGCCGGCCAGGTCGCCGAGGTAGGCCTGCCAGCTCTTCACCGCCAGCGGCTGGTTCCACAGCGGCGTGTCGACGAACTCGCGCATGGAAGGTGTCTCCAGCCGGTCGTCGAGCTCGGGAATGTGCAGCATCTGGAAGCAGATCGAGGGGCCGCCATGGTCCCGGGCGAACAGCGCGGTCGCCGCGGCCAGCCCGCCGCCCGCGCTGGCGCCGACAAGGGCGACCCGCTCCGTGTCCACGCCGAGCTCGCCCGCATGCGCGTGGAGGAACGACAGCGCGGCGTAGCAGTCGTGCAGCCCGGCGGGGTACGGGTTCTCGGGCGCGAGCCGGTAGTCCACCGAGACGAGCACGGCGCCGGCGTCGACCGCCATCAGCACCGCACCGACGTGCTCACTCTCGACGTTGCCCACGACGAAGCCCCCGCCGTGGATGAGGAGGATGCCGGGCACCGGCTCTCCGGAGGCGGCGGGCGCCTTGGGCCGGTACACGCGCACGCTGACGTCGGGATCGCCCTCCCACCCGGGCACGAGCCGGTCCTCGATCTCGAGCAGCTCGGCCTCCGGGAGCGGCCTCCGCATGGCGACGAGCATCTTCTCGAACGACTGCCGCGCCGCGACGGGGTCGTCGAGGTCGATGGCCGGCATGAAGTCCAGCGCGGCTTCGAGCTCCGGGTCGATCATCGTCGTGCCTCCCCCGTCCCGGCGGTTACTTCGGTTGCATCCGGATGCCGGCGTCGATGCGGATGGACTCGGCGTTCATGTACGAGTTCGTCAGGAGCTCGACGGCCAGCGTGGCGAACTCGCTGGCGCGCCCGAGACGGTGCGGGAACAGCACGTCCTGGGCCAGCTTGTCCTTGAACGCCTCGGAGCCCTCGCCGGCGCCGTAGATCGGCGTGTCGATGAGGCCCGGAAGGATCGTGTTGACGCGGATGCCGACCACGGACAGGTCGCGGGCCACCGGGAGGGTCATGCCGATGACGCCGCCCTTGGACGACGAGTAGGCCGCCTGACCGATCTGGCCGTCCTCGCCCGCCACCGAGGAGGTGTTCACGATGGCGCCGCGCGAACCGTCCTCGTCGGGCTCGTTGAGGCTCATCTTCGTCGCCGCCAGCCGGATGCAGTTGAAGGTGCCGATGAGGTTGATCTCGATCACCCGGCGGTAGAGGTCGAGGTCGTGGGCCGAGGAGTACTCCCCGTCGCGGCCGATGGTGCGGGTGGCCCAGCCGATGCCGGCGCAGTTGACCAGCGACTTGAGGGGCGCCATCTCGATGGCGGCTTCGACCGCCGCGATCACCTGGTCGGTGTTGGTGACGTCGGTCGGCACGAACAAACCGCCGATCTCCTTGGCCAAGGGCTCGCCCCGGTCCGCCTGGAGGTCGGCCACGACGACCCGGACGCCGCGCTCAGCCAGGAGGCGCGAGGTCGCTTCGCCCAGCCCCGAGGCTCCTCCGGTGACGATTGCCGATGTGCCGTTCAAATCCATCTCTCTGCCGCTCCTTGAGGGTCGTGACGTGCGGGGCAGAGGATACGGTCCAGGCCGGTCCCGGTCACATCTGCGCGGGGGCCTCCATGCCGAGGAGCGCGAGGCCCTGTTCGAGCACCCGGGCGGTGAGGTCGCACAGGGCGAGGCGCGAGGTGCGGACCTCTTCGTCGGGCACGAGGACCCGGCAGGCCTCGTAGAACGTCGTGAAGACGCTGGCCAGGTCGAAGAGGTACGTGCAGAGCTTCGACGGGCTGAGCGTGTCGGCCGCCGCCTCCACCGCTTCGGCGAAGCGGAGCAGTTGCATCGCCAGGGCGCGCTCGGGCGCCTCGTCGAGCCGCGGCCGCGTCCCGAGCGGAGGCGGGTCGGCCTCGGCGCGACGGAAGATCGAGCGGATCCGGGCGTGCGCGTACTGCAGGTACGGCCCGGTGTTGCCCTCGAAGGCGAGCATGCGGTCCCAGTCGAAGACGTAGTCGCGCATCGGCTCGGTCGACAGATCGGCGTACTTGATGGCACCGATGCCGAGCGCCCGTGCCACCGCCGCCTGCTCCTCAGCGGACAGTTCGCTCTCGCGATCCTTCAGGGCGGTGGCGGCGCGCTCCACGCCCTCGGTCAGGAGGTCGACGAGCCGTTCGGACTCGCCGCTCCGGCTGGCCAGCTTCTTGCCGTCGGTGCCCAGCACGAGACCGAAGGCGACGTGGACGGCGTCGGAGGCTTCGTGCAGGTAGCCGGCCAGCGCGGCCACCGTGAAGACGAGGCGCAGGTGCAGGGATTGTTCGGCGCCGACCACGTAGAGCAGCCGTTCGGCGCCGAGCCGGCCCGTGCGGTCCCGCACCGCGGCGAGGTCGGTGGCGGGGTAGCCGTAGCCGCCGTCCGACTTGCGCACGATCAGCGGGAGGGGCTCGCCCTGACGGTTGGTGAAGCCCTCGGGGAAGACGCAGAGGGCACCCTCGTTCTCGACGAGCAGCCCCTTGTCCGTCAGGTCCTCGACGACGACGGGGAGGAGCGGGTTGTAGAAGCTCTCCCCCACGGTGTCCTCCTCGGTCAGGAGGACACCGAGCATCTGGTAGACGTCGCGCGCGTGGCGCATGCTCTCGGCCACGAAGATGCGCCACAGCCGCATCGTCTCGGGATCGCCGGTCTGCAGCAGGACGACGCGCCGTCGGCTGCGCTCGGCGAAGGTGGGGTCGCTGTCGAACTGCACGCGGGCGGCGGCGTAGAACTCGTTCAGGTCGCGCACGCTGAAGGACTCCGCATCGGCCGCCCCGTCCACGTCGAGCAGGTGCTCGATGAGCATGCCGAAGGGCGTGCCCCAGTCGCCGATGTGGTTCTCGCGCAGCACGGTGTGGCCCTGGAAGGACAGGACACGGGCCAGCGCGTCGCCGATGGTCGTGGTGCGCAGATGGCCGACGTGCATCTCCTTGGCCACGTTGGGCGAGGAGTAGTCGATCAGGACGCTCTGCGGCGTCGTCACGGCTTCGACCCCGAGGCGCGTGTCAGCGGAGACCGCGGCGACGTGCGACGCGATGAAGTCGTCGGCCAGGGTCAGGTTGATGAAGCCCGGACCGCTGATCTCGACGACCGAGCAGACGTCGCGGAGGTTCGCCGCCACGACCACCTGTTCGGCCACTTCACGCGGCGCTCGGCCGAGTTGCTTGCCCAAGGCCAGGGCGCCATTGGCCTGGAAATCGGCCCGGTCGGACGGGCGAAGGACGGGGTCGGCGCCAGGGGACACGGTGTCGAACGCGGCCTGGAGCCGGTCGGCCAGCACGTGGACGGCGTCGGGCATCCCCCATCTTTGCACGGCGGTGCGGGCGCCCATCCCTGGGAGCGGCGCGTGCGTCGCCTCAGTCGGGGGGCGCCCCCATGGCCCCGTCGATGAGGCCGTAACGGCGGAAGGGACCGAAGAAGCCGTGCTCCAACAAGCCGTAGCCCACCTTGCCGCCGTAGGAGAACTCCGCGACGTGGTCGACGATGCCGTACTGGCCGATGCCTTTGATCTCGTCCACCGACAACACGAGGCCCTGGGTCACGGTCTCGGGCCCGTGGTACATCCCGTGGCGCCAGTCCGCGTCGATCCCGTAGCCGGTGCCGACCGAGACGAAGTTGGGGAGGATCGAGCGGCAGGCGATCTCGATGCCCGCCTCGGGGAAGCGCACGACGGAGCGGTCGATGATGCGCGTCCCCGGGATCAGGTGGTGCTCGTGCACGGAGGGACCCAGGTCCTCGACGCCCTTGGTGGGATCGGCCCACACCCGCTCCGACTGGACGAGCGGGCGCTCGCCGTCGTCGCGCTCGTGGCAGATGTACATGATGGCGTGGTCGTCGAACTGCATGGGGAAGTAGTTCCACATCCCGCCGAGCACGAGCTCGCCCTGACGGATGCCGTCGGTCTCGGGCTCGCCGACCGGGCGGACCCCCCACGAGCGGTCACGTGTGCCCCAGCAGCGTTCCGGCGTCACCGCCAGGTCGTTGCCGCCGGCCGAGAGCGTTCCGGACCAGAATCCCGTCTGGGCCAGACGTTGCGTGTCGAAAACGACCTTGCCCTTCGAGCGCAGGTACTGACGGGGCTCCTCGACGGCCGGGATGTGGCCTTCCCACGTGACGTCCATGGCGACGTGGTCTTCGGTCGGCTCGACGATCACCCTCAGTTTGCGCAGCGGCTCGAGCACCTCGATCCGGAACGGCCCGACGCGCAGGTCGGCCCGGTCGCGCAAGGGGGCCGAGGAGCGCACGATGTGCTGGGAGCCCCCCAGGCGCACGTCGATGAATGCGTCGACGACGCCGAGGTTGGGGTACTGCCCCATCCCGAAGATGGCGAACCAGTCGTCGTCGGACGGGTGCATGTTGAAGTAGTACCGGTCGTAGAAGTTGCGATCACTGGTGGCCGGGTGGGCGATGAACTCGGCGGCCTGGTGGACCGGGTAGTCGTCGAATGCGCTGAGTGACATGACCAAGCCCGCTCAGCAGCAGGCGCAGCCGCTGCCGCAGCCGCCGGCGATGGGTGCGCCGCATGCCCCGCCGGCCGGCTCGCTCACGCGGCCGATCGTGGCGAACACGGGGAGCAGTCGGCGCGCCCCGACGTGGCCGTCGGGGCAGGTGGCCGGCGCGTCGGCGTCGGCCATCGGCCGGCGCTCGTCGAAGACGACGCGACAGGTCGAGCAGCGATAGTCGTAGAGCGGCACGGTGAGGACCTCCGGGTGGACTCTAGGCAACGTCGGCTAGGCGGCGCCTACGGCGTCGCCTAGGGCTGGGCGAAGGCGTAGATCGGTGACCCGTTGTACACGTTCGAGTCGGCCGGGAGGAACGGCCCGTCGAGCGCGACCGAGAGGTAGCCGTCTCTCCCAGGCCCCGAGTCGCCCCCGACGGTCATGATGGCGTCGTCGGGCCAGACCTGGGTGACGATGCCGACGTGCACCGACGTGGAGGTGCTCTGGGGCCCGGTGCCGTAGAGGACGGCGTCACCGACGGCGGGCACTGCGGTGGGCGGGAGGACGGCGCCCGCGCCGGCGGCCCAGCCGTAGATGTCGCCGGTGAAGGCGTAGCTCGGGATGGGGATCCCGGCCTGCTGCCACGCCCACGTGGCGAACAGCGCGCACCACTCCTCGCAGGGCCCGTACGGGTTGCAGTACGCGCCCTGGGTGTCGGGGTCCGGTTCGATCTGGGACGCCACGGCCGACGCGATCGCCGCGGATTGGGGGAATTCCGGTTCAGCGGTGGCGGTGGAGAAGCTGTACTGCCAGGCCTGCGGGTCGAGCAACCAGTACCCCGTGCCCTGGTTGTTGCCGATGATCGCCGAGATCTGCGTCGCCGTCGGATCGAGGGTCAGGCCGCCAAACGCCTGCGCGTTGCCGTAGGAGAGGACGACGCCGTTCTCCGTCGCGATGAGGTAGCCACCGCCGTTCGGCGACGCCACCATGCCGACGGCGGGGTCGGGCAGGTCCTGGCTTCCGGCACTGCCGTCGAACGACGCGTCGCCGTAGTTGAAGATGCCGCCGTCCGCCGCGACGAGCCAGTAGCCGTTGCCGTCGGCCGTAGTGGCCATCCCGACGATCGGCGCGTTGAGCGTGAGGCTGCCGGTGCTGCCGTAGAACTGCGCGTCGCCGTAGGCGAAGATGCCGCCGTCGGAGGCGACGAGCCAGTAGCCCTTGCCGTCGGGCGTGGCCGCCATGCCGACGATCGGCTGGTTGAGGTGGGTGCTGCCCATCGAGCCGTAGAACTGGGCGTTGCCGTAGGCGAAGACGCCGCCATCGAGCGCGCCGAGCCAGTAGCCCTTGGCGTTCTTCGTCACGGCCATAGCGACGATGGGACCCTGGAGCGGTTCAGCACCCGCGGAGCCCTCGAAGGTGGCATCGCCCGACGCGAAGACGCCGCCGTCGGCGCTGGCGAGGAGGTAGCCCTTGCCGTCGGGGGTCGCCACGCCGGAGAACACCGGCGAGTTGAGCGGCTGCGGCAGGTTCGGCGCGTCCTGGTCCACGCTGCCGAAGCCGATCATCCCGGCGTCGTTGTAGACGTGCGCCTGCTCGGTCGCCGCGGCCGGCGGCGCCCCGCTCAGGCTCGTCGCGGTCGCGACGATGGCCGGTGCGATCACCATGGCGAGAGCGAGCGCGGCGAGGACGGCGGCCTCGACCGGCCCCCGGCGCTGCCTGCTCCCCTCCCTGGCGCTGCCTCCGCATCCGCGCACGACCCCCTGATTGTGCACGCTCGCTGGCGCGCAAAAGGGGCAGGGGGCGTTACGAAGTCGTTACGAATCCCCCGTTCAATGTGGGTGTCAGAGGTGCGGGAGGGCGCTCGCCCTCGTGGGCATGCGCCAAAATCTGCTCAAAGGGGGTGGAAATGAGCAGGGAGGTCTGTTCGATTGAGGCGGTTTGCGCGGACCTCGTGCTCGAAACCGGGCGAACTGAACAGGATTTCGCAAATACAGGCGGAAATACCGGCCCGGCTCGCCCCCTTAGGCGGTCCCGCGGGACCCACGGCAGAATGAGGACATGACCCCCGAATCGACCGAGGCACACCCCAACACCTTCGGCGCCCGGACGGACCTGGCCGTCGGCGACCGCACGTACGAGATCTTCAACATCAAGGCCCCGTCCCTGGCCGAGCGCCACGACATCGACCGCCTGCCCTACTCCATCAAGGTCATCCTCGAGAACTTGCTGCGCCACGAGGACAGCCCCCACGTCTCGGCCGATGACATCGTCGCCGTGGCAGCCTGGGGCGTGAACCCGGAGGGACACGGGCAGGGCGCCGGCGACTCCGCCCACGAGATCGCCCTCACGCCCGAGCGCGTCCTCATGCAGGACTTCACCGGCGTGCCCGGAGTCGTCGACCTCGCCGCGATGCGCGACGCCCTGGCCCGCCTCGGCGGGAGCGCGTCGCGGGTCAACCCGCTCGTGCCCGTCGAGCTGGTCATCGACCACTCGGTGATCATCGAGCGCTCGGGCGACGCGGGGTCCTACGACCGCAACGTCACCATCGAGTACGAGCGCAACCTGGAGCGCTACCAACTGCTGCGCTGGGCGCAGGGTGCGTTCGACGGCTTCCGCGTCGTCCCGCCCGGCACCGGGATCTGCCACCAGGTCAACCTCGAGTACCTGTCGCGCCTTGTGTTCGCCACCGAGGACGGCCGCGCGTTCTGCGACACGCTCGTCGGCACCGACTCGCACACGACGATGGTGAACGGCCTCGGCGTCCTCGGCTGGGGGGTCGGCGGGATCGAGGCCGAGGCGGCCATGCTCGGCCAGCCCCTTTCGATGCTGCTCCCGCCCGTCGTCGGGCTGCGCATCAGCGGCGAGCCCAAGCCCGGCATCACTGCCACCGACGTCGTGCTGACGGTCACCGAGCTCTTGCGCGACCACGGCGTCGTCGGCGCGTTCGTGGAGTGCTACGGACCCGACATCGCTGCCCTGTCGCTCGAGACCCGGGCCACCATCGGCAACATGAGCCCCGAGTACGGCGCCACCTGCACGATGTTCCCGATCGACCAGGTGACGCTCGACTACCTGCGCTTTACCGGGCGCGACGAGGCCCACGTGGCGTTGATCGAGACCTACGCCCGGGCGCAGGGGCTCTGGCACGACCCGGGTGCGCCCGAGCCGGTGTACTCCGAGCACCTCAGGCTCGACCTGGGCGACGTCGTGCCGTCACTCGCCGGCCCCAAGCGCCCCCAGGACCGCGTGCCGCTCGACGCGGCCAAGGAGTCGTTCCGCGTGGCGATCGAGCGCACGCCCGTCGAGGCGGCGTCCGAACCGGCGGCCGCGCCGCACCACCGGATGGCCGACGGCGACGTCGTGATCGCCGCCATCACCAGCTGCACCAACACGTCGAACCCCCAGGTCCTCGTCGCAGCCGGACTGCTGGCGAGGAACGCCGTCGCCCGGGGGCTGCGGTCCAAGCCCTGGGTCAAGACGTCGCTCGCGCCGGGCTCGCGCGTCGTCATGGACTATCTGGAGAAGGCCGGACTGATCGAGCCACTCGACCAGCTCGGCTTCTACCTGGTCGGTTTCGGCTGTACCACGTGCATCGGGAACTCGGGGCCGCTGCTCGACGGCGTCAGTGAGGCGGTCCACGAGGCGGACCTCTCGGTCGCCGCGGTGCTCTCGGGCAACCGCAACTTCGAGGGTCGCATCCACCCCGACGTGCGGCTGAACTATCTCGCCTCGCCGCCGTTGGTGGTCGCGTACGCGCTGGCCGGCACGATGAACCTCGACCTGACGACGGAGCCGATCGGGCAGGACAGCGAGGGCAACCCGATCATGCTCTCCGACCTGTGGCCGTCGCTCGACGAGGTGAACGAGACGATCCGGGCGTCGCTCACGTCGGATATGTTCCGCACGCGCTACAGCGCGGTCTTCGACGGTGACGAGCACTGGCACGAGGTATCGGTCGAGGGCGGCGAGACCTACGCCTGGCAGGACAGCTCCACGTACGTGAAGAACCCGCCCTTCTTCGAGACCATGACGATGTCGCCCGCTCCCGTCACCGACATCGCCGACGCGCGCGTCCTCGTGATGGTGGGCGACAGCGTCACGACGGACCACATCTCGCCGGCCGGCTCCATCGGCCTGACGACCCCGGCGGGCCAGTACCTGATCGACCACGGGGTGGAGCGGAAGGACTTCAACTCTTACGGCGCACGCCGCGGCAACCACGAGGTGATGATGCGCGGCACGTTCGCCAACGTGCGGCTGCGCAACCAGCTCGCGCCCGGCACCGAGGGCGGGGTGACCCTGCACCTGCCCGACGGGGAACAGACCTCCATTTACGACGCGGCGATGCAGTACGCGCAGGAGGACGTGCCGCTGGTGGTGCTGGCCGGACGCGAGTACGGCACCGGCTCGAGCCGCGACTGGGCGGCCAAAGGCACGGCCCTGCTCGGCGTGCGGGCGGTCATCGCGCAGAGCCTCGAGCGCATCCACCGCTCCAACCTCATCGGCATGGGCGTGGTGCCGCTCCAGTTCTACAAGGGCGACTCGGTCGAGAGCCTCGGACTGACGGGCCGGGAGCGGTTCTCCGTCTCCGGGCTCGACGTGCTCAACAAGGGCGAGCTGCCCAAGGAGGTCTCCGTCAAGGCCACTGCGGACGACGACTCGGTCACCGAGTTCCGGGTGATTGTGCGGATCGACACGCCGATGGAGGCGGAGTACTACCGCCACGGCGGGATCCTCCACTACGTCCTGCGCCAGATGGCCGGCTGAACCGGCCGAGACACCCGCGGCGCCTCGGCCCGTGGGCGTTCAGGTCAGCAGGCTCTTCGGTGCCTCGCGCCGCCACGACTCCGTCAGCAGTTCGCGCACGAGGGCGCGGTCGGCGTGGCGCAGCAGCACCCGGCAGCCGCTGAGCTTCTTGCCCCACCACAGCTCCTCCACCGCCGCGGGGAACTCGGCGCAGTAGGACGCCACCGCGTCCTCGGGGAGGAAGACGTGGACCCGCCCGCCCTCGGGCGGCATCGTGGCGAAGATCTTTCCCCGCACCCGGAACGACGTGAGCTCGTGGTGCGGCTCCTCGGTGGCGTCCCCCAGCGCGAGGGCGAGCCTCCTCACCCCGGCGGCCGAGACGCTCACGCGCCGCCCGCGCCCGCGGCCAGCGCCACGAAACGGCGCACGAGGCCGTCCCCCGCCCGGCTGACATGGGCCACGTCCTCGGCGCGCACGAACATGCCCGGCGGCAGGTGCGGCTCCCAGTGCCCGACGAGGGCCGCCGTGACCTCGACGTGGAATTGGAGCCCGTAGGCCCGCGTCCCCACGCGGAAGGCCTGGTTCTCGTACGCCGCGTTGCCGGCCAGGCGGACGGCGCCGTCGGGCAGGTCGAAGGTGTCACCGTGCCAGTGCACGCACGGCAGCGGCGTCGGCGCCGGGCCGAAGACCGGGTCGGCGAACGCCTCGGGCGTGAGGTGGACCTCGCCCACGCCGCACTCGGGCGTTGGGCCCGCCACGACGTCGGCCCCGAAAGCCGCCGCCAGCTGTTGGGCGCCGAGGCACACCCCGAGGACGGGGAGCCCGGCCCCCACGGCGGCGCGGAGCAAGACGCGCTCCTGCTCGAGCCAGGGCAGGCCGTCGTGCACCCCCATCGGGCCGCCCATCACCACGAGCCCCGCCATCGCGTCGACCGCGTCGGGGGCAGGCACAGGGTCGCCGGCGTCGATGCGCACCACATCGAGCGCGGCACCCGCGTCGCGCACGGCCGCGGCGATCGAACCGGGTCCTTCGTAGGCGACGTGCTGGAGCACGATCCAGGTGTCAGCGCCCACGACGGCTCAGGGGATGTTGATGACCCGGAACATCTCGGCCGAACGCCCGGCCGGCAGCCCGGCCGTCTCTCCCGCCGCGGCGGCCCAGGTGAAGATCCGCTCCGCCGTGCCGTCGGGGTCGGGCAGCTGGCTCTTGTGGCACATGAGCGCGGCGACCTTGCGCTCGACGGTGGCCGTCGTCTCGACGGCCACACCGTTGGCCGGCTTGCCCAGGCCCATGATCCACAGCTCGCGCACGGACCAGGGTTCGAGGCCCTCGGACTCGAGCAGCTCGGGGTGGGCGAAGGGGTTCCGCGCATCGGGGTAGACGGCATCGATGGCGGCTTCCCCCGCCGCGAGGTGGTCGGGATGGCTGGCGTAGATGAAGTCCAGATTGCGCTCGGGCGACTGGGTGATGACGCGCTCGGGCCGCACCTGGCGAATGACGCGGCTGATGTCGCGCCGTAGCTCGATCGTCGGCTGGACCCGGCCGTCGGGGTGGCCGAGGAAGCGGACGTCGGTGACACCGACCGTGGCGGCC
>DATDIE010000161.1:0-3293 GCA_036521235.1 Acidimicrobiales bacterium | reverse complement strand
GATTCGCTCACAGAGGCCTGGGGCGACGGGATCTTGCGGAGCCTGCCCGCACGCGCCAAGGCGCTCTTCAGCGCCGGGCGCTTCGTGTCGGTCGACGAGCAGGGGGCCCACTTCGCGCTGCCCAACGCGGCGCACCGCGAGCGCTGCGTCGAGATGGTGCCCACCGTCGAGCAGCGGCTCTCGGTGCACTTCGGCACGCCGGTCAAGCTCGTCCTCGACGTGGACGATGCCGCGGCGCCCGCGCCGCCGGCCCCCCGCCCGCCCGCCGCCACGGACGCGCCCGCCGACGAGCCCGAGATGGAGGTGGTCGACCCGGCCGACTACGCCGCCGACGGCCCCCACACCGAGGCCGACCAGGCGTCGGAGGCGCAGGCCCGGCTCCTCGAGGCCTTCCCCGGAGCCAGCGAGGTGCTCGGTTGATCCAGCGCACGCGGTGACGAAGAGCACCGGAAGCACGAGGTCCGGCTCCTAGAATTCATCAACCGCCGTAGCCCACGGCGGATCACGGTGCGGCAGCCGCCGCAGAACGAAGGGACTCCCCGCTCGACGATGTACACCGGCCCTCTCCGCTCCCTCATCGACGAGCTCGGCCGCCTGCCCGGCATCGGGCCGAAGTCGGCGCAGCGCATCGCCTTCCACATCTTGAAGGTGCCGGGCGAGGACGCGCGCCGGCTGGCCGACGCGATCATCGCGGTCAAGGAACGGACCACGCTCTGCGAGATCTGCTTCAACGTCGCCGAGGGCGGTGACCTCTGCGCCGTGTGCAGCGACGACCGCCGCGAGCCCGAGACCATCTGCGTCGTCGAGGACCCGCGCGACATCGTCGCCGTCGAGCGGACCGGCTTCAAGGGCCGCTACCACGTCCTGGGTGGCGCGCTGAGCCCGCTCGACGGGATCGGCCGCGAGCAGCTCCGCCTCCAAGAGCTCCTCGACCGCATCGGCGAGGGCGTCATCAAGGAGGCCATCGTCTGCACCAACCCGACGCTCGAGGGTGAGGCGACCGCCATGCTGGTCGCCCGCGAGCTGATCCCGCTCGGCGTCACCGTGTCGCGGCTGGCCAGCGGGCTCCCGGTGGGCGGCGACCTCGAGTACGCCGACGAGCTCACGCTCGGCCGGGCGCTCGAGGGCCGGCGCCCGCTCGAGGTCTGAGCGCACCACCGCCGTTGTGGCCGGGGTCCCGTCCGGGGCCTCCTACAATTGCTCGATGCGCATCGCCATCGTCGGAGCGACCGGCCAGGTCGGGATCGTGCTGCGCTCGATCCTGGCCGAGCGCAACTTCCCCGTCGACTCCATTCGCTACCTCGCCTCGGCCCGCTCGGCCGGCTCCGTGCTGCCTTGGGACAACGCCGACGTCGTGGTCGAGGACGTCGAGACGGCCGACCTCTCGGGCATCGACCTCGCCCTGTGCTCGGTGCCGGCGTCGGTGTCCCGTGCCATCGCCCCCCGCCTGGCTGCCGCCGGCGCCATCGTCATCGACAACTCGTCGGCCTGGCGCATGGATCCCGAGGTGCCCCTCGTCGTGCCCGAGGCCAACGCCGCCGCCCTGCGCGACATCCCCAAGGGCATCGTCGCCAATCCGAACTGCACCACCATGGTGGCCATCCCCGTCCTCAAGCCGCTGCACGACGAGGCCGGATTGACCCGTCTCGTCGTCTCGTCGTACCAGGCCGTCTCGGGCGGGGGCGTCGAGGCGGTGCGCGAGCTGGCCGAGCAGCTGGCCAAGACGGTCGACGGCGCCGCCGAGCTGACGTACGACGGCGCCGCGGTGGAGTTCCCGCCGCGCAGCGTCTACCCGGTGCCGATCGCGCACAACGTGATCCCGCTGCAGTTCACGATCGTCGACGACGGCTCCTTCGAGACCGACGAGGAGCAGAAGTACCGCAACGAGGCGCGCAAGATCCTCGGCACGCCCGACCTCGCCGTCACGGCCACCTGCGTCCGTGTGCCGGTCTTCACCGGCCACTCGGCCGCGCTCGTCTGCGAGTTCGAGCGGCCCATCACGCCCGAGCGCGCCACCGAGGTGCTGCGCACCGCGCCGGGGGTGGAGCTTGCCGAGATCCCGACGCCGCTGATGGCGGCCGGCCGCGACGTCTCCTACGTGGGCCGGATCCGGCGGGCGCTCGACCTTCCAAACGCCCTGGCCCTCTTCGTGACGGGCGACAACCTGCGCAAGGGGGCCGCGCTCAACGTCGTGCAGATCGCGGAGGAGCTGGTCGCGCTCCGGGCCTGAGCTCGCGCCGCGACGACATGCAACCGGGCGACCGTCTCCTTCTCTCCTGCGAGGGCGGCCCGAGCCAGAGCCGCCTGGAGTACTTCCCGCCGCGGCTCGAGATCGAGGAACGAGGCGGTGTCTACGTGCTCGTTGACGAGGGCGAACCGAACGAGTGGCGGTACGTCTTTCTGCCCGACGAGCGCTGACGCCCGTCGGGTGGATCAGTCGGGGCCGGCGGACACCGGCTCGGGACCGCCGACGACGAGCGTCGCCAGTCGCCGGGCCAGGTTGACGGCGTGGTCGCCGAAGCGCTCGTAGAAGCGGGCCACCATCGCCATCTCGACCGCCACGGGCAGGGGCATCGTGCCCGCCACCAGCTCGGCGGTCAGGGTGACGTGGAGGTCGTCGAGCTCGTCGTCCAGGTCGTCGATCAACGCCGCCGCCTCGGAGGAGCGCTCCGCGAAGGCGTCGGCCGTCTCGCGCCAGATGTTGGCGGTGACCTCCCCCATGCGCTCGACGAGGCCGCGACTGCGGGCTGACATCTCGGCCCCGAGGCCGCGGGCGGCCCGGCGGGCGATGTGCTCGGCCAGGTCGCCGTTGCGCTCCATGTCCGGCAGCATGCGCAGGATCGCCACGTACTCGCGGCGTTCGGACGGGGTGGTCTCGCCGTGCACCAACTGGTGCTGCACGGTCGTCGAGATCTGCCCGATGAGCTTGTCGATGACCTCGTCGCGCTTGACCAGTTCCTTGGCCGCGTCGCGGTCGCCGGCCAAGAGTGCGTGGGTGGCGCCGGCGATGCCCTCGCCGACGAGGGCGAAGACCTGCGCGAAGAGCCGGTCCACCTCGTGGGGCTCGGGCATCGTGGTCGGCCAGAGGGGCTGCTCGGTGGCGAGCGGGCCGCTCGGCGCCGGTGTCTCCGGCTCGTCCCTGCGTGGCGCGTGGTCGTGGTCGTGGACCCGCTTCGTGCTGTTGCCGAGCTTGAAAGGCATCGGCGTCACGCTACCGGTTACGTCCTACGTAGGCACGGGGAAGTAGGGGGGTGGCGGCCTGAGGTGGCCTGTATAGGGAGTTCTCCTCATAC
>DATDIE010000160.1:0-2139 GCA_036521235.1 Acidimicrobiales bacterium | reverse complement strand
AGTTGGACCTCTTTCTCGATCTGCGCCAGCGCCCCCGCCGCTGCGGCCGCCTGCGTGTCCTCGTCGAGGCCCTCGGGGAGCGTGAGCCACAGGGAGAGGACGGCCTCGCTGTGCCCGGCGCCGAGCGGGTCGACCACGAATTCCTCGTAGGCGTCGCTGGCCCCGGACATGCCGGCCGCCACGAGCGTCGGCTCCTTGGCGTCGACGATCCACAGCTCGATCCGCTGGCCCGTGCCGGGCCGGCCGGGGTCGGCGAGTTGGAAGGTGTAGCGGGCGCCGGCCCCCAACGCGCCGCCGACGGCCTGCGGCTCGCCCTCGGTGACCCGCTCGACGTCAGTGACGTCTGGGTTGTAGCTGGACAGGTTCATGAAATCGAGGCGATAGCGCCAGACGTCGTCGGCCGAGGCGGCGATGGGCGCGCTGGCGACGGCGGTGGGCGCGGAGTCGGGGCGGGCGGAGGTCACGGGCGCCAGTGTGTGTCGCCCCTGCGGTGGGCGCAAGTGCCGGTGGCGTCCCGCCCGTACACTCGCCGCCGTGAAGGTCGTCGGTCTGTATGTCGTGCGCAACGAGGTGGACGTCATCGAGACCAACCTCAGGCACCATCTGGCGACGGTGCTCGACGAAGCGATCGTGTTGGACAACGGGTCCACCGACGGGACGTTGCAGATCGTGGCGAGGCTTGCCGAGGAACTGCCCATCCAGGTGGCCAGTGAAGTCGGTCCGATCTACCAGTCGGATCGCACGACCCGGCTGGCGCGCTACGCCGTCTGGCAGGGGGCGGACTGGGTGCTCCCGATCGACGCCGACGAGTTCTGGGTGGCGGCGGCGGGAGAGGGGGCTTCCTTCCGTGACGTCCTGGCCGAGACGCCGGCCGATGTGCAGGCGCTGGTCGTCGAGGTCGTGACGATGGTGCAGCAGCGCGACGTGCTGGTCGCCCGGCCCGGTTGCCTCGAGTCGATGACGATGCGCCCGGCCGACACGATCGGAACGCCCGAGGACGCACCGTCTCTCGTCGGCAGCGGGGAGATCAGCTTTCTCGAGAGCGAGTACACCCCGAAGTGCGTGCGCCGTGCGACACCCGACATCGTGATCTCGTGGGGCAACCACCTGACGGACGAAGTCGGGAACGCCACGCCGACCGACCGCATCACCTGTCTGCACGCGCCGCTGCGCGCACGCTCCGTGCTCGCCGCCAAGCTCGACTACGGTCGCCGTCTGCTCGCGACGCCCATTTCGGGCGGCGGCAGCTGGCAGATGCTTCGATGGTGGCAGATGGCCCGCGCCGGGACGATGGAGCGCGAATGGGAGGCCCTGAGCTGTGCCGACGGCGCGCTCACGGTTTCGGGGCGCCGCCACGAGCTCGTGGCCGACGAGCGATTGCGGGCCGCCGCGCTGGCGGTCGCCCCGCGGGTCCGCACGACGGTCGCCGACATCGTGGACCCGCCGAGCGAGATGGAGCCTGCCGTCGGGGCCTACATGCGCGGCATGGACACCGTGCCGGGCCGGCTCGACCCTCTCGACCTCCGCATCCTGGTGGAGTTCGACCGCATCCAGGCCGGCCGGAGCATCGAGGGCGACCTGTTCGAGATCGGCGCCTACTACGGCAAGTTCGCCATCCTGCTGGGGTACCTGACCCGAGGGCCCCATGAGCGCGTCACGGTCTGCGATGTGTTCGAGCACGCCGACCTGATCGACGCCGAGAGCTGGCCGGTGCACAACCACTTGTACCGCGACCTCACGCAGGCGGCGTTCGTCGTGGAGTACCTGCGTTTCCACGAGCGGCTCCCCGAGACCATCGTCGGGTTGTCCGAGGCGATCGACGCCAAGTCACGAGCGCAGACGTGCCGCCTCGTCCACGTCGACGGTGGTCACGGGTACGACACTGTGCGGCACGACGCGGCCACCGCGGAACGACTGCTGCGCCCCGGCGGGATGGTCGTGTTCAACGACTTCGCGGCCGCACCCCATCCCGGCGTCTCCCTGGCGGTGTGGGAGTTGGTGCTCGGCCGAGGCTTCACGCCCGTGTGCATAACCGGGGACAAGCTCTACGGGTTCTGGGATGCCGGCGGCGTCGAGTGGACGGCGGCTTTGGACGAGTGGGTGGCCCGAGAGCCCGATGTGGGAAGTGAGCTGCACACG
>DATDIE010000159.1:0-8639 GCA_036521235.1 Acidimicrobiales bacterium | reverse complement strand
GGCGCACCGGGCGCCCCGCCAACCGCAGCCCGTCGAAGGCCTGCGGTGACGTGACCTCGTGGATGAGGTGCAGATCGATGAACAAGAGGTCGGGCTCACCCTCGGTCGAGTGCACGACATGGGCGTCCCAGAGCTTCTCGCTGAGCGTGCGCGGCGCCATCAGCGTCCGACCGCCACGATGTGCACCTTGAGCGCCCCACCCGGCGCCTTGTATTCGACGGCGTCGCCGGCGCGGCGGCCCACCAGGACCTGGCCGAGCGGCGAGCTGGGCGAGATGACCGGCAGGTCCCCCTGCCGCTCCTCGATCGAGCCGACGAAGAACTTCTGGGTGTCGTCCTCGTCGTCGCCCTCGTAGCGCAGCGTCACGATGCTGCTCAGCGACACCGAGCCGTCGTCGGCCCCGGACTCGTCGACGATCTCGGCGTCCTTCAGCATCGCCTGCAGCTGCCGGATGCGCGACTCCATCTTCCCCTGCGAGTCCTTGGCGGCGTGGTAGTCGCCGTTCTCGCTCAGGTCGCCCAGCGCACGGGCGGACTCGATCGCCTGGGCGATCTCCACCCGGCCCCGGGTGGTCAGGTCCTCGAGCTCGGCCACCAGCCGGTCGTAGGTGGACTGGGTCAGCTTGGCCGTTTCTGTCTGATTGGGAGCATTGGTCACGGCATGGTTCCTTCGGGAGGCGGATGGGCGGGCGGTGCGTGGGCGCACCCGGCACCCGCCGCCACCAGGCTAACGCTCCCTCGGTGACCCTCGTTTCGCCGAGCAGGCTGTGTTGACGAACCTGCCTCCGCTGCGAGAGACTGGGGTGACTATGCGCCGCTCCGAGCACTTCGTAGGCATTATTCATTAGGCGCGCCACATCCCCGCGCGCCGTCGAACCGTCCACTCAGTGGGCGGTTTTTCAATTCCAGGCGACGTGCGCCTGACGGGGAGCCAGCCCCCGACCGGGGCATCGGGCATCGGGTAGACACGCAAGACACACAACCGGACGACGAAGGGACAACGAGGACAGTGGGCAGCGGCACAACCAGGCATCGGGTGGCCGTCATCGGCGGTGACGGCATCGGGCCGGAGGTCTGCGCGGAGGCGCTCAAGGTGATCGCGGCGGCCGGCGTCGATTTGGACACCACCGAGTTCGACCTCGGCGCCGCCCGTTACCTGCGAGACGGGGTCGTCCTGCCGGACGAGACGCTGGACGAGCTCCGCGGGTTCGACGCGATCCTCCTCGGTGCGGTGGGCCCGCCGGTGGGCGACACGTCGGTGCCGCCCGGCACGCTCGAACGGGGTCTGTTGCTGCGCATGCGCTTCGAGCTGGACCTGTTCATCAACCTCCGCCCCTTCCACGGCGTGCCCGGCTCCATCGCCGACGGCGCCGACTTCGTCGTAGTGCGCGAGAACACCGAGGGCACCTACGCCGGCGAGGGCGGCTTCCTCCGCAAGGGCACCCCCCACGAGGTCGCCACGCAGGGCTCGGTGAACACCCGCATGGGCGTGGAGCGCTGCGCCCGTTTCGCCTTCGAGCTGGCCGGCCGGCGCAACAACCACCTCACCCTCGTGCACAAGACGAACGTGCTCACGTTCGCCGGCGACCTGTGGAACCGGACGGTCACCGAGACCGCCGACGACTATCCCGACGTGTCCTGGGACTACAACCACGTCGACGCCGCGTGCATCTACCTCGTCGAGCAGCCGAAGCGCTACGACGTGATCGTGACGGACAACCTCCTCGCCGACATCCTCACCGATCTCGCCGGCGCGGTGGCCGGGGGCATCGGCTTCGCCGCCTCGGGCAACCTCAACCCCACCCGCACTGGGCCCTCCCTCTTCGAGCCGGTCCACGGAGCCGCCCACGACATCGCGGGCCAGGGCATCGCCAACCCGTTGGCCGCCATCCATTCGGCCGCGCTCATGCTCGAGTTCCTGGGTGAGGCCGATGCGGCCGACCGCATCCTCAAGGCGCTCGCCGCGCAGGTCGATTCCATGTCAACGTCCGCCCAACAGCAGCCCACCTCCGCCGTGGGCGACGCCATCGCAGAAAGGCTGTAGCCCACATGCCCATCACCACCACCGACAAGATCTGGATGGACGGCGAGCTCGTCGACTGGGCCGACGCGACCGTGCACGTGCTCACGCACACCATGCACTACGGCTCCGGCGTGTTCGAGGGGATCCGCGCCTACCCGACGAGCCGCGGCGTGGCGGTTTTTCGACTGGGCGAGCACATCCGGCGGCTGTTCGCGTCGGCCAAGGTGTTCATGATCGACGTGCCGTTCACGGTCGACCAGATCATCGACGCCTGTCGCCAGGTGGTCCGGGTGAACGGCATGAACGACGGCTGCTACATCCGCCCGCTCGTGTTCCTCGGCTACGGCGAGATGGGCCTCAACCCGCTGCCCTGCCCGGTCAACGTCTCGGTCGCCTGCTGGCCCTGGGGCACCTACCTCGGCGACGAAGGCGTGGCCAACGGCGTCTCGGTCAAGATCAGCTCCTGGCGTCGGCACGACCCCAACGCCGTGCCGACGGCGGCCAAGGGGACCGGCATGTACGCCAACTCCTCGCTGGCCAAGGTGGAGGCGCTGAAGGCCGGCTACGACGAGGCCATCCTCCTCGCCCCGAACGGGAAGGTGAGCGAATGCACCGGCGAGAACGTGTTCATCGTGCGCGACGGCGTCCTCGTGACGCCTCCGACCTCCGACGCCGGCGCCCTGGCCGGCATCACGCAGAACTCGATCGAGGTCATAGCCCGTGACCTCGGCTACGAGGTGCTCCACGACCACATCGTTCGCACCGACCTCTACCTGGCCGACGAGGCGTTCCTGACCGGAACGGCGGCCGAGGTGGTGCCGATCCGCTCCGTGGACGACCGCGAGGTCGGCACCGGCAAGCCCGGCAAGATCACCAAGGAAGTCCAGCAGACCTACTTCGCCACCGTCCGCGGCGAGGTGGACCAGTACAAGGAATGGCTGGACTATGTCGACTGAGTCCGAGCACGAGCCGAACGCCGAGGACCCCGCCGTAGCGGGCCACTCGCACAGCCATGGCGGCGTGCGCCACACGCACGCCCACGGGCACAGCGAACACGCGCACGACTACGTCGTGCCCGACCTTCCCGAAGCCGTCGATATCTTCGACACGATCCTGCGGGACGGCAGCCAGCAAGAGGGGCTGTCGCTCACCGTCGACGACAAGCTGCGGGTGGCCGAACAGCTCGACCACCTCGGCGTCGCCTACATCGAGGGCGGCTGGCCCGGTGCCAACCCCAAGGACATCGAGTTCTTCTCCCGGGCCAAGAAGGAGCTGCAGCTGGGCACCGCGACGCTCGTCGCGTTCGGCTCGACGCGCCGGGCCGGCGTCAAGCCGGAGAACGACGAGGTGTTGGCCAACCTCATCGATGCGGGGGCGCCGGTCGCCTGCATCGTGGCCAAGTCCTGGGATCGCCACGTCGCCGAGGCGCTCCGGACCTCCCTCGACGAGGCCGTCGCCATGGTGGCCGACTCCGTGCGCCACCTGCGCGCCCACGACCTGCGCGTCTTCCTCGACGCCGAACACTTCTTCGACGGTTACCGCAACAACCCCGAATTCGCGCTTTCGGTCCTGTCCGCCGCCGAAGAAGCCGGTGCCGAGGCGCTCGTGTTGTGCGACACCAACGGTGGCTCCCTGCCCGACGACGTCGGCGCGGCGGTCGCCGACGTCCGCGCCCGGACCAGCACCCAGCTCGGGATCCACTGCCACAACGACGCCGGGTGTGCCGTGGCCAATTCGCTGGTTGCCGTGCAGGCGGGGGCCACCCAGGTCCAGGGCTGCATCAACGGCTACGGGGAGCGCGCCGGCAACACCGACCTGTCGGCCGCCATCCCCAACCTGTCGCTGAAGCTCAACATCCGCACCATCCCGAGTGACCGTCTTGAGCGCCTGACGCCCGTGGCGCACCACATCGCCGAGCTGGTGAACATTGCGCCCAACCCTCAGCAGCCCTACGTGGGCAACTCGGTGTTCGCCCACAAGGGCGGGCTGCACGCCAGCGCGGTCGCCCGCAGCGCCGACCTCTATGAGCACGTCGTGCCGAACACGGTCGGGAACGGCACTCGCGTGGTGGTGTCCGAGATGGCGGGGCGCTCGACCCTGGCGATGAAGGCCGCCGAGCTCGGGCTCGACCTCGACGGGGAGGTCATCGGCCGCGTCCTCGACGAGCTGAAGCATCTGGAGCACGAGGGCTATCACTTCGAGGTGGCGGACGGTTCGCTCGAGCTCCTGCTGCGCCGGGCGTCCGGGTGGGTCTCGGACTTCTTCACCGTCGAGTCGTTCCGCGTGATCACCGACCACGGTTCCCAGCGAGAGCCCGAGCCGGGCGCCCTGCCGAGCCCGGCCGCCCTTCTCGGCCTGACGACCGAGGCGACCGTGAAGGTCCACGTCGCCGGGGAGCGCGTCGTCGCCACCGCCGAGGGCAACGGACCGGTCAACGCATTGGACGGTGCATTGCGCGGCGCCATCGGACCGAAGTTCCCGGCGCTGGCGCACATCCACCTGACGGACTACCGGGTCCGCGTCCTCGATACGGGCCGGGGCACCGGCGCCGTGACCCGGGTCCTGGTCGACTCGACCGACGGCGAGCGCACCTGGACGACCATCGGCGTCTCCGAAAACATCATTGAGGCCAGCTGGCAGGCCCTCTACGATTCCGTCGTCTTCGGTTTGCTGCACGCCGAATAGGTTCGGCCGTCGCCGCCGGAGACGTCGGGGGAACGAGGGGTCGGGAGGAACGTGCCGAGCTCGGTCATGGAGATGGCAATGATCGCGTGGAGCCGTGCTGCGGCCAAGATCGCCAAGCTTCCACCGCCGACGACCACCGACGTCTCCGTCGAACGCGACATGACGGCGAAGATGCCCGACGGTGCGGTCCTCCTGGCCGACCGCTGGTATCCGAGGGACACCTCTGAAGGTCGACCGACCGTGCTGATCCGCACGCCGTACGGGCGTTTCCTGATGGGACCACTCGGCCGCCTGTACGCCGAACGCGGATACCAGATGGTGATCCAGAGTTGCCGCGGTACCTTCGGGTCGGAGGGTGAGTTCGTGCCGTTGCGCAACGAACGGGCGGATGGAGAAGCCACGCTCGAATGGATCGCGTCGCAGCCGTGGTTCGACGGACGGCTCGTGACGTGGGGAGCCAGCTACCTGGGCATGACGCAATGGGCGATCGCGGCAGACCCGCCGGACTTCGTCAAGGCCGTCGACATGCAGGTGACCACGTCGAATTTCCGCGACGGCAACATGTACCCCGGCGGCTCATTCGCCCTCGAAGTGGCGCTCACATGGCTGTACCAGATCAAGCATCAAGAGCTGGGCATTCCCCGGTACGTCCGTGCGCAGCTGACGGCCAATCGCGTGTTGGCCCGCACGACCAACGTGCTGCCCTTGGGCAAGGCGGACGCCGTCACCCTCGGCGAGGCGTCGTCGATCTATCAGGACTGGGTCGAGCACAGTGCCCCCGGCGACCCCTGGTGGGACGACCTCAACTTCGGGCGGCATCTCGACAAGGTGCCGCCCGCCAGCCTCGTGGCGGGGTGGTACGACCTCTTCTTGCCGAGCCAGGTCGCCGACTACGTGGCGCTTCGCCGAGCCGGCCGCGTCGCCCGCCTCACGGTCGGCCCGTGGCGCCACGTCAGCCCCGGTCTCTTTGGCGAGGCGATCCGGGACGGGCTCGATTGGTTCGACAAGCAGCTCGGCGAGCGGCGGGGCAAGGAGCCCCGTGCCCCGGTGCGCGTCTTCGTCATGGGCTTGCGTAAGTGGGAAGAGTTCTCGATGTGGCCCCCGGCGGGCGAGCCACAGTCGTGGTACCTCGGGCGATGGGGCACGCTGGACACCGAGCCGCCGGGTGCCAGTGCGCCGGACCGATACCACTACAACCCCCACGACCCGACGCCGGCCGTCGGGGGAGCCGGGCTCGACTTCGCGACGAGTGGGCGCAAGGACCAGCGCCGGCGGGAGCACCGCCACGACGTGCTCACGTACACGAGCCCGGTGCTGACCGAGGACCTCACGGTGATCGGACCGCTCACGGCGACGCTCTATCTGCGCTCCTCGTCGGAACACACGGACTTCTTCGTGCGGCTCTGCGACGTGTCGCCGAGGGGTCGGTCGGTCAACCTGAGCGACGGCATCATCCGCCTGACGCCCGGGTCGGTCGAAAAGGACGGGGAAGACGTCTTCCGGCTCGAGCTCTCATTGGCGCCGACGGCCAACACGTTCCGCGCCGGTCACCGGATCCGCCTGCAAGTGTCGAGCGGCGCCCACCCGCTGTACGCCCGCAACCTGGGGACCGGGGAGCCGCTGACGACCGGATCCAACTTGCGCCCCGCCGACCAAGAGGTGTTCCACGACGCAGCCAGGCCGTCGTGCATCACGCTGCCGATCGTGCACCTGCTGGGGGACGAGCCACTCTCGGAGCCGTCCTAACCCCTCGGCTAGTCTCCGCCCATGGCGCAGCCCACCTTCGTGCCCATCTCGGAGGCCGACCAGGTCAGGCCGGCCCTCCACATGCACGTGCCCGGAGCGTGGACCACCGACCGGCCCGCCGAACTCGTCGTGCCCGAACACGTGCGCGGCCGCACCCTGGGCACGCCCGGGCCCGACTCGGGCTTCGCGATGCGTCTGGCCAAGCGCTTCGGCGACGAGCTCAAGCTCGGCGAGGGCGAGACCGAGCACGACGTCCTCTTCGGCGTCGCGTTGGTCGCGTCCAAGCGTGCGGCGCTCTATGGACGTGGGCCCTCCGTCTACGACGTGCGCTTCTCGCTCAACCTGTGGGGCTTCCTCGACGACGCGCCCGCCACGTTGCGCGCCGAGCGTCGGGCCGCGTTCTCCTCCATCTCCCACGACTACGTGGCCCAGCGTGCGCTCGCCGACTCCGTCGGCGAAGACACGCTCAGGCTCAGCCCGGACGAGGCGCGCTTCAAGGGCGGTTCGGCCGCCGCCTAGGCCGCTGACGGGGCCCTCGACCTGTGTCAACCGTGGACGTGCCCAGGGCGATCGACCGCCTCGAGATCGAAGCGGGGGGACTGACCTTCACCGGGCGGGCGTGCGGTCCCCACGAGGGTCGGAGGGTCCTGCTCCTGCACGGTTTCCCTCAGACCTCGTGGGCCTGGCGGGACCAACTCTGGGCCCTCGGTCATGCCGGCTACCGCGCCATCGCGCCCGACCAACGGGGCTACTGCGGCGGGGCGCGACCCTCCGAGACGAGTGACTACGGCACGGAGCACCTCATCGGCGACGTCATGGCGCTGGCCGATTGCATGGAGATGGACCGCTTCGACTTGGTCGGCCACGACTGGGGCGGGTTGCTCGCCTGGATCGTCGCCTCACGCCACCCGGGGCGGGTCCGGTCGCTCAGCGTCGTCTCGACCCCGCACCCCGTGGCGCTCCAGCACGCGGTGTTGAGCGGTGACGAGGCGCAGGTCGCCCAGGGCGAGGCCACGGCGTCGTTCCAAGAAGCCAACGAACCGGAGCGCCTGCTGCTCGGACCCGAAGGCGAAGGGAGCGGCCTGCGGCGGGTGCTCAAGGAGAGCGGCCTCGACGACGATGACGCCGCGATGTACGTCGCCGCGCTGAACGAACCCGGTGCCATGACGGCCGCGCTGAACTGGTATCGGGCGATGGACCGTCGTGCGCTGTTGGACCTGGAGCGGGTCGCGGTCCCGACGCTCTACGTTTGGTCGACGGAGGACGGCGCGTTCGGCCGTGCGGCGGCGGAGGCGACGCACGACTGTGTGCAAGGCCCCTACACGTTCGAGGTGCTCGAGGGCGTGTCGCACTGGGTGCCCGAAACAGCGCCGGAGCGGCTCTCCGACCTGTTGATCCGGCACCTGGCAGCGACCTGAGGCCGCCGGAGCCGGCGACCGAGGGTTGGACGGACTCTGCGAGAATGGGCCCGTGAGTGATTCCACCTTCGCCCTGACCGACGTCCAGCAAGAGTTCCGCGCCAGCCTGCGGGCCTTTGCCGAGGAGAAGGTGGCGCCGAACGCGGCGGAGGCCGATCGCAACGCCGAGTATCCGTGGAAGTCGTACGAGGCGTGCCGGGAGATGGAGCTGCCCGCCCTCGGCATTCCCGAGGCGTACGGGGGCGCAGGCGCCGATTCGATCACCCAGGCCATCGCCGTCGAGGAGCTCTCCCGGGTCTGCGCCTCGACGGCGCTCATCCTGCTCATCAACAAGCTCTCGATGATCCCGGTGATGAACTGGGGCAGTGAGGAGCTCAAGCGGGCGTACCTGCCTCGGAACGCCAGCGGGGAGATCCAGGGCAGCTACTGCCTCTCCGAGCCGGACGCGGGCAGCGACGCGGCCGCCCTGCGCACGCGAGCCGTGCGCGACGGCGAGGACTACATCCTGACCGGGACGAAGTACTGGATCAGCAACGCCGGAGTCTCGGACGTCTACATCGTCTTCGCCAAGACCGACCCCGACGCCGGCGCCCGGGGCGTGTCGTGCTTCCTCGTCGAAAAGGAGTGGGGCGTGCACGTCCCGAAGCTCGAGGACAAGCTCGGCATGCGGGGTAGCCCGACGGGTGAGGTCACGTTGGACGAAGTGCGCGTGCCCGCGTCCCACCGGATCGGTGAGGAGGGGCAAGGCTTCGCCATCGCCATGCACAC
>DATDIE010000158.1:0-23943 GCA_036521235.1 Acidimicrobiales bacterium | reverse complement strand
AGACCGAAGTTCAGCACCACGATCCGGTCGCACACCGTCATGACGAGGTCCATGTGATGCTCCACCAGGAGCACGGCCATCGTCGTCGTCAGGCCCCGGATGCGTGAGCCGAGCGAGCTCATCTCGCTCTCGGACAGCCCGCTGGCCGGTTCGTCGAGCAGCAACAGCTGTGGTTCTGCCATCAGTGCGCGCGCCAGCGCGGCCTGCTTCTGTACGGCATAGGGCAGGGCGGGCGGAAAGCTGTCCGCGTACGCCGCGACCCCGAGCCCGTCGAGGATCTCCATGGCCCGCGCCGAGGTTCGGCGCTCTTCCCTACTCGAGCGCCATAACCCGAGAAAGGAGGAGACCGGATCGCTGTGCAGGACCGGCTCGGCGCCGAGCATCACGTTCTCGCGCACGGTCAACCCGGCGCACAGCCCGACAGCCTGCAGCGTGCGGGCAATGCCGAGTTTCGCCAAGTCGTGCGGGTGGTGCCGTCGCAGGTCGTGACCGCGGTAGGTGAGGCGGCCGGCGTGCGGGTGGACGAACCCGCAGATGACGTTGAACAACGTCGTCTTGCCCGCGCCGTTCGGGCCGATCACCCCGACCACCTCGCCCGGCATGACCGACATCGAGACGTCGTCGAGCGCGAGGACCCCGCCGAAACCGATGGCGACGCCGTCCACGGCCAGGATCGGCCCCGCGTCGCCTGCGCTGGCGTCGGCGGGTTCTGCTGCGGCCTCGAGGATCGGGCCCATGAGTGGGACCTACGCGGGCACGGGGGTAGCAGGCGCCCGCAGTGGGCGCGCCCCGCAAGCGTGCATGCCTACCAGCCCCCCGGCATCGCGTTGGACGTTACAACTTTTGCAACACGAGCGCATCACAACCGCGCGGATGCGACGAACCGGTCAGGGCTCCCGTGATTCGCCCCGCTGCTAGGTCAGACCATCGGCATCCTGGCGAAGATGAAGGACCAGTTGCCCGCCGAGGAACGACTTAGCGATCGCCCAGGTCGTGGCCCTGGTCGCCATTGCCTCCGCCATCACCGTCGCGCCCGTTGGAGGACGGCATGAAGAGCAGTCCCCCTTGGGGCACAAAGGTCGCCCCGCCCACATTCAACTGGGTGACGGCGCCGGTCCACGGGTTCAGCGAACCCAGGTAGTTGGCCGGGAAGCCCGGAGCGGGGCAGGTGGTCTGCGGCGCGCTGTTCGAGCCGCACGGCGTGGCGGCGACGATGGGGCCGCGGGGGAAGTCGCCGCTGATGGCGTCGATCGCGTCGTTCGTCGAGTCGGTGGCGTAGAGGACGCCCGGGCTGTTCGCCCATTGGGTGTCGTCGACCGACTGGGTGAGCGACAGCACGGACAGCGTATTGCCGTGCCAGCCTCGGTTGACGAAGATCTGTTCCTGGTCCCCCTGGCTGGTGAGCATGAAGTCGCCCCCGAAGCGCGGCGCGTCGTCGGGGACGATCTCGTTCGAGTCCGGGTCGGTGAGCGCCAGGTTCACCTGCTGACCCTGCTGGGAGCCCACGTTGGCCACGGTCGCGGGGTCCTCGTCGTAGAAGTACGGCGACACGGTCGCGATCAACGTCGCCGGATCGAGCGTGACGGAGTACACGGCGGGGAAGGTTGGCTGCGGTGCGGAGAGAGGGCCGGTGGCCCCCGGGGCCGAGGCGCTGATGAGGATTTGGCGGCCCAGGATCGAGATGGCGTCGGTGCCCCCGTTGTGCGGCAGGGGCTCGCTGTAGGTGTACTGCCGCACAACCCCGACACCGCCCGGCCCGGGCGTAATCGTGTACAGCGAGCTGTTGGCGTCCTCGTTGACCGTGGCGATCACCCCGCCGATGGCCGGGTCGGCGGTGACGCCGTCGGCCTTGCCCGCGATGTCCCACTGTCCCAGCGCGTGGCCGGAGCGACTCAGCGCCACGATCGTGCTGTCGGTATTGCCGTCAGTACTCGGCTCGCCCTGGGGGCCCACCCCGTTCTGAAAGCCGGCGAAGATGACGCCGTCAAGTTGCGTGATGTCGTCAGGCTTGCTCAACGGTTCCATCGCCGTGTTCTCGGAGCCGCTGACGGTGTAGGTGTGCTGCAGGCTCGTCCCCGACAGGATCGACGTGGCCGTGAGCCCGTGCGATGACCACGACGGGGTCGGGCCGCCCGGCGCCGCCACGGCCGCACCGACGGGGAGCAACGCGATGCCGAGCGAAGTGGCTGCGCCGGCGGCAAGGGCGCCAAGGGACCGTGGGGAGAGCGGGGACATGCACAACCTCCGATATGGGCGGGATGGCGATGACCGTAAAGGACCTCATTGAAAAGCCGTCGACCACCGCGCGACCGGAAGATGAATTCCTGTGGGCAGGCTGAATTTAGGGGGCAGGCGGGTTGTAATCCCTTAAATACGATTGACTTAGTCAGATTTAGCCACTATCTTTCCCTGCGATGGGTTTCACCGGCCACACCGCTCAGCTGCGCCGTCCGGCCGTCCGGCCGGTCGAGCCGGCCGCGATTGCCCGCCGCCTGGGCTCGACCGTGCACTGGCCGGGCGCCGGTGAGGTTCAGGAGCGGACCTGGCGCGTGGTCGCCCAGACCCGCGACTACGACGCCTGGCTCATCGCCTGGCCGACCGGAGGCACCGTCGACCTGCACGATCACGGCGACTCGCGGGGCGCGCTGCACGTCATCAGCGGCGCGCTCGTCGAGACGATGCCGTGGCGCGACGACGCCGACCGGCTCAGCCTGATGCGCCTCGAGGTGCCGGCCGGCGTCACCCGTGATTTCGACGCGGGGCACGTCCACGATGTGCGCAACGAAGGATCGGTTGCCGCCCTGAGCCTGCACGTCTACAGCCCGCCGTTGACCTCGATGCTCTATTACGACTGCTTCGAGGATCGGCTGGTGCCGCGTGAGCGCACGTGGACCGGCGAGGACGCGAGAGCCACCTCCGTGCCCCAGGCGGACCAGCCAGCCCTGCATCTCGTCGCCCCGTGACGGAGCGGCCGGTCGAAGACCTGTTGGCGGAGTCGCGCCGCGAGATCGAGCGACTCGGGCCGGCGGAGCTCGAGCAGTGGCGCCACGAGGGCGCACTGATCGTCGACATTCGTCCGGAGGCGCAACGAGAGGCCGAGGGGGAGTTCGACGGTGCGCTGGTCGTCGAGCGCAACGTCCTCGAGTGGCGGTTCGACCTCCAGGGTACGCACGCCTTGCCCGAAGTGAAGGCCTATGACCAACCGGTGATCGTGGTGTGTTCCGAGGGCTACGCCTCGAGCTTCGCGGCAGCGTCGCTGCGCGCATTGGGCTTCAGCCGGGTGGCCGACCTCGAAGGTGGCTACTGGGCCTGGCGGAGCTGGCTCGAAGGCGACGCTCAGACGTAGTCGTTGTGCCGTAACCAGACCAACGTCGCCCAGCCCCAGATCGGGGTCAGATACGCGGTGCAGAAACGTTCGATGAGCACCGCGGCCACGGCTTGGTCCTGCGGGACTCCCGCCGCCGTCAGCCCCGCGATCAGCCCCACCTCGATCACGCCCGCCCCGCCCGGAATGGGAGCAGCACCCCCGATCATCGCGGCCAGCGTCAGCACCACGATCAAGGTGGCGAAGCTGGCATGCTCGCCGACGGCATGCAGCGACGCGCCCAGGCTGAACGCGATGAGCACTTGGCTCCCGACGCAGCCTCCCAGGACGTAGAAGACCTTGCGCGGCTCGACCGCAATGACGCGGATGTCGGCCCAGATGGTGAGGATGTGTGGCTTCGCCTTCGCCACGGCCATTCGCCTCAGTCGAGGCACCAGCGCCGCCACGGCGGCCAGCACCGCCACGGCGAGTACCACTATGAGGAAGAACCACACGATGCCCGCGTTACCGCTGGTGTCGGTCGGCTTGTGAAAATCACCCGCCGCGAAGGGAAGGCAGATCAGGAAGAGCGCACCCTTGACGACCCAACTGGAAGTGCCTGCGATGGCGCCGGAGCTGATGGCGGACTCGACGTCGAGCCCTTGGCGCTGGAAGAAGCGCACTCGCACCCCGAACACGGCGGCACTGCCACCAACGAACGAGGTGAAGAGGTTGGACGTCTCGAGCGCGACACATCTTCCGAAGGGCAGGGGGTCCAAGACTGCGCCGGTGAGCTCCCAGGCGCCCGTCACCACCGGCAACTGCCCGAATACGAAGGCCGCCGCGACCCATCCCCAGGCGGCGCCGCGGATCACGCTCAGCGACCCAGAGGCGTCGGTGAGCACGCCGATGATGAGCCACAACCCCACGAGGCTCCCGACCACCATCAAGAGGTTGGGCCAGCTGATTCGTTTGACCTCCGTGAGCTTGGGCACCTCGACGCCCGCCTGAGCGGCGAGGGCCTCGCGCAGCGTCTTGAGGAATCCTTTCTGGCTGTGAGCCAGTCTCTGCGTCTCGGGCTCGATCGTCGTCCGTTGCAAGAGCGTGAGGACGGACTCCATCGTGTCCTGTTGGAGGACGCGACCACAGGTGGCGACCGCTCGGTCGACCCCCATCACCGCGGCGAGTGTGGCGATCGTCGCTGCGAGGTCTCGATCGGTGCGGAAACGCGGGGCCGAGGACGACGCTCGCCGGAAGTCGCGTAGCAATGGGCCGTCGGCGGTCAGGACGATCGTCTCGGGGCTGAGTGCGCTGTGCGCTATATCCGCCCGCCGCAGCGTGAGCACGGCCTGCAAGGTGGCTTCGGCGTCCTCGTCGCTGACATCCTCGCTGGCACAGCAGCTGAGCCGGCGGCCCTCGGGGAGTCGCGTGACCAGGGCGGCATCACCGCTCGGGCCGCAACGGCCCGCAGCGACCACCGAAGGCACGCACCCCCCGGCGTGTTCGGCCAGCAAGGTGAGATATGCCTCGTGTTCGACCTGCTGGAGGCGGTTGAACATCAACGTCGGGCCCGAGTCGCGGTAGACGCAGAAGCGCCAGAGTTTGCGCAGCCACTGCGCATCCGCCGCGTCCCGGCCGTACACCGTCAGCTCGACCGGACGACCGACCTCATCGGAGCCGGTGAACGTCGCCACGCCCCACGCCTGGTGTGGCGTGGCCGTGAGATCTCGCAGGTCGACGTGCAGGTCGCGCACCGCGGCGCTGACCTCGCTCGCGGAGGGCATGCCGTTCGGCGCGCCGAGGACCAAGTGGCAGGCGGCCGCCGTGCCCCAGCCGAGGACCAATGCGGCGACGACGCACAGCGGCAGCCCGTATCCACCGACCACAGCGCACAGCGCCGCGAGCGCCACCGCCGAGCCGACCACCCGGCGCAGGGGTCGGCTGAGGTACGGGAGACCAGCCAGCGCGACCGCCGTGGCTACCGCCAGCTGTATCACCGGGAAGCGCGGGTCGAACCCTTGCAACTCGGGAACCGCCGGCCGGCCCGCGGCGTCCCCGAGCAGTGCTTCGATCAGCAGGCACGCGGCGAGCGCAGTGACTCCGGCGAGCGCCATCTGGCGGATTGCCGCGAGTCTCGGAACGAGGAGGCCGATGACGATGAGAAAGGCGATCACACCGAGGGATCCGACGAACCACAGCGTGGTGATCAGCCAGCGGACACCGGTCGGCGGCGGCGACAGGAGTTGGGCGATGTGGACCTCGATCGAGGTGTTGGCCCGAACCAAGGGGACGCTGAGCACGACGACGACCACTGCTGCGACCATGCGGACCACGTCGGAGGCTCGCCGCCGGTTGGCCCCGCCGCCTTGCGGCCCGAGCACGAGCGACCGGGCGCGGCTCGTCCACGACGTGCGGCTACCCGGCCGGGAGACGCCGTTGCCGCCCTGGCTCGATGCAGTTGGGACGCCAGCCGGCTCGTCCTGATGCCGGGCGAGCGCCCCGACCTCGCCCTGCTCCAGGGGGTTCATCACACGCAATCTTGTCCCGGCCAGGCCCGCCGGAGCGGGCTTTGCGGAAATCGGTTGGCTGGCGCCGCCGTTCAGCTTCGAGTGAAGCGCGCGGCCGCCTCGCCGTGGAGGCGTCCCGGTGGCAGCACGCGGCCGCAGACGACCGGCGCCAGCGCCTGCGCCGGCCCCACGACGGGGGCGCCGGACCCGTAGGACCACTCGAGGTCGTCGGCGCGCAGTTCCACCCCGGAGAGGTCGGTGCCGAAGAGGTTGGGCACGGCGGGGTCGGCCACGAGCGAGAGCACCCGCAAGATCCGGTCGTCGGGCACGCGACGATCGAGCGGAACGGACTCGACGATGTCGAGGGCGTGAATGACGCAGTGGGTGAGGGCGCCTTCGGCGCCGCCTCCGGGCGGCTCCCACCGGTGCAGCGCGTCGGAGCGCAGGTCAGCGAGGAGCCGCGCGACGGGGAGCGCACCGTCGCGCTGGGCCACGGTGTTCGACAGCCGGGTGAAGTCGCCGCCGGCGGCCTCGAGCTCCGCCATGAAGGCGGGCCCGTCGTAGCGCGCCGGCATCGTCACGTGGGCCACGACCTCACGGGTGCGCCAGCCCTCGCAGAGCGACGGCGCGTCCCACACCGAGGCTCCCGCCGCTTCCAACAGGTCGGCCAGGGCGAGGTACTCGCCCGCGACGCTCTTCGAGAGCGACTCGCCGTCGGCGCTCGTGGTGGCGTCGGATGGCATGTCGGTTCCTCCTATTCGGGCGATGGCGGGTCTGGCCGGGCACCCGAGCGGCGGGGGGAGAGGCCCGCGAGGTACGCGGCAAAACGGTCGAGCGAGCTCAGGAACCCGGCCTGTACCTCGGGGGTCAGGAAGGACTCGGGGATGTAACGCTGGTGGATGCGGACCTCCGTGCGGTCCCGGCCGAGAGCGACGAACTCGGTGACGACCTTCATCCCGGATTCCGGCTCTGTCCACGACAACACCTCGGGGGGCCGGACCTCGTCGTAGACCGCACGGGTGGGGTACCGGCTGCCGTCGTGGTCGTGGACCATCACGGTGCAGAACTCGCCACCGGGTCGGGCGTCGACCGTGATGTGCTCGCGGGGCGTGCTCGTGCCGGTAGGGCCCCAGAAGTGGGTGAGGTGATCGGGATCGATCATGCAGTCGAAGACGACCTCACGCGGTGCGTCGAAGACCCGCGTGAAACGAAGCTCGTGGGCGGAGACGTTCATCGATCTGCGCTCTTGGGTTGACGCCGCCCCGACCGGAGGTCGCGCAGGTGCGCGTCCAGCTTGTCGAACCGTTCGTCCCAGATTCGCCGGTGCACCGTGATCCAGTCGAGCGTCTGGTCCAACGCGTCCACCTCGAGATGGCACGGCCGGAATTGCGCGTCACGCCCCCGCGAGATGAGGCCGCTGCGCTCGAGCACCTTGAGGTGCTTGGAGATCGCGGGCAGCGACATGGTGAAGGGGGTCGCGAGTTCGCCCACCGTGGCGTCGCCACGGGCCAGCCGGCTGACGATGGCGCGCCGGGTCGGGTCGGCGAGGGCTGCGAAGGTGGCGTCGAGTCGTTCCTCGGTGATCGTCATAGCGTTATTTAACCGCAGAGTTAGTTAACTGTCAAGTTAATAAAGCTGGGTGACCGTTCGGGTCCCGCCGCGGGCCCGGTAGACCTCCGGCCATGGACAACCCTCTGCCGCCACTGGCCGCCTCGGTCGTTCGCCTGCGCGAACTGGTCGCGCCCTACGACGACGAGAAACTCGAGAGCCCGTCGTACGACTCCGAGTGGTCGATCGCCGACGTACTGTCGCATCTCGGTTCGGGAGCCGTGCTCATGAGCCGCCGGCTCGAGGCGACGCTGGCGGGGGAGACGCTCCCCGACGACGCCGCCCAGCCGGTCTGGGACGAGTGGAACGCCAAGACGCCGCGGGCGAAGGCGGACGACTCCCTCGCCGAGGACGAACGCCTCCTCAAAGATTTCGAAGCGGTCAGCGACGCGGACCGCGACCGCATCGAGTTCCCCTTCGGGCCGCTCTCGGTGAGCTTCGAGACTGCGGCCGGCCTGCGGCTGAACGAGCACGCGCTGCACACGTGGGACATCGAGGTCATGTCGGACCCCGGGGCGGTCCTGCCACCGGAATCGGCGGCGGTGATCGTGGACAACCTCGGGCTGATCGCGCGCTTCGCAGCCAAGCCGACGGGCGCCGAGCGCGAGGTCCGGGTGCGGACGAGTCATCCCGTGCGGCATTTCACGGTGCGCCTGACGCCCGAGAGCTCCGAGCTCCTGGAGGGCGACGCCGGGAAGCAGCCGGACCTCGAACTGCCGGCCGAGGCGTTCTGCCGCCTCATCTACGGCCGCCTCGATCCCGACCACAGCCCGCCGGTCCCGGCGAACGGCGAGGTGCTCGAGCTGCTGCGCCGGGCCTACCCGGGCTTGTAGACGACCGGCCGCGCCGCGGCCTCAGCCGGAGGGCCGCGCACCCGTCAACGCCCGCCGGGGGAGCGCCGTCATCCGACGCACGCGGCCGCCGATGCCGTGCCCCGAAGCCAGGAGCACGAGGAGGATCTTGACCCGCTGCGTGCGGTCGTCGGCGAGGGCGTAGTTGAGCTGGTAGCCCGGCAGCTGCAGGTGCGTCAGCGGCCAGGTGACCGAGAGGAGCTGAGCGATCGCCTCGCCCCGCCACCCGCGGGTGGGCAGCGGGAAGAGCTCCGGCGGCGCCTCCACGCCGGCCCGCCGGGCCAGCGCGAGCGCGGCGCCGACGACGGTGACGCAGTGCGTCGCCTCCGCGACGGCGCGCACCCGCGCCCATTCGACCGGGTGACCTTCTGCGGTGGCGGCGCGCACGATCATGGCGAGGTCGGCCAGCCAGACCAGCCGCACGAACCCATGGTGCGGCTTGCCGGCGTGCGCCGCGAGCACGACGAGCTCCTCGTCCTGGGGGAGGACGAAGGCCGGAGTGCCCGCCACCTCGGCCGACTGGCGCCGCGCCCACAACGTCTCGGCGTCGAGCGCGGTGACGCGCTGGGACGCCATCTCGAGACCGAAGTGCAGTTCGAGCGTCAACGACGGCACCTCGTCGTGGGCGAGGACGGTGTCGTACTGCTCGCCCTCGGCGGCGCGCACGACGCGCCAGCCGGCCGACTGCAACGCGTCGAGCGCCCGGGCGTGGTTGGCGCGCGGCAGCAGCAGGTCGATGTCCTCCATCGGGCGCAGGCCCGGCCGGGGGTAGCGGGCGGCGACGGCCGGGCCCTTGAAGATGACGGGCTCGAGCCCGGCAGCGGTGAGCGGGCGCACGGCGAGCGCCACCGCACGGGGGATGAGCAGCAGACCCTCCATGGCGAAGGCGTCTGCGGTCCCGCCGAGGACGGCCCGCTCGGGCCCCAGTGCATCGAGTGCGCCGGCCGCGCCGAGGGCCCGCCACAGCAGTGGGCTGATGCGGTGCTCTTCGGCGGCAGTGACCGCGAGGTCGAGGGCGGCGCCGTCGTCGAGAGCCCGCCGGACGGCGGCCGGGTCTGGTTCGGGGCGGCAGGCCTCCCAGAGCAGGCGCGACGTCGGCTCGATCGCAGCATTCTCGACGACCGCCTCGCCCCTCACGTGCTCATCATGCCGCCCGGGGTGGTCGCGGTGGGTGCTGGGGCGGCGGGACGCGGGCGTCGACGACGTGCCTGACCAGGGTCTTGGGACCCTCGGCGATATCGGATTGCACTACCAGTTCACAATTCCCGCCCCCCGAAGCGGTAGTAAACGGTCTCATCGGGCGTTATCCACGCACAGGAGGTCAGGCGCCCCCGGGAAGCAGCATCCGGGGATGCATCGGATGAGGCGAAAAATACGTCTCTAGGTGGGAAAACAGCTGTAGAGTTTCCACTGGCGACGAAGGAACGGACGGGCGACATGCGGAAGCAACGGACAGATCGAGATGTGGGGGCATCTCCGGTTGCACCGGGTGATGCCGCCGCGGGGACGACGTTCTCGAGGCGTCAGGCGCTCGGGCGGGCGGGCGTTCTCGCCACCGCCGGGGCAGCGGCCTGGGTCGTCCCCGAGATCCTGACGGCCAAGCCGGCCGCCGGCGCCACCCTTTCGGGCGGCACCAACGGCGGGGCAGGCGGTTCGACCTCCAACCCCACGACGAACCCCGCGTCGACCGGCGGGACCGGCGGGACGGGCTCGACGCCCGCCACGCTCACCTCGTCGACGGCACCGGCGGGCGGCGGTTCGTCGCTTGCGATGACCGGCCTCAACATCCAGCGCGACGCCGAGATCGGCGCGGCGCTCATCGCCGGCGGTTGGGCGATGCACCACTGGGCCAGCCGAGGGATGCCCAAGGCCGCGGCCGAGGGTGCCACCGAGGCGCACGAGGCGGGGAGCCCGGACGAAGCGATCTAGCCCGTGCCGCACGCGCACGGCGCGCACGGCGCGGATGCCGCTCCCGCAGCACACAACCGGGCGCACTGCACTCCCGGCCTGAGGGCACTCTCGTACCGCTTCGTCGTCTGTTGCGACGACGCATCGCTGGGCACGTACGTCTCGGGCCTGCTGCGCTCACTGCGCTCGGGTGACGAGGTCGACTCCGGCGACGTGGCGCGCTACGAAGTTTCGTCTTCGTCTTCGTCTTCGTCGTCGCGGCCCGGCTGCGTCGACGTCCATCGCGACGGCGAGATCGTCGTGCTCGATGTCCCGCCGGGCGACGCCGTGGCGACGTTGGTGTGGGACATCAACCGCCTGGCCGCCGAGCGCAGCGGTGAGTACCTCCTCTTCCACTCCGGCGGCCTCGAGGCGGCCGGGGGGGCCGGGCTCTTGGTGCCGGCGGCGTCGGGGTCGGGGAAGTCGACGCTCACGGCAGGGCTGGCGCAGGCGGGCCTCGGGTATCTCAGCGACGAGCTCGTCGCGCTCGAGCTCGACGGCGCGGCGCCCGGGCGCCTGCTGCCGTACCCGAAACCGATCACCGTCAAGCCCGGGAGCTTCACGGCGCTGGCGTCCCTGGACCCCGGTCCGTTCGGCGACGGCTGGTTCGGCGAGTCGTCCGACGTGGCCGGGGTCGGCGCCGGCGCCGGCGGTGACCAAGCGGAGTGGCAGGTCCCGGTCGGCGAGGGCACGGGTCGGCAGGTCGGGTCGCCCTGCCGTCCGGCCTACGTGATCGTGCCGCGCTACGACGCCGGGGCGGAGACGGCGCTGACGCGGCTGAGCGAGACGGAGGCCTTCTTCTCGCTGGCCCTGCACGCGGTGAACATGCTGCCGCACGGCGCCGACGCCACCGCGGCGCTGGGCCGGCTCGCCGCGGACTGCGAGTGCTACGCGCTCGCGATGTCCGACCTCGACGCCGCGTGTGCGCTGGTGCTCGGGTTGGTGGGGGCCCGGGTATAGACCTGGGGTGTCGGTTTTGCGGTTGCGACCGAAGGGGAGGGAACGACGTGAACGCTGAGTGGCCGGAAGCGGGGTCGGTGCCGGTGCGCCGGGAGGGCGCCTCGGCGGTCGACCTGGACGAGAACGTCGCCGTGTACGACGACGTCGGCCAGCTGCTGATCCTCCTCAACTCGAGTGCGGGCTCGGTGTGGAAGCTCTGCGACGGTGCGACCACCGTCGACGGCATCGTGGAGGCGCTGGGGGAGACGTATCCCGACGCCGCCGGGATCATCGGCGAGGACGTCCGCGAGACGCTGCGCAAGCTCGCCGAGATGGGCCTGGTGTCAGAGGCGCCCGCGTCGTAGGCGTGGCCCCGCCGCCGCGGCGGCGTTGGGGAGTTGCCGCCGGCGGCGGTCGTTGTCCAGGATGGGGTGTGCCCGTCACCCGCCTCACCGCCGACGCCAGCCCCGAGGACGTCGCGGCCGCCGTCCGGCGCGACGGCGCAGTTGTCGTCGAGGGCGTCGCCGACGCGGGACTGCTGGGGCGGGTCGAGACGGAGCTCCGCCCCTTCCTCGACGCCACGCCGACGGGGCCGGACGACTTCAGCGGGCAGCTGACCCGCCGCACCGGGTCGCTGATCGCGCGCTCGGCCGCCTGCCGCGACCTGGTCATGCACCCGCTCGCGCTGGGCGCGGCGCGGGCGTTCCTCGGGCACGCCACGAACATCCAGCTCCACCTCACCCAGGCCATCGCCATCGGGCCGGGCGCGACGGCCCAGCCGATCCACCGCGACCAGTGGGCCTTCGACTTCTTCCCGTTCCCGGCGGGCTACGAGGTGCAGTGCAACACGATCTGGGCGCTGACCGACTTCACCGAGGTGAACGGCGCAACCCGGGTCGTCGTTGGCAGCAACGCAAGGGAGGACCGTGTGTCCTTCGGGCCCGACGACACCGAGCCCGCGGTCATGCCACGCGGGTCGGTGCTCTTCTATTCGGGCAGCGTCTACCACGGCGGCGGCGCCAACGACTCGCCTGCAACCCGTATCGGGCTCAACATCACGTACGCCGTGGCCTGGTTGCGCCAGGAGGAGAACCAGTACCTCTCCGTGCCTCGCGAGGTGGCCGAGACGCTCCCCGTCGACCTGCTGCGCCTCATGGGCTACGACCGCGGGGCGTACGCGCTGGGCTACATCGACGACCTGCGCGACCCGATCGAGGCGGTGCGCCCGGGCATCGGCACGACGGGGTTCGCCGCGAACTGAGCGGCGTTCGCGTGCCGCCGCGGCGGGGCTGTGGGCGACGCTGAGCGGCTCCTGGGATGTCCTCGTTCGCGCCATCGGCACCGGTACCGTGGGTGTCGTGCCGGTGGACATCCGAATGGCGACGGTGGACGACCACGACGACCTGTTCGTCGCGTTCAGCCGCATCGTCGGGGCGGGCGAGGGGTTCCCGCAGTCGGCGCCCGTCACCCGCGACGAGTTCGACGACTACTGGGTGGCGCATTCGTCGGCGATCTCGGTCGCGCGCTTCGGGAGCTACCTGATCGGTGCGTACTACATCAAGCCCAACTTCGTCGGGCGCGCCGCGCACATCGCCAACGCCGGCTACTTCGTGCTTGCGGCATACCGGGGGACGGGCGTCGGCCGCTCACTCGTCGAGCACTCGATGCTCGAGGCGCGCCGGCTCGGCTTCGACGCCTTGCAGTTCAACCTCGTCTTCGAGTCCAACCCGGTCCGCTCGATGTACGAGCGCCTCGGCTTCAGCGAGATCGGCCGCGTCCCCAAGGCCGTCGACGGCGAGGACGCGCTGATCTACTGGCGCAGCCTGGAGGACATCCCACTGTGAGCGACGTCACGGTGGAGCAGCACGGCGAGCACGTGGGCGTCGTCCGTCTCAACCGGCCGCCCAACAACTTCTTCGACACGGAGCTGCTCACCGCGGTGGCCGACGCGTACGAGTCGCTGGACGCCTCGGGCTGGTGCCGCGCCATCGTCCTCGGCGCGGCGGGCCGCCACTTCTGCGCCGGGCTCGACTTCTCGTCGAACGCCGGACAGGACATAGCGGCTTTGTACGGCCAGGCGCTGCGCCTCTTCGCGGCGCCGCTCCCGGTCGTCGCCGCGGTGCAGGGCGCGGCCGTCGGCGGCGGCCTCGGGCTCGCGCTGTCGGCGGACTTCCGGGTCGCGTCGGCGGGGAGCCGCTTCAGCGCGAACTTCGCCCGTCTCGGCTTTCACCACGGCTTCGCCCTGACCGTCACGCTGCCCGCCGTCGTCGGGCGCCAGGCGGCGGCGGACCTGTTCCTCACCGGGCGCCGGATCGGCGGCGAGGAGGCCTTCGCCCTCGGGCTGTGCGACCGCCTGGCCGGCGACGACGAGGGCGACCTCATGACCGACGCCCTCGCCTACGCCGGCGAGCTGGCCGGGTCGGGGCCGCTCGCCGTGCGGGCCATCCGGGCCACGTTGCGCTCGGGGGTGGTCGACGCGGCCAGGGCCGCCATGGAGCAGGAGTGCGCCGAGCAGTTGAACCTGCAGCACACGGCCGACTTCGCGGAGGGGGTGCGGGCGACGGCGGAGCGCCGGGCGCCGAGGTTCACCGGCTCGTGAGCACGGCCGCGGACGCGCCGCCGCTGCACGCCTTGAACGCGGGGTTCGAGTGGCACGATCACGGCGGCCCGTTCCGGGTCGTGACGGCCGAGCAGGCGCGCCAGTACGACGAGCTCGGGTACTTCGTGCTGGAGGACGCGTTGACGCCCGGCGAGGCCGACGAGCTGAGGGCGGAGATCGACCCGTACGAGGAGCGTCAGGAGGTGGCGCTGCGCGGGCTGGAGGGCGGGCGCTTCTTCATCGCGCGCGCCGACGAGATCACGTTCACCACGCACCTCGTCGTGCCGTCGCCGCGGCTGCGCCGCTTCACGTCGTCGCCGCTGTTCGCCGGGCTGTGCGCGGACCTGATCGGGCCCGACGTCCGCCTCTACTGGGACCAGGCCGTGTACAAGAAGCCGGGCACCGACTCGCCGTTCCCCTGGCACCAGGACAACGGGTACGCGTTCGTCGAGCCGCAGCAGTACCTCACGTGCTGGATCGCGCTGACCGACGCCACGGAGGAGAACGGGTGCCCGTGGGTCGTGCCCCGGCTGCACCGGCTCGGCACGCTGGCCCACGAGTACTCCGACATCGGCTTCGTGTGCCTGCGCGACCCGGCCGAGGCGGTGCCGGTCCCGGCCGCTGCCGGCAGCATCGTCGTGTTCTCCTCGCTCACGCCGCACTCGACCGGGCCCAACCACACCGACGGCGTGCGCAAGGCCTACATCGTCCAGTACGCGCCCGACGGCGCCGAGGTGATCCGGCCCGAGGCCGGGAGTGGGGGCGGGTCCAGGGGCGGAGGCGGAGGCGGCGGTGGCGTGGTCCCGGGCGTGCGGGTGCCGGCGGACGACCCCGCCCGCCAGTACGAGGTGGTGCGGGGCGGCGAACCGGTGGGGCGCTAGGGGGAGCCGCCGCTCCGGGGCCGGTGGGAGCGGGCGGTAGTGTGAACGACGGCGGGCTCGTCGAGCATTCGATGGCGCAGCCCGCACCGCAGCACTGGCAGCACCGCACACGCGCACACGGAAGGGGGCTCCGATGACACACACTGCGCCGGTCAGCGACTGGGCGACCGACTTCGACGTCATGGACCCGCAGTATCTGGCCGACCCGTTCGCCATCTGGGACCGGCTGCGCCCGACCTGTCCGATCCCGCACACGGATCGGCGCAAGAGCAGCTGGATGCCCCTGCGCTACGACGACGTGACGGCGATCGCCCACGACATCGAGCACTTCAGCTCGTTGAAGGTGGCGGTGATCCCCGCCGACGAGGACGAGGACCCGAACGAGAACTGGGACGGGCCGAACCTCGAGTACGGCCTGCCGCCGATCTCGGCCGACCCGCCGCTGCACACGTGGACGCGCCGGTTGCTGCTGCCGTGGTTCTCGCACACGCGGGTCGACTCGTACGTGCCGCTGACGCGTGAGCTCTGCCGGGGGCTGCTCGACGGGTTCGCCGGGGCGGGGCACGCCGACGCGGCGGCCGACTACGCCCAGCAGATCCCCGTGCGGGTGATCGCCCGCATTCTGGGTGTCTCGACCGACATGGCCGACCAGTTCACCGAGTGGGTGCGCTCGGTGCTCGAGTTCGCCGACGACCAGGAGCGGCGCCAGGCCGGCGTCGAGGGGCTGCTCTACTACTTCGTCGAGCAGCTGGCGTACCGCAAGGAGAACCCGGGCGACGACCTGTTGAGCGAGCTGCTCCACACGTCGGTCGACGGCCAACCGGTCGACGACGGCATCGTGCTGGGGATGGCGGCGCTGGTGCTGATCGCCGGCGTCGACACGACGTGGAGCGGCATCGGCTCGTCGCTGTGGCACCTGGCCACGCACGAAGAGGACTGCAAGCGCCTGGTGGCCGAGCCCGAGCTGATGCCGACGGCGGTCGAGGAGCTGCTGCGGGCGTACTCGCCGGTGACGATGGCGCGTGAGGTGGTCTCCGACGTCGACTACGGCGGGTGCCCCATGAAGGCGGGCGACAAGGTCCTGATGAACTTCCCGGCCGCCAACCGCGACCCCGAAGCGTTCGAGGACCCCGACGTCGTGCAGCTCGACCGCGCCCACAACCGCCACGTGGCGTTCGGGTCGGGCATCCATCGCTGTGCGGGGTCGAACCTCGCTCGCATGGAGCTGACCGTGGCGCTCGAGGAGTGGCTGGCGCGGATCCCCGAGTTCTCGCTCGCGCCGGGCGAGGAGATCTTGTGGGCGGGTGGACAGGTGCGCGGGCCGCGTATCCTGCCGGTGGTATTCCCATGAAGATCCGCGTCGATCCCGAGAAGTGCCAGGGCCACGCCCGCTGCTACAGCATCGCGCCCGAGCTCTTCGAGGTGGACGACTACGGCCAGTCGACGGTGATCGTCGACGAGGTCCCGGCCGAGCTCGAGGACAAGGCGCGCCTGGCCGTCGCCAACTGCCCCGAATACGCGATCGAGATCATCAGCGAGTAGGGCTCCTGTCCCTGCTGGCGGCGGCCGTGGCGGTGGCGTTGGCGGCTGCGATGACCGTGCCGCCGGGGCGATGACGGACACCCCGCTGCCCCTGCTCCCGGGCGCGCCCGGTTGGTTCCGGCGCGCCGTGACCATCCCCTGGGAGCACGGATGGGTCCAGGTCCAGGGGTGCGACGTGCACTATCTGCACTGGGGCGAGCGCGGCCGGCGCGGGCTCGTCTTCGTCCACGGCGGCGGGGCCCACGCCCACTGGTGGACGCACGTGGCGTCGACCTTCGCCTCCGAGTTCCGGGTGGCGGCGATCGACCTGTCGGGCCACGGCGACAGCGGGCACCGCTCGGCGTACGACCCCGAGCAGTGGGCCGACGAGGTGGTGGCCGTGGCGGCCGACGCCGGCATCGACGGGGTGCCCGTCGTCATCGGCCACTCCATGGGCGGCTTCGTCACGATCGTGACCGCGGCGCACCACGCCAGCCGCGTGGCGGGCGTGATCGTGTGCGACTCACCGGTGGCCGAGGCCGACCCCGAGATCAGCGCGCACGATGCGTTCGGCCGCCCCCGCACGTACCCCGAGATCGAGACGGCGATCGCCCGCTTCCGCACCGTGCCGCCGCAGGAGAACTATCTCGATTACGTCGTCGACTTCGTGGCCCGCCACTCCTTGAAATCCGTCGACGGGGGCTGGCAGTGGAAGTTCGACCGGTCGATCTTCGAGCAGTTCGCCCGCGGCGTGCGCGGGCTCGCCGTGCCCTACCTGAGCCAGGTGGACTGCCGCCTCGCTCTGCTGCGCTCCGAGTACGGCCTCGTCACGCCCGAGATCGGCGCCTTCATGTACGAGCAGCTCGGACGGGTGACGCCGGTGATCGAGATCCCCGAAGCGGGCCACCACGCCATGCTCGACCAGCCTTTGATCTTGCTGAGCGCGTTGCGCACGCTCTTGGCTGACTGGGACCACTCGGAGCCGCACCGGCGCTGAGGGCGACGGTGCGGTCCGAGTAGTCCTCCCTTCGGCTCTCCCTTGGCAGGGGGCGGGAGAAGCGTGAAGGGTGAAGGATGACGATGCCGACCACGACGCGTCAGACCCCGGCCAGCACGGCCACGGCCTCGGCGTCCTCCGTGACCTCGGTGACCTCGGTGACCTCGTCGACCGGCAGCTCGTGGTGCCGGGCCCGGCGGACGAGGGTGAAGGCCGCCACGGCCGCCGCCGCCAGCACGATGCCGCTGAACGTGAACGCCGTGGTGTAGCCATGGATGGCTCCGGCCTCGAGCGCGGCGGGGGACGTCCCGTGCACGACGAGGTACGACGCCGTCGCCGTGGTGGCGATCGTGTTGATCAGCGCGGCGCCCATGGAGCCACCGGTCTGCTGCGTCGAGTTGACCAGCGCGCTGGCGACGCCGGCGTCCTCGGGCTTGACCCCGATCAGCGCGGTGCTGCTCAGGGACACGAACGCCAGGCCCATGCCGATGCTGACGATGATCTCGGCCGGCAGCACGATCGACACGTACGTCGAGGCGACGTCGATCGTGCTGAAGAGGAACAGTCCGCCGGCCGCCATCACCAGCCCGACGCCCATGACGAGGCGGGGCCCGATGCGCGGCAGGAACCGGCTGGCCAGCGTCGCCCCCGTGATGATGCCGAGCGAGAACGGCAGGAAGGCGAAGCCGCTCTTGAGCGCCGAGTAGTGCAGCGTGTTCTGGAAGTAGTACGTCAGCGACAGGAACGTGCCGAACATGCCGGTCCCGACGAGCAGCGAGGCCAGGAACGACCCGCCGCGGTCGCGGTTCAGCACGACGCGCATCGGGAGGAGTGGGTGCTTGGCCCGCAGCTCGATCAAGACGAACGACACCAGCAGCACGCCCGCCGCCGCGAAGAGCGCCACGGTCGGCGTGGCGCTCCAGCCGTCAGTGCCCGCCTTGGTGAAGGCGTACACGAGGGCGAGCAGGCCGCCGGTCACGGTCACCGCGCCGGGCAGGTCGTAGCCGTGGTTGGCCGAGGCCCGGCTCTCCCGCACGACCCGGACCGCGGCCACGGCGGCGAAGATCGCGAACGGCACGTTGATCAGCAACGTCCAGCGCCACGAGGCGTACTGCGTCAGCGCGCCCCCGAGGATCAGGCCGATGGCGGCGCCGCCGCCCGAGATGCCGCCGTAGACGGCGAAGGCACGGGCCCGCTCCTTGGGCTCGGTGAACGCCACCGTGAGCAACGAGAGCGCAGCCGGCGCCATGACCGCGGCGAACGCGCCCTGCAGCGCACGGGCGCTGAAGAGCATGGCGGCGTTCTGAGCCAACCCGCCGAGCGCGGACGCCGCGGCGAAGCCGATCAGACCGACGATGAAGACGCGCTTGCGCCCGAAGTAGTCGGCGATGCGCCCACCGAGCAACAGGAGGCCGGCGAAGGCGAGCGTGTACGCCGTCAGCATCCACTGGCGGTTGGCCGTCGAGATGTGCAGCGCCTTCTGCGCCGAGGGCAGGGCAATGATGACGACGGAGGCGTCGAGCACCACCATCAGCTGCGCGATGGCGATGATCCCGAGGGCCCGGAAGCGCTTGGGGTCGAGCGGGGCGCCGGTGCCGTCGTCGATGCTGGCCATGGCGGCGCCGGGCTCCTGGTCCGGTAAGTCGAGGGTCGAGGTCATTTTGCGGTCTCCGTCTCCTGGTGGTGGGTGGTCCGTCTGGTCCTTCGGTTCCAGTCCCGCTCCGGACCCCCGCCCCCTCTCACCTGGACCTTTCTTGAAGATCCCCTCGGGAGAGTGGATTTGGCGCCCGAAACGGCTTACAATCGGAATCGGAGTTCTGGTTCCACTTAGACTATACGGAACCTAAGTTCCGTTTGTCAACCGGGGAGGAAGTGAGATCCGTGGGCCCGAAGTCGAAGGTAGCGGGCGGCTGTAACGAGCCGACCGAGGAGCGCCCACTGCGCGCGGACGCTGTCCGCAACCGGGCTCGGATTCTCGAGGCGGCCGAGGTCGTGTTCGCCGCCCAGGGCATCGAGGCCCCCGTCGACGACATCGCCGAGAAGGCCGGCGTCGGCGTCGGCACGCTGTACCGCCACTTCCCGACGAAGGAGAAGCTCTGCGAGGCGATCCTCCTCGATCGCCTACAAGACCTCACCGCGGACGCCCGCGCCGCCGCCGACGCACCCGACCCCGCGGCCGCCTTCTTCGGCTTCCTCCGGCACTTCGTCGAGCTCGGCGAGTCCAAGCGTGATCTCATCGTCGCTGTCATGGGTGCGGGTTTGGACTTCGAGGAGGCCGCCGCCGACGTCAAAGATGGCCTCCGCGATGCGGTCGGGGTCTTGTTGCGCCGGGCCCAAGAGGTCGGCGCCGTTCGCACGGACGTCACGCCGAACGCCGTTGTCTCCCTCGTCGGCGCGACCTGCCAGGCCGCCGGGCACACCGACAATGCGCCCGCGATGGAGCTGCTCGCCATCGTCTGCGACGGGCTGCGGGCACCGAGCTCCGCGTAGCGGCGGATCAGCCGCCGGCTCGTCTCTGTCAGGGAACGGTCGGCCTTGCTCTCCCAGAATTTGTAACGCAAAATTTTTCGCGTCGGTATATGCCACGCCGCCGGCTCTCCTTCGCGTGTGTGTACGCGCCGGCCTTCATTTTTGGGACCAAAACTCGACTAATTCCTCAAGAAAACGCCGATCTTGAGGGATTCCTCATGGAATAACCGTAAGCATGGAGCGAGACGCCTATGCACACGACACACAAGCACCACGTGCTTCCCATATACGAACGCGAATTTTTTCGGAGTGTCTTTTTGGCCGTCAGGTTGACTGCGGCCGAGCCCGCGGGGCGCGCACCGCTTCGCCATAGGGGTCGATCGGGCTGCGCAGCGAGAGCCCGCCGTCGCACTCCACCACTTGTCCGGTGACCCAGCCCATGCCGTGGACGGCGAGGATCACCTGCGCCACGTCCTCTGGTTCGCCCAACCGCCCGAGGGTCGTGCGACCCGCCACTGCGGCGAGCCACGGCGACGCCTCGACGCTGAGCGACGACGCGGGACCGAGCATCGGCGTCCGCGTCACGCCCGGCGCGACCGCGTTGACACGGAGGCCGTCGGGGCCCCACTCGTCGGCCGCGACGCGTACCAACATCGAGAGAGCGGCTTTCGACGCGCAGTAGGCACCCATCGTGCGGTCGGCCAACCGAGCGCTGACGCTCGAGAGGGCGACGAGCGAGGCCGTGCGCCGCTCGGCTTGAAACACGCGGGCCCATCCCCGGAGGCACAACCACGGCCCCCGCGTGTTCATCGCCAGCACGCGGTCGAACTCGTCGGGCGAGACGTCCACGAGCAGCCCGCCGCTTCCGACGCCCGCCGTGACGGTCACCCACTCCGGGATCCCCCAGCGCGTGCGGGTCTCGTCGATGGCCCAATCGACCGCGTCGGGATCAGTCACGTCGCAGGTCACGTCTCGGTCGCCGGCGATGTCCCACGTCACGACCGGCGTGCCCTTGGTCCGGTACGCGTCGACCAGGGCGGCGCCGATGCCCGAGCCACCACCGATCACCAGGGCCAGCCGCCCAGCGTCGTCGCCCATGTGCCCTGCTCCCTTCGCTGTACCGCCGAGCGGGACTCTCGTCCCGGCCGGTGGTTCGGGGCCCGACCGTACCCGGGTGAGGGTGACAAACTCAGGGACTCGTTCCCAACCCGGAGGCCCCGTGGCGAAGGTGCACCATTCTGCGATCGTGACTCAGGACCTCGAGAAGAGCCTCGTGTTCTGGCGCGACGGTCTGGGGCTCGAGGTGCTGATGGATCACACCTTCGAGGGCCCGTGGCCCGAGCTGTTCGGGGTGCCGACGACCACGTTGCATTCGGTCTTCTTGGGTGAGGGGTGGACGCCCGAGACCGGGATCGTCGAGCTCGTGGTCACCGAGGGCGCCGGACAGGACGCACCGGCGTACGGGGTGGCGGCGGGGATGTTCCTGCTCTCGCTGTATGCGGATCTCGACGAGGTCCTGCCCCGCCTGGCGCAGCTCGGCGTGGGCGGCGAGCCGAGGGTCGCTCTGCTCGGGCCCGTCCGCCTGGTGGTCGTCACCGACCCCAACGGGGTGAGGGTCGAGCTCATGGACACCGTCGCCCGCGAGAACCTGGCCAACCTGACCGGGCGTGAGACGTGAGCAGCGAGACGACGAACGGGAGCGAGGCCGGGCCGCAGCACCGGCAGGTGGGCATCATCGGCGCCGGACCGGGCGGGCTCGGCTTGGCGATCCAGCTGGCGCAGTCGGGCCGGCGCGACTTCGTGCTGTTCGAGGCGACCGACGGCGTCGGCGGCACCTGGCGGGTCAACACGTACCCCGGGGCCGCGTGTGATGTGCCGTCGCACCTCTACTCGTACTCGTTCGCCCTCAAGCCCGACTGGTCGAAGACGTACGCCAACCAGCCCGAGATCCTGGAGTACTTCGAGGAGTGCGCCGACCGCTATGGGATCCGGCCGCACCTGCGCCCCCACACCCGGATCACGGCGGCGCACTGGGACGAGGCGGCGTCGCGCTGGGACCTCACCGACGCCGAGGGCCACGCGTACTCGTGCGACGTGTTGGTGAGTGCCATCGGGACGTTCACCACACCGTCCTACCCCCGCATCGAAGGTCTGGCGGAATTCGCGGGGCCGTCCTTCCATTCGGCGCGTTGGGAGCATGAGCACGATCTGACGAACAAGCGGGTCGCGGTGATAGGGACGGGGGCGAGCGCGGCGCAGATCATCCCGGAGGTGGCCAAGATCGCCACCCATGTCGACGTGTACCAACGGACGCCGCAGTGGATCCTGCCGCGCTCGGACAAGCCGTTCAGCGACGACGAGAAGGATCGCTTCGCCAGCGACCCGTTGGCGGCGCAGCAGCACCGCAAGGAGCTCTTCTGGGCCTTCGAGAACACGATCGCGTTTCGTCACGGGGAGACGGCGGCCGACGGGTTGAGGGCGCTGGCGATGAGCCACATCGAGTACCGGATCAAGGACGAGGAGCTCAAGGCCAAGCTCACGCCGGACTACCCGTTCGGCTGCAAGCGCACGCTGATCTGCAGCGATTTCTACAAGGCGCTGTTGCGCGACGACGTCGAGCTCGTGACGGACGGGATCGAGCGGGTCACGCCGGGTGGCGTCGTGACCGTCGACGGGCGGGAGCGGGCGGCCGACGTGCTCGTGCTGGCGACCGGGTTCAAGGCGACGGAGTATCTCGAGGGGATCGACGTCGTCGGCGTCGGCGGGCGGCGACTGCACGACGACTGGACTACGGCGGACGTGGCCCACGCCTACAAGGGCCTCACGGTGTCGGGGTACCCGAACTTCTTCATGATGTACGGGCCCAACACGAACCAGGGGGGCAACTCGATCATCGTGATCCTCGAGGCACAGGCGACGTACATCCTGAGCGCGCTCAACGCGATGCGCCGGTACCGGTTGCGGGCGGTCGACGTGCGGCGCGACGTGATGGACGACTACAACCGCGAGCTGACCGAGGCGCTCGAGGACACGTTCTGGCACGACGGGTGCCTGAGCTATTTCAAGAACCCCAAGGGCAAGATCGCCACGCAGCTGCCGCAGACGTCGCAGTGGTACACGAACCAAACCAGGTTCTTCCGGATAAAGGAGTACGAACGACGATGAAAGCCGCCGTGTATTACGAGACCGGTGCCCCCGACGTGTTCCGTTACGAGGACGTCCCCGACCCGGTGGCCGGCCCGGGCGAGATCCTGATCGACGTCGAGGCGGTGAGCATCGAGGGGGGCGACACGCTGAACCGGCTGGGCGGGGACCTCACGAAGGTGCCGCACATCGTGGGGTACCAGGCCGCCGGCACCGTCGCCGAAGTTGGCGCCGACGTGGTGGGATTCGCGGTGGGGGACCGCGTCGTGACCGTCGGGGTCGACGGCTCCCACGCCGCCCGACGGGCGGTGGCCACGATGGCCGCGTGGAAGATCCCCGACGGCGTCAGCACCGACGACGCCGCCGCCGTGCCGGTGCCGTTCGGGACGGCGGACGACTGCCTCTTCGAGTTCGGCCGGCTCCAGGCGGCCGAGACCGCGCTGATCCACGCCGGCGCAGGCGGCGTCGGCATCGCGGCCATCCAGCTGGCCAAGCGGGCCGGGGCCCGCGTGCTGTCGACGGCATCGAGCGACGAGCGCCTCGAACGGCTGAAGGACCTCGGCCTCGACGAGGGCATCAACTACCGCACCCACGACTTCGTGGCCGAGGCGCGGCGCTTGACCGACGGGCGCGGCGTCGACGTCGTGGTGGACTCGGTGGGCGCCACGACGTTGCAGGGCAGCATCAACGTGCTGGCGTACCGGGGACGGTGCGTGTCGGTGGGCGATGCCGGCCGCGACCGCGCAGAGATGCTCGACATCTCCACCATGCGGGGGAACAACCAGTCGTTCTCGGGGTATTTCATGGGCGCCGAGCTCCTGGTGCAGCACGAACGGGTCCACGGCATGATCGCCCGTCACCTCGACGACATCGCCAAGGGCGAGCTCAAGGTCGTGATCGACCGCACCTTCCCGCTGGCTGACGCGGCGGGGGCGCACGCCTACATCGAGAGCCGCCAGGCCTTCGGCCGGGTCCTGCTGGTCCCCTGAACAAGATGGGCACTCTCTCGACGCCGTCGCAGAGAACTGGGCCGTCGTGACCGATGCGGCCGGCGAGGCCCGGACCGACGTCGTGGGCCGAGACGTGAAGCGGGCCGAGCTCGTTGCGCTCGGGCTGCTCCTCATCGAGGGCCTGGTCATCCTCGGCGACGTGGCAGCCGCCATCGCCAACCAAGTG
>DATDIE010000157.1:0-7617 GCA_036521235.1 Acidimicrobiales bacterium | reverse complement strand
GGCGGGCTACCTGGACGGACGCGGCGTACGCAAGGGTGACGTCGTCGGCCTCCTGCTGCCATCGTGCATCGACTACGCCGTGCTCTACGCCGCGCTGCAACGCCTGGGAGCCATCACCTCCGGCATCAACCCCCGCATGGGCTCCCGCGAGGTGGCCTCCGTGCTCGAGCGAGCGGCCCCGGTGCTCCTGGTCGTGGACCTCGACGTCGCCTTGCCGGCGCAGACGGGGGTGCCGCAGGTGACGCGCTCCGAGGTGGCCGATGCCTGGGTGGGTGATCCGCCGGCGGCGTGGCCAGATCTCGGCGCACACGATCCCGTGGCCGTGGTGTGGACGAGCGGCACGACGGGCCGCCCGAAGGGTGCGCTCTTCGATCACGCCAACCTCGCGGCGGTGGCCCGCGGCACCGACGTGCTGAGCCAGCCGGGCGACCGCCGCCTGTCGCCCCTGCCCTTCGCACACGTCGCGTACATGACGCGCGCGTGGGACGAGATCGCGCACGGCGTCACCACCGTGATCACCCCCACCCCGTGGCGGGCCGAGGACGCGATCCGCATCATGGAGTCCGAGCGCATCACCGTTGGCCAAGGGGTGCCGACGCAATGGGCGCTCATGCTGGCCCGTCCTGAATCAGGGGAGGCCGATCTGGGAGCGCTGCGCGTCGTCGGCACGGGGGCCGCCCGCATGGCCGCGACCATGGTGGCCGATGTGCGCGAGAGGTTCGGCGTGCCCGTCGTCGTCCGCTATACGTCGACGGAGGCCTCGCTCGGGACGGGGACCACGCTGTCGTCCACCGACGAAGAGGTCGCGACCACCGTCGGTCGGCCCGTGCCGGGGGTGGAGCTCGCCATCGTCGGCGACGACGGCGAGCCCGTGGCGCCGGGGACCATTGGAAAGGTCATGCTCCGCTCGCCCGCCGTCATGCGGGGCTACTGGGGCCAGGGCCCGGGACGCGGTCGCTCGGTGGCGGACCTCATCGATGCCGAGGCGACCGCCGCCGTCCTGGCCGCCGACGGCTGGCTGAGCACCGGTGACTTCGGCTCGATCACGCCGGAGGGCAACCTGCAGCTGGCCGGCCGGGCCCACGAGCGTTACATCCGGGGCGGCTACAACGTGTACCCCGCCGAGGTCGAGGAGGCCCTGGCGTCGCACCCCGCCGTGGCCCGGACCGCCGTGGTCGGATCCCCCGACGACGTGCTCGGCGAGATCGGGGTTGCCGTCGTGGTCGCTGCGCCGGGGGCCCACCCGGACCTCGCCGCCCTGCGGGCGCACTGTGCGGCGCAGCTCTCGGACTACAAGGCCCCGGACGCGTTGGTGGTCGTCGACGAGCTCCCCCTCACACCGATGATGAAGGTGGACCCCGTTCGCCTGGGCGCGCTGGCGGCGCAGGCCGCCGACGAGCGCCGCGCGGCTCGGGCACAGGATCGTGGCGCCGCCGCCGGGATGGTAGGCAGTGGCGTCGACGAAGCGGCCGACGCGGCCGACGCGGCCGGCAAGAAGGAGCGCGCATGAGTCCCACCAAGAGAGTCGGGGAGTCCGACCCCAACCGCGGGACGACCCCCGAGGCGATCACGCCGGGTCGTTACAAAGGCCAGGTCGCGGTCGTCACCGGCGCTGGTTCGGGCATCGGCCGGGCCACGGCGCGCCGTCTGGCGGCGGAAGGCGCCGCCGTTGCCTGCCTCGACCTGGCCGAGGACGCCATCGGCGCGGTGGCCGCCGAGATCAACCAGGAAGCGGCCGAGGCGGGTGGACGCGCCATCGCGCTGCGTTGCGACGTGACGGACGAGGGCGCGGTGGCGGACGCGGTCGCGCAGTCGAAGCTCGAGCTGGGGGAGATCACCAACCTGTGCAACATCGCCGGCATCGGCGGCTTCGCCCACACGCCCGAGCAGTCCCTCAGCGGCTGGGAGAAGATCATCGCGGTCAACCTGACCGGGACGTTCCTGATGTGCCGGGCGGTCCTCCCCGGAATGATCGAGCACGGGGGGGCCATCGTGAACACCGTCTCGACGGCCGGGATGATCGGCCAGCCGTACTCGGCGGCCTACTGCGCGTCCAAGGGTGGGGTCAGGCTGCTGACGATGGCGCTCGCCGTGGAGTACATGGCGCGTGGGGTGCGGGTCAACGGCGTGGCCCCCGGCGGAGTCGACACCCCCATCATCCATAACTTCGGGCCGCCGGAGGATTCCGACTGGAACCTGATCCAGCGGCTGATGACGCCGATCGGATTCGCCTATCCCCACGAGATCGCGGGGGCCTTCGCTTATCTCGGCTCGCACGAAGCCGATTACGTGACGGGCGCGATTCTGTCCATCGACGGGGCGATCACGACCTGAGCGACACCGCACCGCTCTCGCGTCTGCGGGTCGCGCTCGACGCGACACCGCTTCTCGGACTCCCTACGGGCATCGGAGCCTTCTGCCAGGGTGCGCTCGACGCGCTCTCGGTGCGGCCCGGCCTGGCCGTCCAGGCTTTCGCGGTGAGCTGGCGGCGCCGCTCGGGGCTCGACGGCAAGCTCCCGGCGGGTGTGGACTCGCGGCAGCGCCCCATGCCGGCACGCCCGCTCCATTCGCTGTGGTCGCGCTATGACGGTCCGCCGCTCGAGTTGTTCATCGGCGCGGCCGACGTCGTCCACGGGACGAACTTCGTCGTGCCGCCGACGCGCCGCGCCGCGGCCGTCGTCTCGATCCACGACCTCACCCCCCTGCGCCACCCGGAGCTGAGCGACGGTGCGACGCTGGCGTACCCAGGTCTGATCCGCCGGGCCCTGCAGCGGGACGCGTGGGTCCACGCCGACTCCGGCTTCGTCGCGGCCGAGGTGGTCGACGCGTTCGAGGCCGACCCGGATCGAGTGCGCGTCGTCTACCCCGGGGTGCCTGACCTGCCCGAGGTCGGCGACCTGGAGGCCGAGGAGGTCCTGCGGCACATCTTGCCGACCGGGACCCGTCGTTACTGCCTCGCTGTCGGGACGGCTGAGCCGCGCAAGGACCTCCCTGGTCTCGTGCACGCGTTCGGCGCCGTGGCTGCACGCGACCCCGATGTCTCCTTGGTTCTGGCCGGCCCACCGGGCTGGGGGGAGCAGGCGCTCACCGACGCGGTCGCGGTGTCGCCCGCACGGGCGCGGATCGTGCGCACGGGGTGGCTCGACGCGCGGGACCTGGCCGCGCTGCTCCGACGAGCCGCCGTCCTGGCTTACCCGTCGCTGTACGAGGGTTTCGGCTTCCCTCCGCTGCAGGCCATGCGCGCCGGCGTGCCCGTCGTCGCGACCCGGGCCGGCTCGTTGCCCGAAGTGCTCGGCGACGGCGCCCGGCTGGTCGACGCGGGTGATCGCGACGCGCTGGCGGCGGCGCTCGAGGAGTGCCTGGCCGACGAAGCGGTGCGCCGGCAGTTGATCGCGGCCGGGTCCGCCTGGGTGGACCGCTACTCGTGGACGTCCTGTGGCGAGGGGCTCGAGCGCCTCTATCGCGACGCGGCCGGGGCACGTCATGGCTGATGCGGGTACGACGGTGCTCGTCGCCGTCGAGCAGCTGCGGCGCACCGTGCCCGGCGGGATCGGCGCCTACGCGCGCGGCCTCCTGGCCGGGCTGGCCCAGTGCGCCGCCGAGGGCGACGGCGTCGAGGTGACGCTCTTGGCGAGTCGCGTGCCGCGCGGGGAGGACGACTCGCTCGGTGCCTTCGGGCGACCGGTGGTCGCGTCCGCGCTCCCCGGGCCGCTGTTGACCAGGGCCTGGGACCACTCGTGGCTGCGCGCCCCGGACGGCTTCGACGTGGTCCATTCCGTGTCATTGGCGGCACCCATGCTCCGATCTGGGAGCTCGAGCCGTCTTGTGGTGACCGTGCACGACGTGGCCTGGCGCCGCCATCCCGAGGCGACCACTTCGCGGGGTCGGCGCTGGCATGAGGGTGCCCTCCACCGTGCCCGCGACTGCGGAGCAACTCTGGTCGTGCCGTCCCGCCTCGTTGCGGCAGACCTCGTCGCGTTCGGCGTCGAAGAAACGCGGATCACGGTGGTGCCGGGCGGTACGGACCACCTGGCGCCACCCGACGAGGCCGCCGCCGCCGCCCTGCTGCGCCGAGCCGGTGTGTCCGGTGAGTTCCTGCTGACCGTCGGCACCCTCGAGCCGCGCAAGAACCTCGACCGCCTCGTGCAGGCCTTCCGGCGTGTCCGGCCCTCGCTGCCCGGCCGCTGGCCGCTCGTCATCGTCGGCCCGACCGGGTGGGGCCGCGGGGCGCGGCCGCCCGACACCGACGGCGTGATCTTCACCGGGTCCGTCTCGGACCCGGTCCTGGCGGGCCTGTATCAGCGCGCCCGGGCCTTCGCCTACGTCCCGCTGACCGAGGGCTACGGCCTGCCCCCGCTGGAGGCGATGCGCATGGGCACGCCCGCCGTCGTGTCCGCCGAGGTGCCGAGCGTGAACGATCTCGGCGCTCGCGGACCCGCACCCGCTCGCATCGTCGACCCACTCAACGTCGACGACATCGCCGCCGGCCTCGGCGCCGTGTTGACCGACGACGCCCTGCGGGCTGACCTGGCGACCCGCGGCTCTGCCCTCGCGCTGTCGCGCACGTGGCACGGCGTCGCCCGCGCTCATGTGGCGCTGTGGAGGCGTCTCGGGTGACCGCGCTCGACCTCTCGCTCGACGTCTCTGCCGTGCCGGTCCACCCCGGCGGCGCAGGGCAGTACACGCTGGCGCTCGCTCGGGGCTTGGTGGCCCGTCCCGACGTGAGCCTCACCCTCGTGGCCAGACGAGGGGACGCGGCGCGGTGGGACGAGATGGGCGCGGCGCGGGTGCTGAGCGACGTCCCGTCCTCGCGTCCGGGTCGTCTTGCCTTCGAGCAGGTCGGCCTGCCCGCCGTGTTGCGTTCCGCGGGAGTGACCGTGCATCACGGCCCTCACTACACGATGCCGGCGCGGTCACCCGTCCCGGTCGCGGTGACCATCCACGACTGCACCTTCTTCGACCATCCCGAGTGGCACCTCCGCTCGAAGGCCGCGTTCTTCCGACGCGCCATCCGGCGTGCCGCCCTCCGGGCGGACGTGCTCATTTGCGTCAGCGGGGTCACGGCCGAGCGACTGGCGGCGAACGTCACGGTGCGCGCACCGGTGATCGTGGCTCCGCACGGCGTCGACCACGACCGCTTCTCGCCGTCCGAGCCGAGCGCGGGCGCGGATGGCGCCCTGTTGCACGGACTGGGCGTGCCTCTCGACAGGCCGCTCGTGACGTTCGTGGGCACGCTCGAACCTCGCAAGGGGGTGGTCCCGCTGGTCGCCGCGTTCGACGCGCTGGCGGCGTCCCGCCCGGACGTGATGCTCGTGCTGGCGGGCCAGCCCGGCTGGGGCATGGCCGAGACCGAGCAGGCGCTCGCTGCGGCGCGACACGCCGACCGGATCGTCCGCACCGGCTATGTGCCCGACGCTGCCGTGCCGGCCCTGCTCCGGCAATCCGCCGCCGTCGCGTACCCGGCGCTGGAGGAAGGCTTCGGCCTGCCCGCCCTCGAGGCGCTCGCCTGCGGGGCACCCTTGGTCACGACGGAGGGGACCGCAATGGCCGAACTGGCCGGAGCGGCCGCCCTGCTCGTGCCCCCCGGCTCGGTGACGCCCCTGGCCGAAGCGCTCGAAACCGCCCTCGACCAGGGCCGGCATTCCGAACGCCGCGAGAGCGGCTTCGCCGTGGCGGCGGCTCGAACGTGGCGGGCGAGCGTCGACGAGCATCTCCGTGCGTACGCGCTGGCTGTGTCGGCCTCGCAGTAGGGTTTCGACGAGTGCGTGCGCTGATCACGGGGGGAAAGGGTTTCGTGGGTCAGTGGCTGGCCGCGCACCTCAAGGACCTCGGTGACGAGGTCGTCGTGATCGACGTCGAGACCGACGTGGCCGACGGCGCCGCCGTCCGCCGGGTCATGCAGGACGTGAACCCCGACGCCGTGTACCACCTCGCAGCCCTGACGCACGTGGGGGAGAGCTGGGAGGACCCGAGCCAGGTGCTCCGGGTCAACGTGCTCGGGACGGCCGAGATCCTGGCCGCGACCCGGACACTGGAGCGGTCGCCGCGGGTCCTGGTGGTGAGCTCGGCCGAGGTCTACGGGGTGGTCAGCCCCGAACAGCTGCCGCTGGGGGAGTCAACCCCGGCGGCGCCGGCGAGCCCGTATGCCGCCAGCAAACTGGCGGCCGAGGCGGTGGCGCTCCAAGCCTGGCGTGGCTTCGGCCAGCCGGTGATCGTGGTGCGGCCCTTCAACCACATCGGCCCCGGGCAGTCACCGAACTTCTTCGTGCCCGCGCTGGCCAAGCGGATCGTCGAGGCGCGCCGGACCGGCGCGGGGTCCCTGCGTGTGGGCACGCTCACCACGCGACGGGACTTCACCGACGTGCGCGACGTCGTTGCCGCGTATCGCCTTCTTGTCGAGGGCGGCACGCCGGGAGAGGTCTACAACGTGTGCTCAGGTCGCGACGTCGCGATGTCCGAGGTCGCAGCACAGCTGCTGGCGCTCGCCGGGGCCGACCTCACGCTCGAGACGGATCCTGAGCTCGTGCGCCCTGTGGACGTCCCGGTGCTACGGGGCGACGCCGGACGCCTTCAGGCGGCTACCGGCTGGCAGCCGGCCATCCCGCTCGCGACAACGCTCGCCGACGTCCTGGCCTCGTGGGAGGCGGACTGACGGCGAGCGTTGTCTGAGGGGTGGAAAGGGAGCTGCTCAGGCGTTGACGCGCTGGCGGATCTGAAGACGCACCTCACGCGCCTGCTCCCGGGCCTTGATGGTGATCTGCGTCACCGAAGCCGGCAACTTGTCCTCGATCGGCTGCAGCGTGGACTCCACGAACTGCGCGGCCGACTCGGCCAGGTCGTCGATCTGCGCGTAGCCCTTGGCCACGCCCTGACGGACGTCGCCGAGGCGCTGGTCGATCGGCAGCTCCTTGGAGAGGCGCTTCTGTAGCTCCACCCGCTGAACTTGGGCCCGCTGGTAGGCGAGCACGCCGAGGCCGACGGCGACGTAGGCCGCGTCCCGGGCCAGGTCGGTGACACCCTTCGAAAGGTGGTTGATGTTGTTGGTCATGTCAGGCATGGGGGCTCCTGTCTGTCCGTTTCTCTTGGCGATCCGTACGCACAAGCCGGCTTTCGGCCTCATGCGCTGGTGTACTAGAGTATCACCTTTGTTAAACAGTAGCAAGCATGCCGCACGAAATCCGTGCCTGAGGGGGTTATGGCCGAACAGATAGCGTCAGGCACCTGATGGACGCCCAAGTGCCGGCCGTGGTCGCCGTCATGGTCACCACCACCGACCCCGGCCCGTGGTTCGAAGAGGCGCTTTCCTCCCTCGCCTCCCAGGACTACGAGGAGCTCTCCGTGCTGGTCCTCGTGGCCGGCGACGACTCGCTCGAAGTCACCGAGCGTGTCGGTCGTGCGCTCCCCGACGCCTTCGTGCGGAGCCTGCCAGGCCGACCGGGCTACGGCGCCGCCTCCAACGAGGTCCTGGGCATGGTGGAGGGCGCCGCCTTCTTCCTGCTCCTTCACGACGACGTCGCGCTGGACCCCGACGCCATCCACAGACTCGTCGAGGAGTCCTTCCGGTCAAATGCCGGGGTCGTCTCGCCCAAGTTCGTCAACTGGGACGACCCCAGCGTC
>DATDIE010000156.1:0-2021 GCA_036521235.1 Acidimicrobiales bacterium | reverse complement strand
AGCAGGATGAGGTCTACGTCTTCACCCCCAAGGGCCGGGTCATCGCCCTCCCGGCCCGGTCCACCCCGGTGGACTTCGCCTATGCCATCCACACCGAGGTCGGCCACCGCTGCATCGGGGCCCGGGTCAACGGTCGCCTGGTGCCGCTCGAGACGCAGTTGAGCAGCGCCGACACGGTGGAGATCTTCACCTCCAAGTCGCCCACCGCCGGCCCGTCGCGGGACTGGCTCCAGATCGTCGCGTCGACGAGGGCGCGCAACAAGATCCGCCAGTGGTTCTCCCGGGAGCGCCGCGAGGATGCCATTGAGAACGGCCGGGAGGACCTGGCCCGGGCGCTGCGGCGCGACGGCCTGCCCCTGCACAAGCTCCTGGGCTCGAGCGCCCTCCAGGAAGTGGCCGACACCATGAACCTGGCCGATCTCGATGCGCTCTATGCCTCCATCGGCGAGAACCAGGTCTCGGCCCAATCGATCGTCCAGCGCCTCACCAAGGCGCTGCGCGGTGGCGGCGAGGCGGACGAGCAGCTGCCGACCATCGCACTCCCGGGGACCACCCGGCCGCGGCAGGGGCGTCGCACCGGCACGGGCGTCTACGTCGAGGGCCTCGACGACGTCATGATCCACTTGGCCCGCTGCTGCACGCCGGTGCCGGGCGACCAGATCGTGGGCTTCGTCACCCAGGGCCGGGGCGTCTCGGTGCACCGGGCCGACTGCGCCAATGCGGCGGCGCTGGCCGACCGCTCCCGCGAGCGCCTCATGGAGGTCGAGTGGGACCGGGGCAACGACGGCGTCTTCGTCGCCACCATTGAGGTCCAGGCTTTCGACCGGGCCCGGCTGCTGGCCGACGTCTCCCGGGTGGTGTCCGAGCACCACCTCAACATCGTGGCCGCCCGCACGGCCACCACGCCGGACCGGGTCAGCCGGATGGCCTTCGACGTCGAGCTGGCCGACCCGACGCACCTGCACTCACTGATCAGTGCGTTGAAGCATCTCGACGGGGTCTTCGACGCGTATCGTCAGCTGCCTGGCAAGAAAGTCTGACCCCCGACCCGTGAGGAGCCTTCTGTGAGCCCGGGTTCGCCCGCGCCCGCGCCCGCGCCGCGTACCCCCAAGGGCATGCACGACGTGCTCTGGCCCGAGTCCGCCCGTTGGGAGGGAGCGGTCGCCGGCTTCGCCCGATTGGTCGAGGGTGCCGGCTACGGGCTGACGATCACGCCGACCCTCGAGCACGCCGGCGTTTTCCTGCGCGGCATAGGGGAAGGCAGCGAGGTCGTCGGCAAGGAGATGTACGTCTTCGAGGACCGCGACGGCCAACGGATGGCCCTACGGCCTGAGGGCACCGCCCCCATCGCCCGCGCCTTCGTGCAGCACCATCCGGTGCCGCCCTGGAAGGCCTGGTACGTGGCGCCGTCCTTCCGTCACGAGAACCCGCAACACGGTCGCTACCGCCAGCACCACCAGCTCGGCGTGGAAGCGCTCGGCGTGGAGGACGCCGACCTCGACGTCGAGGTGGTCTCGCTGGCGCACGACTTCTTCGCCGGCTTCGGCTTGCGCCAGGTCATGCTCAAGTTGCACTCCATGGGCGACGGCGTCTGCAAGCCGGGCTATGTCGCATTCCTCGGTGCCTTCCTGGCCGAGCGGGTCGACCAGCTGTGCCCCGCCCACCGGACCCGGCACCTGGAGAACCCATTGCGTGTCCTCGACTGCAAGACAGACGAGTGCCGCGCCGCCACCGCCGACGCGCCACACTTCTTGGACCACCTGTGCGACCCGTGCCGGGAGCACTTCGCCCGAGTGCGGGCCGGACTCGATGCGCTCGGTGTCGGCTACAGCATCGACCACCGCCTGGTACGCGGCTTCGACTACTACACGCGCACCACCTTCGAGTTCGCCGCCGATGCGCTCGATGCGGCCCAGAACGGCATCGGTGGGGGCGGCCGCTACGACGGACTGGTCGAGCTCCTGGGCGGGGAGCCCACGCCGGGCATCGGCTTCGGGATCGGGATCGAGCGGGTGCTGTTG
>DATDIE010000155.1:0-5019 GCA_036521235.1 Acidimicrobiales bacterium | reverse complement strand
GTGCTGGCACCCCGAGCTCGTCCGCCGCCTTCAGGTACGCCTGCCGGAACACCATGTCCTCGAGGGGCTCGTCAGGCACAAGGACGTAGAGGAGGCGGCAGTTGAGTGCTTTGGCGGCGCGGCTCAGGGTTGAGAGTTGCAGTGACCCTTTGACTTCGGCTCGCTCGAGCCGACCCGCCCGGGCGGCGGAGACCTCCATTCGCTCTGCCCACTCAACCTTGGACATGCCGAGCGCCTGGCGGACCGCTATGAGCCATCCGCCGACCGGGGGCGCCCACGTTGCTGTGTCGAGTGCGGCCAGTCGCCGATCGAGCTTGCGGCGCATGAGCGACTGAGGGGTCCGCACGAAAATTAACGGTCGCTCGATTTTCTATTTTTATTGCACAGCTGTTGGAGATTTCCAGCCGTCTTGAACCTCTTCGTTCACACTCTGAACGAAGAGGTTCAAAGTTCGGCAACGGTTTGAACCAGAACGCGTAGTTCGGCGCGGAATTTTCTAAGAGATTTTTTTTGCTTCGTGACAGGACAACGCCCCCACCTGGCCCCTCGGGGGCGCCGTGGCCCTCCTGCGACTCGGGTTGCTGGAGTCCTAGGCTCTGACAGACGTCGTCGCACCGTGGTCCCAGCGGAGGGAGGCAGAAGTGACGGATGCTCGATTCGCTCCAAGACGACGCAAGGCACTTGGCTGGTCTCGTGGAGTGTCTGTGCTCGCCGTGGTTGCCGTCGGCGTTCTGGGCTTGTCGGCCTGTTCGACCATCGACAAGGTCAAGGGTGCGATTCAGGACATCCACGGCAACAAATCGGTCGTCGACGGGTTCAACTCGAAGCTCAACACCGCGCCTACGACCTTCGAGGCCCAATACACGACCACGGGCAGCGCCCCGGCCTCGGTCACCTACGCCGCGCAATTGCCCGACGACGTCGCCTTCACGTTGACCCCAACGGGGGGAAGTGGCGACACGGCACCCGTCCACCTCGTGCAGAACTCGTCGGGGCAATACGGCTGTCAACAGAACTCGTCGGGGCAATGGAGCTGCGCCAAACTGACCGGCGACACCGCTCTGAGCCAGAACTCCGTCATCGACTTCTACACGCCGGGGCACTGGGAGAACTTCCTCAGCGGCCTCGCTCTGGCGGCGGGCTTCGCCGGGGACAAGGTCAGCACGTCGACGATGTCGCTCAACGGCTTCGACATGAACTGCATCGACCTCGTCGCATCCGGGGTCGCGGGCAAAAGCACAATCTGCACCACCAGCCAAGGGGTGCTCGGCTACGTCGGGGTCGCCGGCACCTCCACCAGCTTCGAGATCACCAGCTACTCATCGTCGCCGTCCGCTTCGCTCTTCCAGCTGCCGGCCGGCGCCACGATCACGACGGTGACGGTGCCGACCACGACGTCGACTAGCTCTTGAAGAGGTACTCGCCCTCGTCCTCACTGAGGAGAAGACCGACCTCTTCCCGCAGGTCTTCGTGCTCGGCCAGCTGAGGGTCCGCGTCGACTATCGACTCGGCGGCCTGCTTGGCGTCGCCGAGTAGCGCAATGTCGCGCTCGTTGCTGAGCGAAGCCAGGCGCAGGTCGCTCTCGCCCTTCTGGCGGGCGCCCAGCAGCGTGCCTTCGCCCCGGATGCGCAGGTCGGCCTCGGCCAGCGCAAAGCCGTCGGTCGACGCCGCCACCTCGGCGAGGCGTTCGTTGCCGTCCTCGCCGCCGAGGAGGTAGCACCAGCTGGCGTCCTGGCCTCGTCCCACGCGGCCGCGCAGCTGGTGCAACTGTGCGATGCCGAAGCGGTCCGCGCTCTCGATCACCATTACGGTCGCCTCGGGGACGTCGACGCCGACCTCAATGACCGTCGTCGCGACGAGCACCTGGACCTCGCCGGAACGGAAGCGCTCCATCACCTCTTCCCGGGCCGCGGTGGCCATCTGCCCGTGCATCAGCCCGACGCGAAGGCCGGAGAGCTCGTTCGCCGAGAGGCGCTCGTACTCCTCGGTGGCGGACTTCGCTTCGACCCGGGGGGACTCGCTAACCAGCGGGCACACGACAAAGGCGCGGTGACCGTCGGCGACCTCGGTGCGCACGCGGTCCCAGGCCGCGTCGGCGGCGCCGTCGCCCGGCAACCAGACGGTTGTTACCGGGATGCGGCCGGGTGGCATCTCGTCCAGCGTCGTCAGGTCGAGGTCGCCGAAGATGACCATGGCGGCGGTGCGCGGGATCGGCGTCGCCGTCATGACGAGCAGGTCCGGGTCGCCGTCGGCGCCCTTGGCCCGGAGTGTGGCCCGCTGCTCGACGCCGAAGCGGTGCTGCTCGTCAATCACGACGCAACCGAGGGAGTGGAACGTCACCTCCTCGGTGAGGAGCGCATGGGTGCCGACGACGATGCCGATGTCGCCCGATGCGAGCCCTTCGAGGACGGCGGTGCGGGCCTTCCCTTTGACCTTGCTCGTGAGGAGCTCGACCCGGACGAGGCCGCCGATCATGCCGCCGGGGCCCTCGAGGTCGCCGAGGAGCGCGCGCACGGCGGTGAAGTGCTGCTCGGCCAGCACCTCGGTCGGGACCATCAGTGCGCCCTGGTGGCCGCTCTGCACGGCGGCGAGGAGCGCGGCCAGCGCGACGACGGTCTTGCCCGAACCGACGTCGCCCTGGAGGAGGCGGTGCATCGGGAAGGGCCCGGCCATGTCGGCGACGATGACGGCGAGGGCGCGGCGCTGCGCCGTCGTGAGCTCGTAGGGCAGGCCGGAGAGGAAGCGGGCGACCAGGGTGTCGGAGACGCCGCCGGTGACCTCGCGGGGCGAGACGTCGTGACGCAGGGCACGGGCGTTGACCTCGAAGGCGCGGCGGCGCAGGACGAGCGCCAGCTGCAGGCGGAACAGCTCATCGAACACGAGGCGGCGGTGGGCACGGTCCCTCGCCTCGAAGGACTCGGGGCGGTGGATGGCGTCGAAGGACTCGGTGCGGCCCCACAGGTCGAGGGAGGTTCGCCACTCCTCGGGCACCGGGTCGGCGAAGTCGCCGGCCCGAGCGAGCGCCTCCTCGACCATCGCCCCGATCTCCCAACTGGTGAGGCCGACCTTGGCCGAGGCGGGGTACACGGGGAGGATGCGCAGGGTGCGCCGCTCGGCGGTGGCGCCGGCGATCACGTCGACGACCGGGTTGGCCATCTGGCGGCGCCCTCGGTACTCCTTCACCTTGCCGAAGAAGATGGCGTCGGTGCCCGCCTCAAGCTGTTTGGCCCGCCACGGCTGGTTGAAGAACACGATGCTGAGGCTGCCGGTGCCGTCGCGCACCGTGAGCTCGACCATGGCGCGACCGCCCCGCCGCGTGGGGCGGGAGCGCGCCGACTGGACCTCGGCGAGGACGGCCGCCTCGTCGCCGACGTCGAGGTCGGAGACGTCCGCTTGGCGCGTGCGATCGATGTAGCGACGCGGGTACGTCGTGATGAGGTCGAGGACGTTGTCGATGCCGAGCTCGGACAGCATCTTGGTGCGCCGCTCCGACACCCCGTGGAGCCGCGTCACCTCGACGTCGCGCAGCGCGCGCAGAGTCCGGCCGCTACTCAATACCGAGCAGGTACGGGTACAACGGCTGCCCGCCGTTGTGTACCTCGAGTGCGACGTCGGGGTACTCCTCGGACAGCCATTCTTCGATGCGCCTCGTGTCCGCCACGCGTGCGCTCTCCCCCTCGATGATCGTGACGAGCTCGTGGCTCTCGTCGAGGAGGCGGCTGAGCAGCAGGCGGGTGCAGACGACGACGTTGTCGGCGATGGAGACGACGCCGTCGCGGGAGATACCGATCCAGTCGCCCTCGTGCACCTCGCCGGCGTCGGTCATCGAGTCGCGCACGGCACGGGTCACCTCGGCCGGGACGACGCGGGCGGCGGACTCGGTCATGGCCGTGACGTTCGTCTCGAGGTCGGCGGCGGGGTCGTAGGCCAGGAGGGCGGCGAAGCCCTCCACGATGGAGCCGGTCCCGACGACGTGGACGTGCTTGTCGCTCAGCTCGTCGACGCGCTCGGCCACCGGGCGGATGTTCTTGTTGTTCGGCAGGATCACGACCTCGTCGGAGCCGACCTCCTCGACGGCCTTCACGAGGTCGGCGGTGGCCGGGTTCATCGTCTGGCCGCCGACGACGAGGTGGTGGACGCCGAGGGAGCGGAAGATGCGGCCGATGCCGTCGCCCGACACGACGGCGACGACGCCGGTGGTGGGCGGCGGGCCGGCGCTCTCGCTCGGGCCCGCGCCGGGGGCGCCGACGCTCTCGCGCACCCAGCGCTCCTCTTCGACCTGCTCCTCGAGATCGGTCACGCGGATGCGGGCGGGGCGGCCCTCCATGTCGAGGGCGGCCTCGATGGCGGCGCCGACGTCGTTCGTGTGGATGTGGCAGTTCCACAGCCCGTCGCCGCCGACGACGACGATCGAGTCGCCGATGCCGGCCCAGACCTCCTTGAAGGCCTCGATGGAGTCGTCGGGCGCGTGGAGCATGTACATGACCTCGTAGCGGAGCTCGCTGACGTTGCGCTCGCCGTCGACGGTGCCGGCGCCGTTGGCGGTGTCGCCGGAGAGGTGGCCGTTCAGGGCGGAGAGGTCGGGGGCCGCCACTCCGGAGGGTTCGGGGAGGGGGCGGCCGTCGAGCACGAAAAGGAACGCGTCGAGGAGGAGGACGAACCCGGCGCCGCCGGCGTCGACGACGCCGGCCTGGGCGAGGACAGGGAGCTGCTCGGGGGTGCGGGCGAGGGCGTCGGCGGCGGTGGTGCGGGCGCCCTCGACGACGGCGAGGAGGGTCGGGGGCGGGCCGGAGTTGGCGCCGGCGGTGTGGGTGGCGCCCTCGGCGGCGGCGGTGGCGACGGTGAGGATCGTGCCCTCGACGGGGCGGACGACGGCCTTGCGGGCGAGCTCGGCGGCGTGGGAGATGGCGTCGGCCAGGGCGGAGGGGCCGACGCCGTCGGGGCCGGCGGTGGTCATGCGCTCGGACATGCCGCGGAGGAGCTGGGAGAGGATGACGCCGGAGTTGCCCCGGGCGCCCA
>DATDIE010000154.1:0-6328 GCA_036521235.1 Acidimicrobiales bacterium | reverse complement strand
GCACCGGCCGGGGCCCCGAAGGCGACAAGGCCGAGGGCCGCCGCCAGGGCCGTACCCCACCAGCCCGCCCGCCGGCAGAGCGTCGTTCGATTGCCTTGGCCCACCCAGCAGTCCTTCCTGCGCTCGACAGCCGCGCCACCTCCGTGCCTGGTGACCTGACCGAGCCGACCGGCAACGCTAGACGCAGCCCGACGGGCCGAAACATCGGGCCTCGTCGAGACGTCGAGTGGATCAACGACTGTCGAGGGCTGATCGAGCTCAGGTCCTGGCTTCGGCCTGGCGGACCAGGTGCACCTGGAGGAGCGGGGTGAACTGGACCCCGTTGCCGTTGAAGGTGAGCTGGTGCACGTAGCGGCCGTGGACGAAGGTGATCTCGGTGCTGATGATGGTGAGCTGCCGCCCGCCGCTGACGAGAGGGATGGTGACGGTGTAGCCGGTCTGCCCCGCCTCGTACGTGCCGGGTCCCAACGCCGCGATCGTCACCGTTCCGACCGTGGCGCCATTCCCGGCCTCGTTCTGGACGCTGGCCCGCAGGGCCGCGCTGCCGATGCGGTTCATGCAGGTCGGGGTCTTGGCGCTCGCCAGGTGCTGCCAGACGGCTCGGGCGTCCGCCGCCGTCGGGTACACCGAGATGCTGTCCTCGGCCGCCAAAGTCTTGTCGGGGCTCGTGAATTCGGGGCCGCTGACCTTGGTGGGCTTGATCGCCGCAATGCTCGACGGGACGCCGGCGCAGGTGGCCAGGCTCTTGGACCACGGAGACGTGTGGCTCGTCGCGGCCGCGCCGGCCGACGTCCAGTCCGAGGGGAAGTCCGACGACTGCAGCAGCGCCTGGGCGGCGTGCGCCTTGACGGCGACGGTCACTTTCGTGCTGTGGCCCGACCCCGATGCGTTCGTGCCCGACTCCGCCGCGGCCTCTGCGTGCAAGGGCCTGGCCGGGCTCGCCGCCACGGCGAGCGATCCGCCGCTCCCCACGACGGCGGCCAGCAGGCCGCCCATGAGCGCGACGACGAACACCACGATGAGCGTGACCGCCAAGGCGCGGCGCCAATGTTCAGTGCCTACCAGGGCCATTGATGCCCCCTCCTACTGCCTCCATGAGCGTCGTCCTCGGCGGGCGAACGGCCCGGGCGACGACACTCTCCCACCTGGGGGAACGGGACGGCCGTCGCCGCCTCACGGCCACGACCGCCGCCGCAGCACAACCCCGACGCAACGAGATTCTCCCCGCGGCCACGGCCACCAGACGCCGTTCCAGCGACGCCGAGAATGTCTTGCCCACGGCCTCGAACGTCACCGCAGGAGGGTCCAGAGAGGCCGAAAAAGGAGACCCGGCGCCCCACGCGGTTGCCTGTCCCGATCGCGCACGGTATGTTGGCACTCACAACCCGAGAGTGCTAACGAACGCCAAGGAGGCCCCTCCCGATGAAGCTGCACCCCCTCGATGACCGTATCGTCGTCCGTCCCGGCGAGTCCGAGGAGACCACCGCGTCCGGCCTGGTCATCCCCGACACCGCCAAGGAGAAGCCGCAGCAGGGTGAGGTGATCGCCGTGGGCCCGGGCCGTCGCTCGGAGGACACCGGCGAGGTCATCCCGATGGACGTCGCCGTGGGCGACACCGTCGTCTACTCGAAGTACGGCGGCACCGAGATCACCGTGGAGGGCGAGGACCTGCTGATCCTCTCCAGCCGCGACGTGCTGGCCAAGCTGGCCTGAGCCAAGCGGCCAGGCCGAGACGGGTCTGCCCGCCGCCCCGGTGATTCCCGGGCCGGCGCGGCGGCCACCACAAGTTCTGACTAATCCCCCCGGACGATTGTTCCGGGGGATCCGAGAGGAGATCGAGAAGTTCCATGCCCAAGATCCTGAAATTCGACGAGTCTGCCCGGCGCGGGCTCGAGGCCGGCGTCAACAAGCTGGCCGACACCGTCAAGGTCACGCTGGGGCCGAAGGGCCGCAACGTGGTGATCGAGAAGAAGTTCGGCGCCCCGACCATCACCAACGACGGCGTATCCGTCGCCCGTGAGGTCGAGCTCGAGGACCCCTTCGAGAACATGGGTGCGCAGCTGGTCAAGGAAGTCGCCACCAAGACCAACGACGTGGCCGGTGACGGCACGACGACGGCGACCGTGCTCGCCCAGGCGCTCATCGCCGAGGGCCTGCGCAACGTGGCGGCCGGCGCGAGCCCGAGCGGCCTCAAGCGCGGCATGGACAAGGCCGTCAAGGCGGCGGTCGAGAACATCGCCAAGCAGTCGACCGAGGTCGGCGGCAAGATCGAGATCGCGCAGGTGGCGTCGAACTCCGCCGCCGACGCGGCGATCGGTGACGTGCTGGCCGACGCCATCGACAAGGTCGGCAAGGACGGCACGGTGACGGTCGAGGAGTCCAACACCTTCGGCATCGAGCTCGAGCTCACCGAGGGCATGCAGTTCGACAAGGGCTACCTGTCGCCGTACTTCGTGACCGATCCCGAGCGCCAGGAAGCGGTGCTCGACGAGCCGTACATCCTCTTCTTCAACTCCAAGGTGAGCGCCGTGCACGATCTCGTGCCCGTGCTCGAGAAGGTCATGCAGTCCGGCAAGGCGCTGCTGATCGTCGCCGAGGACGTCGAGGGTGAGGCGCTGGCGACGCTGGTCGTCAACAAGATCCGCGGCACCTTCACCTCCGTCGCCGTCAAGGCGCCGGGCTTCGGCGAGCGCCGCAAGGAGATGCTCCAGGACATGGCCGTCCTCACCGGCGGCACCGTCATCAGCGAGGAGATCGGCCTCAAGCTCGAGAACGCGACCGTCGACCTGCTCGGCTCGGCGCGCCGGGTGATCGTGACCAAGGACGACACGACGATCATCGAGGGTGCCGGCAAGAGCGAGGACCTCAAGGGTCGGGTGGCGCAGATCAAGCGGCAGATCGACGAGACGGACTCGGACTGGGACCGCGAGAAGTTGCAGGAGCGGCTGGCGAAGCTCGCCGGCGGCGTTGCGGTGGTCAAGGTCGGCGCGGCCACCGAGGTGGAGCTCAAGGAGAAGAAGCACCGGATCGAGGACGCGCTGTCCGCGACCCGGGCGGCCGTCGAAGAGGGCATCGTCCCCGGCGGCGGCACCGCGCTCATCCGGGCCCGCAAGTCGGTCAACACGCTGGCGGACACGCTCGAGGGCGATGAGGCGACGGGTGCACGGATTGTCGCCCGGGCGCTCGAGGAGCCGTTGCGCTGGATCGCCTTCAACGCCGGCCTCGAGGGCGCCGTCAAGGTGTCCCAGGTCGAGGCGGCCAAGGGCAACAACGGCCTCAACGCCGCCACCGGCGAGATGGAGGACCTCGTGAAGGCCGGCATCATCGACCCGGCCAAGGTCACCCGCTCGGCCCTGCAGAACGCGGCGTCCATCGCCGGGCTCCTGCTGACGACCGAGGCGCTGGTCGCCGACAAGCCCGAGAAGGGCCCGGACCCGGCTGCGGCCGCCGCGGCCATGGGTGGCATGGGCGGCATGGGCGGGATGATGTAGTTCCCGCTCCTTCAGGGAGTATCCAGCCTCAGGGCTGCCGACTATTTCCGTTCTCTCCCCGGTACGCTTGTGACCAGAGAGAGAATCGTGTCGGGTGTCGATGCCGGGCCTTCGGGCCCGGCATCGGCGCGCCCGGGGGCTGTTCCACGGGGCTTGTCGACCGGCTCAGGGACCGGCTGACGGACCAGGACCGGGGCAGGAGGTTGAGGGCCTGCGGTGAAAAACGAACCGAGATTAGTTTTTGGTTCGTATAGGCGGGGACACCGACGACGAATCCGCGCTGTATACGCGCTTGGGCGCATGCTTATAAGTGTTTCGTCATGCCTGCAAGCAGCTCATAAGGCATGGCGCGTAGTCAGGCCCCAACGTTGGTCGAGGGTGTCGTTGAGGCGCGGCCAGAGCTGCTCCTGTCTGTCGCCCCGCGCCTTGGCGCCGACACCCTGACGTCGCCGGCGAGCCGCTCGGCGACGAGTTGCGGGGGTCAATCAGCGAGACTGCGTGTGTACATTGGCGCCGTGGCGCGAGCACATCGCAGAGCACGCCGCCTGGGTGCACCTATGTGGAGCCTGCTCGTCGTCCTCCTCCTTGGCGTCACCGGGAGTGCGGCATCGAGTGCGCCCGTATCCGCTGCCACGACGACATCGACGTCCTCCCGGTCGTCGCAGCCCGTGAAGGCACCCAAGACCACGGTCGAACAGGACTCGAAGTTCTTCTCAGAAGTGACCGAGGCGGACCCGTCGCTCGAGAGTTACGAGCAGAAGAAGGGGAACCTGGCGCTCGAGGCGCTCCTGACCGACGGTTCCGCCTTTTGCGCCCTGCTCAAGCACGGCGGCGGGATCGATGAAGCCCTGGTTGCCGAGGCCGAAGGAGTCAGAGGCACTGAGACGCAGACGAGCCTGCCTTTGTCGGTGACGACGTTCAACGCGATCGAGTCGGTCGCGTTGTTGGCACTGTGTCCCTCCGAACAGAGGCTCGTGCCGGCGTCGGTGCGGTCCAAGTTGCGCCGCCTGAACGCCCATTTGTCCCATTAGTCACGAAGGACCCCATGAGTCATGGGTCTGCGGAGACGCCCATCTCAACCGGCATGCGGGGCGCATCCCTCTTGTGCGATCGGCTCGGACGCGGCCGATTGTCTACAAGTCGCGTTCGCGATTTGGTCACACAAGAATAAGCGACGCGTCCCGCAACGTCATCGTTCGCGTAACCCGTCGCTCTTAAGTTCCACGCCGTCAGTCTGTGACGATCGTCAGGAGGGCTTGTGCGGAAACCCGGGATGATGCGACGCCGCGTTCGCTTAGGCACCACGTTCGCAGCCGCCGTTGGAGCGGTCGCTCTTTTCTCAGGAGTGGGCATAACGAATGCGTTGGTGGGAACGCCGGCGTCGTCGGCCGCTCCGCCGAGCACCTCCTGCCCGGCAGGGAGCTCCCTGCAGGTGCCCCAAGGCGGTGCCAGCAGTGCGGCGCAGTGCGTGATCACCTCGACGGGGACGCCGGTCGGCGGGATCAAGCACGTCTGGCTGATCATCTTGGAGAACAAGTCCTACGACGAGACATTCACCGGGCTCAACCAGAACAGCTACCTGTGGCAGACGCTGCCCCAGCAAGGCGCGCTGCTGACGAACTACTACGGCACCGGCCACTTCAGCATGGACAACTACATCTCGTTGGTGTCCGGTCAGTCGCCGTCCTACGACACGCAGGATGACTGCTCGACCACTGCCGCCATGACGAACAACAACGTCGGCATCGTCAACACCGGCACGGTCGGCAACGGCACCGACACCGACACCACCGCCGACGGCTCCGGCACGTTCACCAGCTCCCCGAACCCAACCGGATCGAGCAACGGGAACTACGGCCAGCTCGTGACGCACGGCGGGGTCGACGCCCCGCTGGGCAGCAACGGCTGCGTCTTCCCGACCGACGTCGACACCCTGTTCAACCAGTACAACGCGGCGGGCGTCGCGTGGAAGGCGTACGCGCAGGACCTCGGCGGCGCGCAGCCGGTCGGCTCGACTACCTACGTCACCGGCTCCACCCCCGGCGTGACCGACACGGTGCCGGGTCGTGACGACGGGGAATGCGCATACCCGGGTCTGTCGACCAGCAACCCTGTCACCAGCCCGACCAACCTGGTCGCTCCGAGCGGCGACGTGACGAGCTTCACCGGCGCCCAGCCGGCCAACGCCAACAACAACGGCGACCCCGCCGACCAGTTCGTGGCCAAGCACTTCCCGACGGGGTGGTTCGCCTCGTTGACCGGTGAGTCCGCCGGCACCCAGGCCACTGTCAACTACGCCCAGCAGCCGGCCCTCAACGAGCCGACCACGCCGGAGTACGACGGACCGGGCGCCCCGACGAAGGGGACGACCGACACCAACTGTGACGCCAACCACGTCACCAACCTCGACGACCCGACCTACGGCCTGGCCCACGACCTGAGCCTGCCGCCCAGCGACGTCCCAGCGTTCAGCTGGATCACGCCGAACAACTGCAGCGACGCGCATGACGCGTCCTGTCAGGGCAACAACCTCTCCGGCGCTTTCAACGCCAACGGGACTCCGAACTACACGCCGGTGGGCCTGGCGCCGTATGACCCGGAGGCGACCACCCCGACCAATTACACCGGCGGGCTGTACGCGTCGGACCTCTTCCTGCGCTACTACATCCCGATGATCGAGCAGTCGGCGGCCTTTGCCGACGGCGGGCTCATCGACATCACCTTCGACGAGGCCAATCCGCCGTTCACGGTCGGCAACAGCTTCAACAACGTCCCGGCCCCTGGTGACTCGACGACCTTCTCCGCACCGGCGGACCAGCCGACCTTCGGTTCGCCCG
>DATDIE010000153.1:0-3872 GCA_036521235.1 Acidimicrobiales bacterium | reverse complement strand
CGCACGTGGCGCCGGGCCGTCAGCGCCAGCCCGTGCCAGAAGCCGTGGACGCTGAACGCCTCGACGCCGTAGTTCGAGCAGCTCGGGTAGAAGCGGCAGGGGGAGACCCGGCCCGAGGCCGCACCCTGGTAGGCGCGGAGCACGGCGATGGCGCCGCGGGCGGCGGGGCCGGGACGGGGCTCGGTCTCGGACGTCACGGCCGGCTCGCCGACTGGCCGGCGCGCCGCAGCGCCCGGGTGAGATCGTGGCGGAGGTCGGCGGCGCTCAGGCCCGCTGCGCCCTGGTCCAGCCGGACGACGAAGGCGCCGCGGGGGAGAGACGACGCCTCCTCCCGGACCACGGCCCGGGCCCGCCGGCGGAGGCGGTTGCGCACCACGGCGGTGCCGCAGCGACGCCCAATTGCGTAGCCGACCTGGGGAAACACGCCGGTGGCGGTCTCGTCGGCCGGCACGAACACGGCGCGGACGGGGCCGCTGGCGCCACGGGCGCGCGAGCGTTGCACCTCGGCGAACGCCGCGCGGCTGGTGATGCGTCCGACCGTCTTGGCAGGCACGAGGTCCGTCCTCAGACGGTGAGGCGGTGGCGGCCCTTGGCGCGCCGGGACTTCAGGATCGCCCGCCCCGCCCGGGTGGACATGCGCTTGCGGAACCCGTGCGTGCGGGCCCGCTTGCGGGTATTGGGTTGGTAGGTGCGCTTCACGTCATTCAGCCTTTCACGACGCCCAAGACGGCTTCGGTGCACCGGTCCGTCGCGGGGTTCATGCCACGGCCCTCGGAAGGAATCTGGCCGGCGGCGGCGAGTCCTCCCATGTTAGGCGCGATTTGTGGACCGCCTCTAGTCGCATCGGCCGTCGGGGTGTACGTTCAACCGATTACCCGCACCGAGGATCGTCACCGACAACTGGCCGGACGCCGAGGGGGGAGAAGGGTCGTCTGGCGAGAGCGGTGAATCAGGCAGGAGATCTCTGGACACAGTGCACCGGGTCGCTGCGCGACCAGGTGTCGGAGAGCACGTGGCAGCTCTGGCTCTCGGGTATCGAGCCCGTCGACTACGCCGACGGCGTCTTCGTGTTGTCGGTCCCCAACGCCCTCATCCGCGAGCGGGTGGAGTCGCGGTACCTCCCGATGATCGAGGACACGCTGGCCAACGCCGTCGGCGCCCCGGTACGCGGGCGGCTGCAGGTGCACGAGCGGGTGGTGATGTCCGCGGTGGGGGCCGCCCCGGGCGCGGCCCAGCGTGACGACAGGCTCGGCGGGGGCGGGGCCTCCGCCGCGGCGCCGGGCCTCGACGAGGTCTTCGGGCTGCCGGCCGACCCGAACCCGGTGCCGGCCGCGCCGTCGCCCGCCAAGGGAGCGGGCCGCGAGTCGCCGGCCGTCCAGCTCGACTCGAAGTTCACGTTCGAGTCCTTCGTCGCCGCCTCCTCCAACCGCCTGGCCCACGCGGCGGCGCAGGCCGTGGCCGAAACCCCAGGTCGTTCGTACAATCCGCTGTTCATCTACGGCGACTCGGGCCTCGGCAAGACGCACCTCCTCCACGCCATCGGCAACTACGTCACCGAGAACTACGCCCGGCGCAAGGTCCTCTACGTCACGACCGAGACGTTCATGAACGACTTCGTCGACTCGTTGCGCACGTCGACGACCCTGGCCTTCAAGCGCCGCTACCGCGACTGCGACGTCCTCCTCATCGACGACGTCCAGTTCATGGAGCGCAAAGAGGGCCTCCAAGAGGAGTTCTTCCACACGTACAACGACCTCAAGGGCGCGTCGAAGCAGATCGTGCTCACGTCGGACCGACCGCCCAAGTCGATCGAGACGCTCGAGGACCGGCTGCGCAGCCGCTTCCTCTCCGGGCTGATCACCGAGATCGACCCGCCCGACCTCGAGACCCGCCTCGCCATCCTGCGCTCCAAGTGCCTGAGCGAGCACCAGGACGTGCCCGACGACGTCCTCGAGTTCATCGCCTCGCACGTGAAGAACAACATCCGTGAGCTCGAGGGTGCCCTCATCCGGATCTGCGCCTTCGCCAAGCTCAACAAGGAGCCGATCTCGCTGGGGCAGGCCGAGCAGGTGCTCTCGGACCTCGTCAACGCCGGCGAGCCGCGGCGGATCTCCCCCCAGTTCATCCTCGAGACCACCTCGGCGGCGTACGGCTTCCCGGTGGAGGCGATCTGCGGCCCGAGCCGCACCCGCCCGCTCGTCACCGCACGCCAGATCGCCATGTACCTGACCCGCGAGCTCACGGACTACAGCTATCCCGCCATCGGCCGCGTGTTCGGCAAGCGGGACCACACGACGGTCATCCACGCCGTCGACAAGATCGCCGGGCAGATGCAGGAGCGCCGGCAGATCTACGAGCAGGTCACCGAGCTGATCCAAAAGATCCGTGCCGACACGGCCTGAGGCCGGGCCGGACGACCTCCTTATCCGGGCGCCTTGTGGTTTGCAAGGGGCAAAGGCTGTGGATGGCGCCCCCGCAACGTGGGGACCACGGGGCGGTGCGTCCCCATCCGTCCTCAGCCCCGCCCGCCGCATGGGGACCGTCCCCTCCGGTGGCCCACACCCCATGGGGACACCGATCCGGACGTCACGCTGCGCTCACGCCGTGTCGTCCACAATTCACACCCCTTACTACCGTTACCTCTCCCATGTACCTTTCCCTCTCGAAATGACAAGCAGGACCCGCCTCCGAAAGGAACACCGTCCGTGAAGTTCAGATCCGAGCGCGACGCACTCGTCGACATGCTGGCCACGGCCGGACGCGCCGTGGGCGGACGCGGCGGTTCCTCGCCCGTCCTCCTGGGCCTGTTGTTGTCGTGCAGCGGCAACGCGCTCAGCGTCACCGGGACCGATCTCGACCTCACGATCCAGGTGAGTGACGAGGTCATCGGGATCGACGACGGCAGTTGTGTCATTCCGGCTCGCCTCTCGACCGACATCGTGCGCCGCCTGGAGCCCGGGGCGGTGACCGTCGAGGACGAGGGGGACCAGATCACAATTTCAGCCGCACGTTCCACGTTCCGGCTCCACACGTATCCCGTCGTGGAGTTCCCACCGGTGGGCAAGACGCAGGAACCCACGACGTACCTGTCGGAGTCGGGCCTCAGCGAGGCCGTGCGCCAGGTCGTGCGGGCGGCGTCGCACGACGACGGCCGGCCGTTGCTGACGGGCGTCCTGCTGGCCCACGTCGACGGGTTCATCCGCATGGTGGCGACCGACTCGTACCGCATGGCGATGCGGGACCTGGCCGATACCGACACGATCCCGGGCGAGGAGGACCTGTTGGTGCCGGCGCGGGCGCTGTCCGAGCTCCAGCGCGTGCCGACCGGGACGATCGCGGACGGCGCGGCGACGAGCCGGGTGGGCGTGGCGGCGAGCAGCAACGAGATCACGTTCTGGCAGGGCAAGGTCCAGATCAGCACGCGGCTGCTCGAGGGCCGGTACCCGGACTACAAGCAGCTGATCCCCGACTCGTACCCGAACCGCCTGCATCTCGGGAAGGAGAGCTTCCTCGCCGCGCTGCGGCGCGTGCAGCTGCTCGTGCGCGACAACACGACGCCGGTGCGGCTCGCCATGCGCCAGGGCGGCGTCGACCTGAGCGTGCAGAGCCAGGACGTGGGCGACGCGGCCGAGACGGTCGACGGCGACTACACGGGCGAGGACCTCATCATCGCGTTCAACCCCTCGTACCTGATCGACGGCGTCGAAGCGGTCACGGGCGACGAGGTGATTGTCGAGACGGCCGACGCGTCGCGGGCGGCGACGGTGCGCGGCGCCGAGGACGAGCAGTTCCGTTATCTGCTGATGCCGGTGCGGGTGTCCTGAGGGAACGCCCCGCGCCGTGAGCCTCCGGCACGTCGAGTTGAGGGACTT
>DATDIE010000152.1:0-10882 GCA_036521235.1 Acidimicrobiales bacterium | reverse complement strand
GCGGCCACCGCGGACGGCAAGGGGTACTGGGAGGTGGCGTCCGATGGCGGCGTCTTCAACTACGGCGACGCTGCGTTCGCGGGGTCGATGGGCGGACAGCATCTCAATGCGCCGGTAGTGAGCGTGGCGGCCACCGCGGACGGCAAGGGGTACTGGGAGGTGGCGTCCGATGGCGGCGTCTTCAACTACGGCGACGCCGGCTTCTACGGCTCGACGGGGAACGTGACACTCAACAAGCCCATTGTGGGCATGGCGACCACCCCGGACGGCCGGGGCTACTGGCTTGTGGCCAGCGACGGCGGGATCTTCGCCTACGGCGACGCCAGCTTCTACGGTTCGGCTGGCGCTCGGCCACTGAACGAGCACGTGGTGGGGATGGCTGCCACCCATGACGGCAGCGGCTACTGGCTGGTGGCCTCAGACGGAGGCATCTTCGCCTACGGCGACGCCGGCTTCTACGGCTCGGCCGGCTCACTCCGCCTGGACAAGCCTGTGGTGGGGATGGTGGCGGCGGCTGACAGCGACGGATACTTGGTGGCGGCCTCAGACGGAGGCATCTTCGCCTACGGGGACGCCGCGTTCGAGGGCTCGGCCGCAGACCTCCCGCCGCCAGGGCCACCCAGGATCGCCCTCTACGGGGACTCCCTAGGCATGGAGGCGGGCGTCTATTTCTCGTCCCTGGCGCAAGCGGCAGGCGCGTCCACTCTCGTGCGGACGTATGGGGGGCTTGCCCCATGTGACCTGCTGGCGAGCGTGGAGTCCGACGTCACGTCTTGGCAGCCGACGGCGGCGGTCCTCGAGTTCAGCGGTGACGACTTCACGCCGTGCATGACGGGTGATCCGATCGGTTCGCCCCAGTACTACGCGAAGTATCAAGCAGACATCCAGACAGCGATCGACATCCTTCGCCCTTTCGGGACGGAGGTGTTCCTCATCGGCCTTCCCTACGACGCGTTGAGCACCCAGAACCAGAATGTCGCCGATCTGAATCAGCTCTACGCGTCGTTGGCGGCGGCCAATCCCGGCGTCACCTACGTCGATGCCGGCAACTCAGTCATGGCAAACGGGGTCTTCACGTGGACCCTTCCTTGTCTTCCCACCGAGCCCTGCACCGGCCCCTCGGGCACAAACGTGGTCCGTTCGCCAGACGGGGTGCACTTCTGTCCAGACGGGAACACGACCATTGAGGGATACCTCGCCGTGTGCGACGTGTACTCGTCGGGCGCCTTCCGGTTCGCGCAGGCGATGCTGGACCCTGCGCTCGCCTCGTGAAAGGGAGTTTGTCCCCCTCCCTTACTGCTGCTCGCCACCGAGACTGCCCTTCACGTGAGAACCCCGGGGTGGGCGGTCACGCGAGCTCGCTACGAGGGGCCATGCGAGCACGAGGGCGACGGCGATCTGGAGCGCACCCGCCACCAAGATCGGTAGTCGAAGAGTTGCGATCGCAGCCAGGCCTCCGGCCGCGAGCGCTCCCAGAGGAGCGGCGCCCCAGACGATCCCCCGGTAGGCCGCACTTACTCGGCCCATCAGCTCGGGGGGGGTGAGTCTCTGCCGGAGTGCAACGGCACAGATCGAGCCGGCGGAGACGGCAACGCCGACGAGAGCGGCGGCGGGTGCAGCAAGCTGCCATCCGTTGGCCGATGCCATGAGGAGATAGCCCACGCCTGAGATGCCGGCCGCACCGAGGAGCGTGCGCGCACTGCCGAAGCGCCGCACCAGTCGGTCCACCGAAACGCTCCCCAAGAGGTTGCCAACGGCGATGACGGCGAGGAAGAGGCCGTACGCACCCGTTCGAACTCCCCACACTTTCGTCGCCAGCAGCACGAGGACGCCGCTTTCCATCCCTTGAAGCGCCGAAAGGGAAGTGACCAGCAACGTGAGAATTCGCAGGTGGCGATCCGCGAAGAGAAGACGCACGCCGTCCCAGATGGATGTCGAGGAAGTGGTGGGCGGCGGAGCCTTCGTTCGAAATTTTACGAGGGAAAGAGATGAAGCCAGGAATGCGATCCCTTCGAAAAAGAATGGGAGCGCGTTGCTCACGGCGAAGAGCCACGAACCGACGATCGGACCGGACAGATGCTCGGTGGTTGATTCGGCCGCCCCCAGCACCCCGTTCGCGTGTTCGAGGTCCTGCGATTTGACCAGGTCCGGCACCAGGGCTTGAAGGGACGAGTAGTAGATCGCTCTGCCGCTTGCCGCGACGAGCACGATGAGGATCAGCAGCCACAGTTTCATCGCGCCCGTCAGCACGAGAAGGGCAGCCGACAAGATCACAAGGGCACGGACGACATTGGCCAGAGCCATGACGGGGCCGCGCTCGAATCGGTCCGCAAAGGCGCCCGCCGGGAGGGCGACCAGGAGCCACGGGAGGCCGTCAGCCGCCACGACGGCAGATACGGCGACGGGGTGTGGATTCACCACGACTGCGAGCAGTGGGACGGCCCCCAGAGCAAGCCCGTCTCCAGAGCTGGCCAAAGAGAAACCCACGCAAAGGCGGACAAACGGACGTCCGAGCCGACGCCGAACGCGCCTCCCCCGACTAAACATCCCCACGGAATCTACCCCGGGTGTCTACGGCATTCGGGCTGAGAGAAGGCCGTGGCGTCCTTACCCGAGACCACTGTCCGGGCGCGACGACGGCGGGCCCTTCTCCAGCGCAAGAAGTCGCTAAAGACTGGGACCCGCCGTGCCGATACGTCCTAGGTAACACCCGTACCCGTGCGGGGACGGTGGCCAGGACTAAGACTTCGTGTGGCCGACCTTTAGGGTCTCTACCACTTGACGTTGAACTCCATTTCCCACCTCCTTTGCACCAGCAACAAGGTGAGGATTTGCGAGGGCTACATCACCGTGCGACCGGTGCCCTCCGTTCCCCGCATCAAGTTTTGCTCAAGTTGCAACCGAAATGCAACCGTGATTTGTGAACAGGCGTGACATTTGGCCTCCCGGCGGGGAATTCCCTGGTGGGCATGCGCTCGCGCGCCTAACTACACCGCTGTCGTTTGTCCCGGGTCCGGGGCCCGCTCATGCCGATTCCGGGCGGGAGCTCGCGGGGCCGACGGATCCGGTCGCTCCGCTCGCCGCTGAGGCATGTGGTGCCCCGCGAGAGAAGAGGCTCTAGGAAGCGATGACCCGGAGGCCTGGACGCTCAGGCACCGGCACGTCCGGGTGGAACGGCGCGAAATCGAACGACACGCCGCGCAGAAGCCAGCTCTGGAGTTGGGCCGACGTCACCGGTTGGGACAGGTGGTACCCCTGCACGAAGTCGCAGTTCATGTCGGACAGCCCGAAGCACGTGACGGCGTCCTCCGCTCCTTCGGCCACGACCTTGAGCTTCAACGAGTGCGCCATTGCGATGGACGATTCGACGATGATGCGGTTGCTCGATTCGGTCGCCAGATTGGTCACGAACCTGCGATCGATCTTGAGCTCGGCCACCGGCAGTTCCGCGATGTACGCCAGCGAGCACTGGCCGGTTCCGTAGTCGTCGATGGCGATCTCGACTCCCAGGTCGTTGAGTTGATTGAGCACCGCACGCACTTGGGCCAGGTCCGACATGACAGCCGTCTCGGTGACCTCGAGCATGAGCGCGCTCGGTTCGAGGTTGTTGGCCTCCAGATGACCCGCGATCCGCTCAACGAGGCCGGGCTCCGAGAACTCGTGACCCGACAAGTTGACCGCGAGACCGATCTCTAGGCCCGCCTGGCGCCACGCCGCCAGCTGCGCACACGCCTCGGTCAGCACGAACTCGCTGATCTGGTTGATGAGTCCGGTCTGCTCCGCGATCCCGATGAACTCCTCCGGAGAAATCGCGCCGTGGACGGCGTTGTTCCACCGGACCAGCGCTTCGACCCGCGCCACCTTTCCGGTCTTGACGTCGGCGATCGGCTGATACACGACGCTGAACTCCCGACGACTCTCGAGGGCGTGCTCCAACTGGCGCCCGATCTCCACCCGTCGCGCCATGGCGCGGTCGTGCTCGCCCGAATAGAGCTCGACCTTGCTCCGGCGCTCCTTGGCCAGATACATCGCTATGTCGGCTCGCTGCAGGAGCGTGGCCTCGTCGTTGCCGTGCTCCGGTGCGAGCGCGATGCCGGCGCTGGCGGTGACGGCGAGCACGAGCCCGTCCATCCGGAAGGGGCGGGACATCTCGCCGTAGAGGTCGTTCATGATGCCGATCGCTTCCTGCGAGCCCCTCACGTTGGGAATGATCAACGCGAACTCGTCGCCGCCCAGCCGCGCGACCGTCGCGCGACCCGCCACCGCTCGTACCAGGCGTTCGGCCACCACTTTCAGCAGGTGATCGCCGATCGCGTGACCGAGTGTGTCGTTGACCTCCTTGAAGCGGTCGATGTCGAGAAGGACGATGGCCACGCCCTGGCCCTCCTTGAGGGCGGCCTCGGCCCGGTCGCGGAAGAGATGGCGGTTGGGAAGCTTGGTCAGCGCGTCATGCGTGGCTTGATACCGGTTGTCGTCACGCTGGTGTTCCAGCGTCTCGAAGAGATCGGCGCGTTGCAGGCTCGTCACCGCGTGAGCCGACAGTGTGTCGAGAAGTTGGAGGTCCTCGTTGTCGAAGCTGTCTTCTTCCTCGTCCCGGTCGAGGGCCACGAGCGCCCCGATAGCGATGTCCCCGTTCATGAGCGGAGCGACCACGGCCTCGCGGTACGGGCCGACGATGGGATCGCTCGTGAGGTCCCCGTTGCGTCCAGACCGGTTGTGGAGCGACGCCACACCGGAGGAGATGGCCTGGGACACGATCGACGACGCTTCCAGGCGCACCGGCTCGAGGTCGGACAGCCCGCCGTCGTCGAGCGAGACCCGACGCGGGATCTTCGAGGGCTCCGCCAGCACGAGCTCGGCGTGGCGGGCACGCATGACGGAGCACACCTGACGCAACACGTCTGCTCGCATCGATGACGGTTCGAGGCTGGCCGTGCTGAGCTCACGGCTGAAGTCGTAGAGCCTCTCGACCGAGGCGAATCGCAACGACAGTCGGACGTAGCCGCGATAGGCCACGATGATGAGGACGGCGAGGAGCACGAGCGGCAGCACCGCCCACAGGCTGAACCACGCCGTGTCGAGGATGACGAGGGCCAAGAGGATGCTCGCCATTTCGAGCAGTGCCGTAATGGTGAACTCGATCCCGCTTCCCCGCTCGTGCGTCTGGCCGTACAACCGCATGACGATCCGGACCATGAGGAGGCTGAAGACGGCCTGGATGCAGAGCGCCGCGGCGGCGGCCATCCACCCCTCCAGGCTCACCGGAATGTGGGTGCCCAGCAACTCTCGGTACACGATGACGATGACCGCCGTGCAGCAGGCGCTCGAGGCCAGGTTGAACGCCAGCTTGATGGGAGGCGGCTTCCGGGGGCTCAGGACGTCTGCCAGCTCCCCGCAGGCGACACAAAGGACGAGCAGTACCGGGGAGAGAAAGGCCAACCCGAGCAGCACGGGCACCTCGCCGAGCATGATGAAGTACGAGTGCCCTCGGTAGTGGAGCCGGACGGGGGCCCAGCTCGCGGCCACCCACAGCACGCCGACGACCACGAACATCGCCGGCTGCGGGATCAACCCTCTCACCGGCCCGTCCCCGTGCAGCGGTCCCCACCACAGCAGGGCGACGGCGCCGAGACACAGACCCGCCGTCAACGCGTAGACGCTCAGGCGCGAACCGCGGCGGCTCGGTTCGTCCTGGTCCTGCTCGGGAGGAACGGCTTCGCCGACGTCGAGGACAGACCCGGCCGCGGCGGAACCGCGGGTGAAGGGCTGCAGCTCATCCATGGCGATCACCCGGGGAGCGAGGGGGCCCGATGCCGGTGGCCCGCGCCGCCGTCCCGTCGGCCGACGAGGCGTCCTGCGGGCCCGTGGGAGGAGAGGGGCTCGCCGGGAGATCTAGAGAGGACTCAAGTACCTCGTTTGTCAGCATCCATCGAACCCTGGTTTTCGTGGGGGGAACCGCCTCTGGTGCCTCGCCAACGGAGATATCGACGCCCGGTTGCAATACCTTGAGCAAAAAAATCGCCAAAGGGTTGCAGGCCCAGGTGCGCCGCCAGGTTGATCGCCCGTTGTCGAAAGGCCGGGTTGCGACCGGGTTCGGCCAGGTCAGGCCGCCAAAATGGGGTAGGTGGCGCCGGAGCTGACTACGTGGCGCTTCCCACGGCGACCACCTCGCGGGACCGGACGCCGAAGCCCTCGAGGAGCCGGCGCAGGCCGAGGGCGAACATCCGCTCCTCGGCCTCCTCGTCGGAGTCGGTCACCGCGATGGCCCGGTCGACGCCCTCGAGCGTCTCGGTCCGCGCCGGCGGTGCGTCGTCGGGGCGCGCCGCGGCGGAGGAGAAGGCGTGCACGTCCGGGTCCACGCCGAGTCGCTCCGTGCCCAGGCGGCGGTGGCTCCGGTAGAGGATCGCTCCGAGCGTGTAGGTGGTGTACGCAAAGAACGCCTCACCGACGTCGTCGCCCCGGAGCCCGGCCGACTCGAGCAGGCTGCTGAAGATGGCCAGGCTGCCGGCCAGGCGGCTGTCCCCCTGCGGCGGCGGCAGGGCGAGGTTCGGCGCGATCCGGTAGTGCCGACCGAAGGCCCGGCGGGCACAGATCGCCGCACCGATGAGGAACTCGACCGGATCGCCGGGATCGCCGACCGGGTCGGAGACGAGAGTGAGGAAGTCGGCGATCGACTCCTCCCACACCAGGGAGACCGCCGCCTGGACCAGCTCACCCTGGCCGTCGAAATAGTTGTAGAGCGCGCCCGGGCTCACGTGGAGGCGCGTCGCCAAGGCTCGCATCGAAAAGGCCACGTCATCGGCGTCGAACAGCGCCAACGCCTCGCGCGCCACTTCTTCCTTCGTCAGGTGTGTCGTCCGGCCGACCGCCATCCGCGCCAATGTGATCCCCTCCTGAGAGAGCCGCCTGCCACGAACTGTACATCGTTCAGTAGGGGGAGTGAACGAGGTTCACAACGCGTTTCGATCCGCGCTCCCCTTCGCCCGACCCTGGCCCGAGTGGGCGCACGATCCCCCCGGAAACCGCCGTCGTGAGCGAAAATGAGACCGGCCGTTGCCGCGGGGCCCCAGCAAGCGTTCGGTCACCACGCGTCAGACCTGAATAGAGGGGCTGGGCGAGAGCGCGAGCCCAAGGGCAAATTCCAAATTTCGAACAAGTTTCACCCGCAAGGCGAGTTTCCAACGCAGATACGAGGGGGCGTCCATTCGCTGGACCGGAGGCGGAACCGGAAAGGAAGTCCGAGTGGCGGGACCAAGACACGTGCGGGCCGCAGGCCCGAAGCACGCTCGAGGTGCAGATACACCGAGGCACGTCCGCCGAGGCAGCACCTGGCGGCTCGTCCTCGCGCCGTTCGGCGCCGTGCTGCTCGTGCTGTTGCCCATCGCCCTCGTGATCGGGCTGTCGGGACCGGGACCCTCCGCCCCCTCCCTGGCCGCACCCGGCCAGGGTCTCGACGCATCCGCCGCGCTCCCCGCCCCGACCTGCGGCGCGCTCGGTGTCCTCTCCAGCCTCGTCGGCTCGTGCCCAGGCGTCGCAGCCTCACCGACCGCCGCCGAGGATGCCGCCTACACGACGTCGTGCAACCTGCTCCAGGCGTTGTTCAACCTCTGCGATTCGTCGGGGGAGCTCAGTTGGTTCCTCCTGGCGCTGGCGATCGCCGAGGCGTTCCACCTGCCACCTCCCACCACGACCACCTCCACGTCGACCACCTCGTCGACCTCGACGACGACCACCTCCTCCACCTCGACAACGACCACCACGTCGACGACGCAGCCACCCACCTCGTGCTCTAGCTCGGCACCGCCGATCGCCCCGCCGAATGGGTCGTGGTCGTGCACGTTCGACGACGAGTTCAACGGGACGTCGCTCGATACGACCAAGTGGGCGCCGCAGCTGACCGCCACGAGCGGGTACACCACCGGGTCGACGGCCCAGGTCTGCTACGTGAACAACCCGAACACGATCTCGGAGGCGGACGGCTACCTCAACCTGTCCGTCATCGAGACGCTGCTGCCGTCGACCTGTACGGGCCCCGGTGGCGTGTCATTCACGACGAATTGGCAGGGCGGCATGGTGACCTCCTACCAGCTCTTCAGCCAGCAGTACGGCTACTTCCAGGTAAGCGCCGAGCTTCCGGACACCACCACGCAGGGCAACCAGGAGACGCTGTGGTTGTACCCCGAGAACGAGACTCTGTACGGGCCGTGGCCGGACAGCGGCGAGATCGACTACGGCGAGTTCTATTCGAGCGAGGCCAACGCTGACTACCCGGCAGTGCACTACCCGGGCTCGGCGAACGACCCCAACGCCAGCGACACGAGCGGCTGCAGCGTCTCGGGCGCCTCGCCCATCGGCGGGTTCAACACCTACGCCTTGTCATGGACGCCGACCACGATCACGACGTACTTCAACGGGACCCCGTGTATGACCGACACGTACGCGCCGTATGTGACCAGCCCTGACACCGCGCCCGAGCCCTTCAACCAACCGTTCTTCTTGGCCTTCACCGCGGCGCTCGGCCTCGGTGGCGATGCTGCCACCGCCAACACGGCGGCGCGGGCCACCACGAAGCTCGACTGGGTGCGGGTCTGGCAGTACGGCTGAACCACACGCACCACCGCCCGAGTCGTAACGTCGCGCCTCGGTGGAGTTCAGCAAGGAGCTGCACGACGACATCGCCGGCGGTGACATCACCGTCTCGTTCCGGCTATGGCGCCGCCCTCACGCCAAGGTCGGCGGCCGCTACCGCGTCGGCCGCGTCGAGATAGAGGTCGACACCATCGACCAGCTGACCTTCGCGGAGATCACGACCGCCGACGTCCGACGTGCCGGGGAGACGGACGTGGAGGCCCTACGGCGGCGGGCCGCCCACGCCGGGCCGATCACGGACGACACCGAGCTCACCCGCATCACGTTCCACGTCGTCCGCCACCTCGGTTGACGCCGAGTCGGCACCGCCGGTCCCCGTGCGCGGCCGCGACGGTCGCCGGTAACGTCGGGCCGTTGCGGAGATGCCGACCCGCTCGTCTCCACGAGGAGGACCCATGCAGCAACGCCCCATCGGCGATCGGACCGTGAGCGCGATCGGCCTCGGCGAGATGCCCCTCTCGATCGAGGGCCGCCCCGACCGCCGCCAGGCCATCGCCACCATCCACGCGTCACTCGATGCCGGCGTCACCATCATCGACACCGCCGACGCGTACTCCCTCGGCGTCGCCGAGCACGGCCACGGCGAGGAGCTGGTCGCCGAGGCGCTCGCCGCCTACGGCAAGCCCACCGACGACGTGCTCGTCGCGACGAAGGGCGGCCATCGCCGTCCCGGCGACGGCAGCTGGACCGTGCACGGCGACCCCGCCTACATCAAGGAGGCGTGCGAGGCGTCGCTCAAGCGCCTCGGCGTCGACGCGATCGGCCTCTACCAGTACCACCGCCCCGACCCCAAGGTCCCGTGGGCCGAGTCGGTCGGCGCGCTGGCCGACCTGCTCGACGAGGGCAAGATCCTCATGGCCGGCGTCTCCAACGCCAACGTGGCGCAGATCGACGAGGCGCAGAAGGTGCTGAACGGCCGCCTCGTCAGCGTGCAGAACCAGTTCTCGCCGCGCTTCCGCTCGTCGGAGGGCGAGCTCGAGCACTGCGAGAAGCTCGGCCTCGTGTTCATCCCCTGGAGCCCGCTCGGCGGCATCGGGCGGGCCGACGACATCGAGCACACCCACCCCGCCTTCGCCGCGGTGGCCGAGGAGGTCGGCGCCACCCCCCAGCAGGTGACGCTGGCCTGGATGCTCGCCAAGGGCTCCCGGGTCATCCCGATCCCCGGCAGCAGCCGCCCCGAGACGGCCATCGCGTCGCCCGCGGCCGCCGATCTCACTCTCACCGCCGACCAGGTGACCCGGCTCGACGCGTCCTGATCGCCAGGGGGCCGGCCGCCCCTGGAACAGAACGTCGTCCCGGCGGGTTTCACCTTTGTCCGCCGGGCCTTGCCTTCAAGAGCGCACGGCGGCTCCGAGAGGAAGCGAGATCGCCATGCCCGCAGTGACCGTCCCCGACACCCTGGTGCTCCCGCGCGTCACCCCGCCCGCAGACCGCGCCACGGTCCGCCCGGTCAAGGCCGTGACCGAGGCGCCCGCCGGCTACGAGGGTGAGGGCTTCCCGGTGCGCCGCGCCTTCGCGGGCGTCCCGCTGGCCGAGCTCGACCCGTTCGTGCACATGGACCAGATGGGCGAGGTCGAGTACGCGCCCGGCGAGCCCAAGGGCACGCCGTGGCACCCTCACCGCGGCTTCGAGACCGTGACGTACATGATCGACGGGACGTTCCAGCACCAGGACTCCATCGGTGGTGGCGGCCTGATCACGAACGGCTCCACGCAGTGGATGACGGCGGGTGCGGGCATCCTGCACATCGAGCGCCCGACGGAGCAGCTGATCGCGTCGGGCGGCCTGTTCCACGGAATCCAGCTCTGGGTGAACCTGCCGTCCGCCGACAAGATGATCGACCCGCGCTACCAGGGCATCGAGGCGGACAACGTCTTGCTCCTCACCACTCCCGACGGTGGCGCACTCGTCCGCGTGATCGCCGGCGACGTCGGCGGCCACCACGGCCCCGGCTCGACGCACACGCCGATCTCGTTGGTGCACGCCACCGTCGAGTCCGGCGCTGAACTCGTGCTCCCGTGGCCCCGCCCGTTCAACGCGCTGGTGTACGTGCTGTCGGGGCGCGGGACGGTCGGGCCCGACGCCCACCCGATCCACTCCGGGCAGCTGGCCGTGCACGGCCCGGGCGAGGGGATCGTCGTGCGGGCCGACGCCGACCAGGACTCCCGCCACCGCGCACTGGACGTGCTCGTCCTCGGCGGCCAGCCGATCGGCGAGCCGGTCTTCGCCCACG
>DATDIE010000151.1:0-7287 GCA_036521235.1 Acidimicrobiales bacterium | reverse complement strand
GGGCGTTGCCCCGCTGGTCGGTCGTCACCCCGGTCGCCATGCAGACCGCGGCCGGCACGGCGCCGATGGCCGGGCTGCCTGTGGCCGGCAGGTCGGTGTTCGTCGGCCCGCCGTTGGCGCCCAACGCCCCGAGCCGGGGGCTCTGGCCGATGATGTCGCCCGTTCCCGGCGTGCCACACGTGGTGTCGTCGATGAGGTTGTAGCCGAGGGAGGTCAGTGTCCCCCCGTCGATGAAGGTGCAGTTGTCGCCTTCGATCCCGCCCGACACCCCGTCGGCGATGATCGTCTGGGCTGCGTCGAGCGTGGAGTCGTCGTCCGTGTTGATGTTGCCGCCACCCTCACCTGACGTGTTGGCGTCGATCGTGTCGAAGACGAAGTCCGTGGTCCCCGCCGTGACCACGTGCGCCGTGGCCTCGGACTTGGCCGCCGGCTGATTCGGGCCGCCCGATTGACACTCCCCTTGGTCCGTTCCGTAGTAGCCGCCGCCGACGCCGCCGGCCCTGTTGCCGGCGATGGTGTCGTTCGTCAGGTTGATCTGGTTCGGCTGGTCACAGTTCTCGGCGAGGATGCCGCCACCGTCACCGAGGATCACCGTCGCACCCGAGATCCCCTCGGCCGTGTTCTGGCTGATGGTCGACGCCGTGACCGTGGTCGGCGTGGCGGGATCCTCGACGTAGATGAAGAGACCTCCCCCGGCCTCGGACGCCATGTTCGAACTGATGTCCGCCTGCGTGAACGTCTCGGTCCCGTCGTCGACGTAGGCGCCGCCACCCGCGTACGCCTGGTTGGAGTCGATCGAGCCGCCGGAGAACGTGTTGATCCCGCCTTGGTAGTAGAAGCCGCCGCCGTAGTAGGCCTGGTTGGAGTCAACGGTTGTGCCGGTGAAGGTGTTGGTTCCTCCGTCGACATAGACGCCACCGCCCGCGCCGAAGGGCGCGGACGCCTCTGTGATGGTGTTCCCGTCGCTTGACGAGGGGCCACCGATGGTCTCATTCGTGAATGCGTTCGTGCCGCCCTCGACAGCGAAGCCGCCGCCGGTGTAGCCCCCGTCCGTCACGCTGTTGGTCGCCACCGTCCCGTCGGAGAACGAGTTGGTGCCGTTGTTGATGTACACACCGCCCCCACCACCGTCGCCGTCGTCGCCATCTTCAGAAGTGTTTTGCAAGATGTTCCCGCCTGAGAAGGTGTTGTTGCCATCGTCGATGTACACGCCGCCACCGTCGCCTCCCTCGGTGTCGTCGAAGACGGCCAAGTTGTTCACGATCGTCTCGTCGGTGAAGGTCGACGTGCCGTTCGCCACGTACAGGCCGCCACCGTCGCCGTTGTCCGCCGTGTTGTCGTTGATGTCGTCTCCGGTGAAGCTCGGGTCCTCGACGGAGTCGAATACTCCGCCACCGTCACCATTGACCGCCTTGTTCCCCTGCGTCGGGTCGGTCTCACCGATCACGTTGTCGGACAGGGTCGCCGTGCCGCCGAAGAGGGCCAGACCCCCTCCGGAACCGCCCTGCGCGGTGTTGCCGTTGGTCGCCGTCTCCCCGCTGCCGGTCCCTCCGATCGTGCTGCCCGTCACGGTCAGGTCCGTGCCGGCGGTGTAGACGCCGCCGCCGTCGCCCGAGGCAGTGTTGGCACTGACGACCACACCGTTCAGGTCCATCGTCCCGGCGTCGGCGTAGATCCCACCACCCGCGGAGCCCGAGTTGCCGATGATCGTGTCCTCGACCAGCGTGGTGTTGGCCGCCGACTCCGTGTAGATCCCGCCGCCCTCTCCAGCATTGGTCTGGCTATCGGAGACGACAGAAGCGGTGAGGGTCAAGGTCGCGCAGTTGAGGATGGCGCCGCCGACCTCACCTGAGTTGGAGGAGTCACCGTTGGTGATGGTCACGCCCGATATGTCGGCTGCCGCATCGGGGTCGACCTTGAGGACGCGGGTGGTCGCGGCGCCTTGCGTCGCGCTGGCTTCGATGGTGGCCAGGCTGGCGTTGTTGCCCTGGATGGTGACCAACTGGCCGACACCGCCCGAGAGGTCGTCGATGACGAGTGAGCCGTAAGTGGCATCGTTGAGCGTGTAGGTGCCGTTGGGTAGGTCGATCGTCATCGGAGCGTCCAGGTTGTTCGAGGCCTCGATGGCGGCGCGCAGCGTGCAGCTGCCGTCGTTCGTGGAGACGCAGGTCGTACCGCCGCTGGACGCCAACGGGTAGTCACCGGTGTCGTTTACCGTGAATGGCGCGGTCGCTCCCGCGATGCCGGGCGCGACCAGCGCCACCCCGAGCCCCGTTCCGACGCCCACTCCCGTCACGAGCACCAGACCGACGATGAATCGTCCCATGGACTGCCGCATGGCCCTGACCTCCGCAATTGCTGCCTGTGCGGACCGTACACCCGTTTGGTCGACAGTTGCATTGGAATTGCATTTTTGAGATCGCCGCCGCATCGAAATTGCGTTGTGGAGATAGCGAGGAACGATTCACGCAACGCCCGTGCGGCAGCCTGACCAGACCACGTCGCTAGCCCGTAGACTCGCCGCATGGCAACGACCACAGAGAACCTCCAGGCCACGACGCCGACCGCCCCCCTCGTGAGCCTCACCCCCGAGGCCTACAAGGTGGTGACCGACGCGATCGGGCAGGAGCCGGACCCGACGAGCCTCGGCCTGTGGCTCGAGGTGCGCGGCGTGCAGGCGGGCTCGTTCGTCTACGACCTCTATTTCCAGGCGACGTCCGACGCCGATGAGGGCGACGAGCGCACCACCCAGGACGACCTCGAGATCGTCATCCCCGCCGGCAGCGTCGACCGACTCCGCGGCGCCCGCCTCGAGTGGTCCGACGACAACGGCGGGGGACTGGTCCTCGTCAACCCGAACTCGCCGGCGCCCGAAGAGGTCGCAGCCAACGTGCCGCCCGAGGTCCTCGCCCAGGGGATCTCGAGCCCGCTCGCGCTCCGGGTCGTCGCGGTGATCGAGCAGTCGGTCAACCCCGCCATCGCCAGCCACGGCGGGCGCGCCGACCTGGTCGCGCTGAACGAAGAGGACGGAACGGCGTACCTCCGTCTCTCCGGCGGTTGCCAGGGTTGCGCCATGTCGCAGATGACGTTGCGCCAGGGGATCGAGACGACGCTGCTCGAAGAGGTCCCCGAGCTCACGAAGATCCTCGACGTGACCGACCACGGCGGCGGCGAGAACCCCTTCTACTCCTGAGTCAGGGGTCACTCCGACCTGGTCACGGCGGTGATCGGGCCACCGGCCGCCGTTCGGGTGTCCGGTAGCGTGGCGACGTGCTGCGCTTCCTGACCGCCGGCGAATCCCACGGCAAAGCCCTCGTCGTCATCGTCGAGGGCCTGCCGGCCGGCCTGCCCGTCGAGCAGCCCGACGTCGCGCACGAATTGGCGCGCCGCCGCCTCGGCTACGGACGCGGCCCGCGCATGCGCTTCGAGGCCGACGAGATCACCCTGCTCGGCGGCATCCGCCACGGCCGCACCCTCGGCTCGCCCGTGGCGATCGAGATCGCCAACACCGAGTGGCCGAAGTGGACCGAGGAGATGTCACCCGAGCCCGGCGCCCCGAGCAAGGTGCTCACCCAGCCGCGCCCGGGGCACGCCGACCTGCCCGGGATGCTCAAGTACGGCTTCGAGGACGCCCGCGACGTGCTCGAGCGCGCCTCGGCCCGCGAGACGGCCGCCCGCGTCGCCGCCGGCACCCTGGCCAAGTTGCTGCTGGACCAACTGGGCGCGTCCATCGTCAGCCACATCGTCGCCCTCGGGGACGCGACGACGTCGCCCGAGAGCCCGCGACCCGGTCCGAGCGACCTCGAGAAGGTCGACGAGAGCGCCGTCCGCTGTTTCGACCCCGCCGCCGAGGCGAAGATGGTCGCCGAGATCAAGGCCGCCGCCAAGGTCGGCGACTCGCTGGGCGGCGTCGCCGAGGTGCTGGCGTACGGCGTGCCCGTCGGGCTCGGCAGCCACGTCCACTGGGACCGCAAGCTCGACGCCAACCTGGCGCAGGCGCTGATGTCGATCCAGGCGGTCAAGGCGGTGGAGATCGGCGAGGGATGGGACAACGCCTCGCGCCGGGGCTCGGAGGCGCACGACGCCATTGCGTACGAGGAGTCGGAGGGGTACGTGCGTCCAACCGATCGCGCCGGCGGGATCGAGGGCGGCATCTCCAACGGCGCCCTGATCGTCGCCCGCGTCGCCATGAAGCCGCTGGCGACGCTCAATCGCCCGGTGCTGCAGACGGTCGACGTCGTGACGAAGGAATCGACGGTCAGCTTCAAGGAGCGCACCGACGTCACCGCCGTGCCGGCCATGGGCGTCGTCGCCGAGTCGATGATGGCGCTCGTCCTGGCCAACGAGGCGCTCCGCAAGTTCGGGGGTGACTCCCTCGCCGAGGTCGTGCGCAACCGGGACGGCTACCTCGCCACGCTCGGCGCCACCCCGTCCTCGGCCACGGGGCGTCCGAACGCCGGGCCGGACCGCGCGGCCCAGTGACCACCACCCGCATCCTGTTGGTCGGGATGATGGGCGCGGGCAAGACGACGACCGGCCACCTCGTCGCCAGTCGCCTCGGGTGGGAGTACCGCGACTCCGACGCCGACGTGGCGGCGCTCACCGGGCTGACGGTGCCCGCGCTCTTCGCGCGTGACGGCGAGGCGGCCTTCCGCACGGCCGAGGCCCGGGTGCTCGCCGCTGCGTGCGGCAAGGAAACCCCGACCGTCCTCTCCGTGGCGGGCGGGGCCGTGCTCAGCCCGGAGAACCGGGCGCTGATCCGCGCCAGCGGCACCATCGTCTGGTTGCGGGCGCGCCCGGAGCGGCTGGCCGAGCGCGTCGGCGCCGGGATCGGCCGGCCCCTCCTGGGGGACGACCCCGCCGAAGCCATGGTCCGCCTCGTGAAGGAACGGGCGCCGTACTACGCGGAACTGGCCGACGAGGTGATCGACGTGGACGACCTGTCGCCCGACGAGGTCGCCGACCGCGTCATCGCCGCCGCGGGACTGGGCGACGCGACGCCCGGCCCGTCCGACGAGGCCCCGCCCACGCGGTCGTCGAGAACCACACCTTCGGCCTAGCCGCCCCGACCATGCCCCTGCACGCCCTCTCCGTCGACCTCGCCGAGCGTTCGTACCCGGTCCTCGTCGGGCCCGGCGCCCGCCACGAGGTGGCGCGGTTCCTGCCGCCGGGCGCGCAGTCCGCCGCCATCGTGACGCAGGAGGCGGTCAAGGACGCGGGCTGGGTCGACGGGCTCGACCCGGGGCTGCCCGCCGAGCTCTTCGTGATCCCCGACGGCGAGGACGCCAAGCGGCTCTCGACGATCGAGACGCTCGCCCGGCATTTCGCCCGGGCCGGGCTCTCGCGCGCCGACGTCGTCATCGCCGTCGGCGGCGGCATCGTCACCGACGTCGCGGGCTTCGCCGCTGCGTCGTACCACCGCGGCACGGCCTACGTGAACGTCGCCACGTCGCTCTTGGCGCAGGTCGACGCGGCCATCGGAGGCAAGACGGGGGTGAACCTCCCCGAGGGCAAGAACCTGGTCGGCGCGTTCTGGCAGCCCAACGCCGTCTTGTGCGACACCGAGACGCTGACCACGCTCCCGCCCCGCGAGTTGGCGTGCGGACGCGGCGAGATCGCCAAGTACGCCTTCCTCGGCGAGGCGCCGACGGCAGACCAGCCCATCGACGAGCAGGTGGCGCGCTGCGTCGCCATCAAGGCGGCGATCGTGGCGGACGACGAGCGCGAGGGGGCGCGCCGCATGGTCCTGAACTACGGGCACACGCTCGCCCACGCCCTCGAGGGTGCCGCGCTGGCCGACCACCACGACTGGGACCTGCGCCACGGCGAGGCCGTCGCCATCGGACTGCTCTTCGCGGCGCGCCTGGCCCGACGGCTCGGGCGCATCGACGAGCCGCGCGTCGAGGAGCACCGGCGGGTCATCAACAGCTTCGACCTGCCCACCGAACTCCCGCCCGACGCCGACGCGCGCGAGCTCGTCGAGTTCATGGCCCGCGACAAGAAGGCACAGCACGACCTCACGTTCGTGCTCGACGGGCCCCACGGCGTCGAGCCGGTCCGCGGCGTGGCCGGCGACGACGTGGTCGCTACCCTGGCGGACATGGGCGCACGCCGGTGAGCGGCCGATGACGACGGTCCTGCTCCTCTCGGGCCCCAACCTGAACCTGCTGGGCGAGCGCGAGACCGCGGTGTACGGGACCGCCACCCTCGACGACCACGTCACGCGCGCCGAGGCCGCCGCCGCTACCCACGGCCTCGAGCTCCGCCATCTCCAGTCGAACCACGAGGGCGAGCTGATCGAGGCCGTGCACGCCGCCCGCGGCACGGCCGACGCCCTGATCGTCAACGCCGGCGCGCTGAGCCACACCTCGTGGTCGCTGCACGACGCCGTCGCCGCCTTCGACGGCCCCGTCGTCGAGCTGCACCTCTCCAATCCCGCCGCCCGGGAGCCGTTCCGGCACACCTCGGTCATCGCCCCCGTCTCCCAGGGCTGTATCGCCGGCTTCGGAGGCATCGGCTACCGATTGGCCGTCGAGGCGGTGCACCACCTCCTGACGGCGTCGCCGGTCGAATGACCGAGCCGGCCAGCGGGACGTTGGGCCCCCTCGATGTCACCGGCCGCGTCGCTCGGTTGCGGGCTCTTTTTGACGCGGCCGGACCCGACGACGCCCCGGTGGACGCCCTGTTGGTCACCGCCCCGGCCAACATCCGTTGGCTGAGCGGGTTCACCGGGTCGGCCGGGCTCCTGTTGGTGACACCGAGCCTGGCCATGCTGACCACCGACGGGAGGTACCGGACCCAATCGAGCCAGCAGCTGGAGGCGGCCGGGGTGGGTGCGGAGATCGAGATCCATGTCGCCGGCGCCCAGGGGCAACGTGAGGCGCTGGTCGCCGCGTCGTCTGGTGTCCGGTCGCTCGGACTCGAGGCCGACCACGTCACCTGGTCCGGCCAGCGCTCGTGGGAGGAGCTGTTCGCGGCGGCACAGCTGGCGCCGACCCGGGGATTGGTCGAGAGCCTGCGCGTCGTCAAGGACGCCGGCGAGGTGGCCCGCATGGAGCGGGCCGCGTCCATCGCCGATGGGGCGCTGGCTGCCGCCGTGCCCCTGCTGGTCGCAGTGGGTCGACCGACCAAGGCGAGGAGCACTGGGGCCACACTGACCGAGGCCCAGTTCGCCGCCGCCCTCGACCATGCCATGCGGGAGCGGGGTGCCGAGGCGAGTGCCTTCGAGACCATCGTGGCGTCCGGTGCGAACTCGGCCAAGCCGCATGCCCGTCCGGGCGACCGGCT